>JANLQQ010000052.1:0-13824 GCA_031367905.1 Novosphingobium sp.
GCTCCACCTGCAGCTCGCTGGCCAGATAGCGGGCAAAGCCATGATACTGCTGCACTGCCAGCGCGCGGTTGCCGCTGGCCAGGCAGGCCTCGATCAGCAGCCGCTGGACATCTTCGCGCAGTGGCTCTGCGGCACAAAGCGAGCGACAAATCTCAAGCGTATCCTGCCATTCTCCATAGCGGGCGAAGGTGCAGGCCAGCTGATAGCCGGCATCGAGATAAAGCGCGCGCAACCGCTCGCGCTCTACGGCGATCGCCTCACCTTCGCGCCCCAGCAAGAAATCGCCTGTATAGCTGGTGATCGTTCGCTTATAACGAGCCCGGCTGGCGGGATCGTGCAGTTCGGGTTGACGGAGCAACTGCCGGGCGCGCGTTTCAAAGGCCAGGCTATCGATCCAGATATCCCGGCGCGAGCGCAAGGCCAGTCCTTCGCCCTCACTTACCAGCAGATCGCCAAAGCACGGTATCAGCTTGCGGATCCGCCACAGCGCTGAGGCCAGACAATGTCGCGCCGATTCTTCGCTGCGTTCCGGCCACAACTCGCCTGCCAGTTGCGCCCGGTTGATGCGCCGCCGGCTGTTCGCGAGCAGATGGCCGAGCAGCAGCCAGAAATTGTCCGGCAGATCTACCTTGTCACCGCGCCAGGACTGCACCGCTTCGGCGCCCAACATCGATATCCGCCAGATTCCCATCTGCCGCCAGTCCTTGTGCACGACTTCGCCGGTGTCCGAAATTCCGGGTTGTAATCGAGCCAAGCGACGACTCGGCGCGTGCGACTTTGATGATGGAATTACGAAGTCACCATGACGGCCCCGAGGATTTAAGGAAAGTAAAACAAAGTTGATTAGTTGCAAATTAACGCAAATATAGCCCTCCTCGTCGATGAGCTTGAAATCGGCCAGTCGAGCAAGAAAATGTCGGGTTGATCGATGCAGCGAGGAAACTGGCTTGGGCCGATTAAGCGGGCGGCGCTGCGGTTGGGCCAGCCCACTTCGGCGACTGTCTCGGGGCAGGAATTCCGCAACCGAAAGCGCCTCTTGTCAAAACAATGGCGACGGTGATGATTAAGCAACTGGCCGATAAAGTGAGCTGTTACTATCTCAATCCACCCTCGGAACCAAACTAGTCCTGATACTGGAGTATTCTTGTCAAGACGACGCGGGCGCAACCTGCTAATAGATGTTGCAACTGATAGAGAGGGATGGACCTATGGCAGGTACCGATCGTTTATCTCACAGACTTCATCCGCGGCTGCGGTCCATCCGGAATGGTGGCGCTGAAGTAAATCTACTTCGTTCGGACCAGAGCTCGATTGTGGCGACGTCCGCACCGGTCGCGGCGGAGACGCAAGCAGCTTTGTTCAAATCGGGTTTTGCGCTTCAGGATCTGGCGCTTGGTGCTAATGTGCTTGAGAGTCTGGCCAGTACGTCCCGCACGGATCGAACCCGGCTCAAAAAGCGTCCCAAGCTCAAGGCCGAAAAGCAGGCCACCCAGTCCTTCGTCAACGTTTTCGTGGAACTGGTCCGGAGAGGGGAAGTGGACGATGGCAGCACGAAGACGATCCGCAAGCTCGAGGCGCTGGCAGGGCACCGCGGATACGGTGAACTTAAGCATCGCAGCCAAGTGCTGGTCCGGCGCAATTTTGTTTCGGTCGCCTTACCGGTCGCATCGCTCAAAGACCTTGAACGCGATCCCGAGATCGCGTTTGTCCATCCCTCCGAGCCGCTAACCTTCGATCACCCGCAGGTGTTGCGCGATGGCGGGCCCGGCCCGGCCCCGCGCGCGGTGGGGGACGCCGCCCTGATAGCGGACCACCGGCAAGGCCAGGGGATCATCATCGGGATCATCGATGTTGGCGGGTTTGACTTTGCCCATGCAGATTTCCGGGCCCATGCAGATTTCCGGGACGCCCACGGCACTACGCGATTCCTGTCAATCTGGGATCAGGGGGGCGATTCCCGCAAACCGCCCTCGGCGAACCACAATAGCCCGTTCAACTATGGCAGCGAGCTGACGGCCAAGCTGATGAACGCGGCGATCGCCGCCGAGTCGGCCGGCGAGTTTCCCGCGACCTATGTCGAGCGGCAGTCGCAATCGAGCGAAGGCTCGCACGGCACACATGTGGCGAGCATCGCCGCTGGCAATGCCGGCGTCTGTCCGAAAGCCGATATCGCAGCGGTCCTGATCTCGGTGCCGATGCCCGACGAGCCGCTTGAAGCGCGCCGGATGACCTTCACCGACACAACCCGGATCGTCGATGCCGTGGAATATCTGCTCGAAGTCGCGGCGCGCGAGAAAAAGCCCATCTCGATCAACATAAGTCTCGGAACCAACGGCGCTGCGCATGACGGGTCGAGCGGTGTGTCGCGCTGGCTTGATGCGCTGCTGTCTGCGCCGGGCCGGGCGATTTCGGTCGCGGCGGGCAATGCTGGCCAGGAAAAAGCGCTGCACGACGACGATCTGGGGTTCATTATGGGGCGTATCCATGCCAGCGGCCGGATTGCGGCTAGTGGCCTCGCGGCCGATCTGGAGTGGACGGTCATCGGCTCCGGGTTGCTCGATATGTCGGAGAACGAACTCGAAATCTGGTACGGCGCGCAGGACCGGCTGACTGTTATGCTGAAGGCCCCGGGCGCGAGCCAGTGGATCACTGTTAAACCATCCGAGTTCGTTGAGAACCGCCGGCTGCCGAGCGGCACAACAGTCTCGATCTACAACGAGCTCTACCACCCGACCAACGGCGCCAATTATGCGGCGATCTATCTGTCCCCGAACCTTGACCGGGACAATCTGCGCGGGGTTATGCCCGGGATCTGGACCGTCCGTCTTGTCGGCGAGGAGGTCCGCGACGGCCGGTTCAATTGCTGGATCGAGCGCGACGACCCGATTGATGTTGGCAGCCATCGCGGCGTACGGCTGATGCGGTTCCCCTCGTTCTTCTCTGAAGCAAGCAATGTCGATTCGCATTCGATCAGCTCATTGGCCTGTGGCCACCGGGTCATCGCAGTGGCGAACCTCGATGAAGCACGGCAACGGATTAACATCTCGAGCAGCCAGGGACCGACCCGCGACAGCCGCAACAAGCCCGAAGTCGCTGCACCCGGCACCGACATCGTTGCGGCCAAGGGCTTCAGCACGGATGGCAATAGCTGGATTTCGATGACTGGCACCAGCATGGCCAGCCCTTATGTTACCGGGGCCGTAGGATTGATGCTCGCGGTAAATCCTGACCTGACCTCGGCGCAATGCGCGGGCATCCTGCAACGCACCGCCCGACCGCTGCCTGGCGCGTCCTATGCCTGGTCGAACGATGCCGGGTTCGGCGTGATCGATGCCGCCGCTGCAGTTCGCGAGGCGCAAGGCTTTAGCGAAAGAAAGGAGGTCTGATGCGATGAAAATCCAGATCTTCCAATCCGAAAAGGGTGATTGCCTGCTGCTCGAGGCCGCTGACGGAACTCGCTTCCTATGCGACGGCGGCATGCGTCCGAGCATGCGTTCCGTGGTCAGCAAGGAACTGGCGAAGTTGCGCACCAAAGGGATCAAACTCGCTTATGTCTATGTGTCGCACATCGATCAGGATCATATTTCTGGTTTGTTGATGCTGCTCGAGGACGAGCTCGAATGGCGTCTTTACGATCACCACAAGGCAAAGGGGACGCCCAAGCCCAAACCCAAGGTCCCCAGACCGCCCGAGATCGGCGGGATATGGCACAATGCGTTCCGCGACCAGGTGGGGATGAATGCGGACAAGGTCGAAGACCTGATCGCGGCTTCGGCGGCGACCTTGCTGGCGAGCGGCGACACCGACCTGACCGGGCTCGGCCGCGATTTCCAGCAGATCGCGCTGTCGATTCCCGAAGCGCTCAAAGTATCCCGGCTGGCGGCTACGGACCTGCTGCGCATCCCGGTCAATCTGCTTCCCGGCGCGACGGGACCGGCCAAGCTGCTGCTGTTGCGCAGCAAGCAGAAGCCGTTCCCGGTAGGATCGATGCAGTTCACGATTGTCGGACCTGGCAGACAGGAGCTAGAAGCCCTGAAAACCGGCTGGAACAATTGGCTTGGCTCTGCCGACGGCGCTGCGGGCCTTGCGCGCCTGCGCAAAGAAATTAAAGAGAAGCTCGACGATTTCGGAAACGTGGCCATGATCGAGAGCGGCTGGAACGGCGTCGCTGCCTACAAGGGGGTTACCACGCCCAACATCGCCTCGCTCATGTTCATGGTCGAGGAAGGCGGAAAACGGCTGCTGCTGACCGGGGATTCGCATCATGACATCATCCTTGCCGGGCTCAAGCAGGCCGGCTTCCTGGCCACTGGCTTCATCCATCTCGATGTACTCAAGGTCCAGCACCACGGCTCGGAGCATAATCTCGACGCAAATTTTGCGCAGTGTGTTGCAGCGGACCATTACATCTTCTGCGGCAACGGCGAGAATGGCAATCCGGAGCTGTCGGTGATCGACCTCATCTATCAGTCGCGGCTCGGAAAGGCGTCGCAACGCGCGCTCGATCCGCGCGCTGCGGGCCGCAAGTTTAAATTCTGGTTCAGCACTACGTCTGCAGCGCAGCAAGCCGGGAGCAAGGAACAGAAGGTCTACGCCGCGTTGGAGACCCATGTCGCAGACCTGATCGCACGCTCCAACGGCATGCTTTCCGCCACATTCAATACCGGAGCTAGCATCACTTTTGAGCCTTGATTCCAAGCAGCGCAGCAACAGGTGCAGATCGGCCAGTCCAAGGCCGTAAATTCCCTGCCGGCTGTGCCGTTTGCGGCACTGGATCGCATTGACGGGTCGTTGATGGCACGCTGCGGCGTTCAGCTTGGCCCTACCGATCAATCCACTTGCTGGAAAAAATGCGGACCCAGTCAAAGGGAGGGGAGGCCGGGCCCGCATTTCGGTAAGCCAACAAAATACCGGTGGAATGTGGGAGGACAAAACCGGTTATGCTGGAATGTCTGTCTGCCCGAAAGCGAAGCAGTGCCACAACCTGTCCCATGGGGCAGATTGTGATTGCGGGCTCAGTAACCGGCTTCGATTGCCAGACGAATGGCATCGGCGCTTGTTCGCACGCCAAGCGCAGTGAAAACCGCCGCACGATGCATTTTGACCGTGCGTTCGCTGAGGCCCAATTCATAGGCAATCTGCTTGTTGAGCTTGCCCGCAGCCAATTGCACCAGAACTTCACGCTGACGTGGGCTGAGCGCTGCGACGCGCTTGTGCGCAACCTCGCGGCGCTCATCATTCGCCCGCGCTACATCTTCAGCAATTTCGACCTGCGAGCCAAGAAAATACTCCAGTTCGCCAGCCGCATCGAAAATTGGAGCAACCATTACGGCATTGCGAAACGGAGTGCCGTCTTTTTTGTAATTCAATATTTCGACCATCACTGGCTGGCGGCGGCGAATGCCATTGCGCAACATCTCAGTGAGCCAGGGTTCGGTACCTGCGCCCGATAAAAACCGGCAGTTGTGCCCAATGATTTCTTCATTGGTGTAACCGGTCAAAGCAATAAACGCGTCATTACACGCGACGATCGGATTGTCCGGCAGCCGCGGGTTGCTGATAACGGCGGCTATGGGGCTTGTCCCGATCATCGTGACCAATGTCATTGTACTGTAGCAGTTAGCCGATGGTTGGTCGTTCGTGAAGTGCCCTTTTAGACATGTAGGCTTTTATCCCGATCTTGCTCAAATAAGACATGCTGAGATTTAGTTTCACTTAGCGCCAATTATGAAGCTTTTGCCGGGATTTCACCCATGACATTCTTCCTTGTCTTGATGATTGGCGGCTTCGCGATCGCCGCAGCCACTGCCCTGATCAGGGGACTAATGGCGTTCTTTCGTGACGCCGAACATCTCCGCCAGAATGGTTCTGCGGCGCTTGAAGGTTATGGAGTTCAGCAAAACCGGATGATGGCGCAGCGGGTTCTGTTCCAGGGCATCGCCATCCTGTTGATCGTAGTGGTGGGCGCGCTTGCGGGCCAGAGCTGACGCAAAAGCTGTTGTTTTCACGGAGGATTAGGCGATGAATTACGTGGCAAGAAGTTACGAATTTGATCCAGTTGATGGTAAGATCCCGGTCCCGGAAACTATTTTGGAATCGATCCGCAACCTGATCCGCTGGGCCGGTGAGGATCCTGAACGCGAAGGACTGACCGATACGCCAGCCCGCGTTGCCCGGGCCTGGCGTGAGTATTGCAGCGGCTATGACGAAGACCCGGGTCTCCACCTGGCCAGAACCTTTGACGAGGTAGGTGGCTATGATGAGATTGTGCTGTTGAAGAACATCCCGTTCCAGTCGCATTGCGAACACCATATGGCACCGATAGTTGGCACAGCTTCGATCGCTTACCTGCCGTCCAACCGGGTAGTCGGAATATCGAAACTCGCCCGGGTTCTGCATGGCTTTGCCCAGCGCCTTCAGGTGCAGGAGCGCCTGACGGCGCAGGTTGCCCAATCCATTTGGGATAATTTGCAACCGCAGGGTGTTGCCGTGGTTATCGAAGCACAGCATGGCTGCATGAGCGGGCGCGGCGTCAAAACTCACGGGGTCAGCATGGTCACAAGCCGCATGCTGGGCTGTTTCCTGGACAATCCGGAGAGCCGCAAGGAAGTGCTGTCGCTGATGAACAATTGTTGAGCCACGATGCTGATTGTAAAGTGGGCGCAGCAATGAAATTTGCAGTTATCGGTGCCGGGATGGCAGGCCTTGGGTGCGCCGATGCACTGAAGGATGCCGGACATTCTGTCGCAGTGTTTGATAAGGGCCGTGGCCCCGGTGGCCGGATGTCGACCAAGCGGCTGCAAACGCCGCTTGGTGAAGTAACGCTTGATCATGGGGCGCAGTATTTTACCTCGCGCGATCCCGCGTTCAGCCGTCTGGTCAGCGCATGGAGCGATCAAGGGCTAGTGGCGCCTTGGCCACCAGCCGGTGCGGAGGCCTGGGTTGGCGTTCCTGGAATGAATGCAATCATCAAGCAAATGGCCACAGGTCATAAGGTGAGATGGCACAACCTGGTTACCGGCATGGTCCGCAGGAATGATCGGTGGTGGCTGACGGGCGAGGCCGGGCAGTCTGGGCCGTTCGATGTCGCCGTGCTGGCTATCCCGGCAGAGCAGGCCGCAGCGATCCTTTCATTGCATGATTTCGGGATGGCGCGGATTGCGCTTTCGGCGCGATCCCAACCTTGCTGGACTGGTATGTTTGTGTTCGATCGGCCGTTGGACGGACTACCAACGGTAATCCGCAACAAGGGCGATATTGCCTGGGCAGCACGCAACAGCGCCAAACCAGGCCGTTCGGGAACTGAAGCATGGGTGGTTCAGGCCAATCCGAACTGGTCCAGTGCCAGACTTGATACCCCGCCGGCCGATGTTTCAGCGATGCTGTTCGCGGCACTGTCCGATGGGATGGGTTCTGTAATTCCGGAACCGATTGCGGCGGCAGCACATTTCTGGCGCTATGCGCTGTCTGCGGGGACAGGACACGGCGCGCTGTGGAACCCGGACATCGGGCTTGGGGTGTGCGGCGACTGGTTGCTTGGTCCACGGGTTGAATGCGCCTGGAGTTCGGGCCAAAGGCTGGCCGAAGCCTGCATTTTGTCAATTCAAACCCCAGATCTGACGGAAGCCAGCAACTAGGGTGTTCCGTTTGAAATAGAGGCACTTGGTGCCCCTCCCCGATGGGGAGGGGCGATTCAATGCAATACAGAACAACTCTAAGAACCGGATGCCTCGATCGGCAGCTTCGCGCGCCGACTTTTGCGATACCTGGATCTCGCTGCTACACAGGGCTTTCCGCGCAAGTTGAGGGTATTTTATGCCGCTGAGCCAGACCAATAATCCTGTATCGCATGATTGTGCTGGGCTTGCGCAGCGCTGCTCGGCAATCCAGCATTGAGCGGGCTGCTTTTTGCATTCCTTGCCACGCTGCTCGCCGGGATCGGCGCGCGCGATCAGTTGACGGTTGCAGGAATCGCGGCGCGACAAGGGGCGCGGCCCGGCTTGATCGGGGTGGCCGTGGCAACCAGCATCGTAACAGCCGCTATGGCAGCCTATGGCGGGTCGCTGCTCGCGCCTTTGTTGGCGGGCGATGCGCGGCTGATGTTCGCAAGCCTGGCGCTGGCCCTTGCGGGCGGGGAGATGTTGCTGTTCTCGGCGCGGCGAATGCCGGATGAGCCAACCCAGTCGCTCGGCGCGATCGCGATTGTGCTGTCAGCGCACCAACTGACCGATGCCGCGCGCTTCCTGGTTTTCGCGATAACCGTCGCCACCCGCGCGCCGATTTCGGCCGGCCTTGGCGGAGCGTTGGGCGGTACCTGCATTGTGCTGACTGGCTGGCTTGCCGCCGGAACCCTTCCAACGGCCCGGCTCTCGCTGATCCGCCGGCCGGTGGGCGGCGCGTTGCTGATCCTGGCGACGGTTTTGGCGATGCAAGCCATGGGCCGCGCATAGAAGCGGTGCTATGCCGAGACCATGAGCGAGACTGAAATCATCGACGGGGCGAGCATTGCGCAGATTGCGGCCTGGCTGGAAGCGCGGCTTTCAGCTGCTTTAGCCAACTATGCCGGAATAGTCTCGATCACCATTCCGGGCGGATCCACACCATTTCCGATCCTGGCTGACCTCGCCCGTGCACCGCTCGATTGGTCGCGGATTGCGGTCTGGCCGGGGGATGATCGGATCGTGCCCGAAGCTCATCCAGCCAGCAATGTCGGCCGGATCCGGGCCGCGCTCGAACCCCTTGGCGCGACCATCGTGCCGCTCGAAGCAGGCGACCGGCCGCCGCATTTCACGCTGGCCTGGCTCGGCATGGGCAATGACGGTCACATTGCATCGCTGTTCCCCAATAATGATCCCAGGCCCGATGATCCACTTTCCGTCCGCCGTCTGACCCCCGATCCGCTCCCGCCCGAAGCGCCGTTTGACCGGCTCAGCCTGACTATCCCGGCGCTGCTGGCAAGCGATGCCTTGCTGTTCGTGATACGCGGGGCCGAAAAACGCGCGCTGTTTGAAGCAGCCCTGCGCGGAGAGAATGATCTACCCGTGGCGCGGTTGCTCGGCGCGGCGAACCAGCCGGTGACATGCTTCACCTGATCCCCCCACCGCTCCACCGGCTCGCCTATCGCGTGGCGCATGGCTTGCGGTTGCGCTGGTGGCGCTTGCGCAAGCCGCCGCTTACCGGGTGCCGGGTGTTGGCCTTTGACGCGGACGGCCGCTTGCTGCTGGTGCGCCACAGCTATGGCAGCGGCAAGTGGATGCCGCCGGGCGGTGGGGTCGGGCGAAGCGAGAAACCGCTTCGCGCTGCGGCCCGCGAATTGCTTGAGGAAACCGGCTGTCCGCTGGCGCGCGCAGTGGAGTTTGGCAGGATTGAGGAACCGCTCCACGGTGCGGTCAACCGGGTCCATCTGATCACTGGTACTACCTGCGGCGTGCCCAAGCCCGATGGCCGCGAAGTGATCGCCGCGGCATTCTTTGCCCCCGGCGCGCTGCCGATTGAAATGACCCCGAACTTTTCGGTAACGCTGCCCGGCTGGATCACAGCAGCGAGAGCTGCCCTGGTGGGGAGCTAGCTTCCACTAGCGCAGCTTCCTCCTCGTCCTCGTCTTCCAAGGCCGATAATGTCAGCCCCATCAGTCGCACCGGCTGGGGCAGGGGTAGCACCTCATCCAGCAGGGCGTGGCTGAGCCGGCTGAACTCGGCAAGATCGGTCACGATGCGCGGCAGCGAACGCGCCCGGGTCAGTTGGGTGAAATCGACGAGCTTGAGCTTAAGCGTGATTGCCCGGCCCTTGGCGCCGCTTTTGGTGATCCGCTCCCAGACAATCGCAATGATCCGCTCCAGCGCGTCGCGAAGCGCGGTGCCCGAGGAGATATCGCGATCAAAGGTGCGCTCCCCGCCGACCGATTTGCGCGGGCGGTTGGCCTTGACCCGGCGCAAGTCGATACCCCGCGCGGCGCGGTAGAGATAATCGGCCTGGCTGCCGAAATGCTGGCGCAGAAAGGCGATCTCTTTAGAGAGCAGGTCCGCTCCGGTCTCGATTCCCAATGCAGCCATCTTTTCAGCACCACGCGGGCCGATCCCGTGAAACCGCCGGACCGGCAGCGAAGCGACAAACGCCGCTCCGTCGCCAGGGCGGATCACGCACAGCCCATCGGGCTTGTTCTGATCGCTGGCCAGCTTGGCGAGGAATTTGTTATAGGACACCCCGGCACTGGCAGTGAGGCCAGTGTCCTGCTTAATCCTCTGGCGGATAAGTTCGGCAATGCGGGTAGCCGATCCGATCCCCTTCAGATCTTCACTGACATCAAGATAGGCCTCATCCAGGCTGAGCGGTTCAACCTGTGGGGTGTAATCGAGGAAGATCGCCCGGATAGCGCGCGAAACTTCATTATAGACGGCAAAGCGCGGCTTGCAAAAGATCAGCTGGGGGCAGAGCCGCAGCGCCTTGACCGAGGCCATCGCTGATCGCACCCCGAAGGTCCGTGCTTCATAACTGGCGGCGGCGACCACCCCCCGGTCTGACGAGCCGCCGACCGCCACTGGCCGCCCGCGCAAACTTGGATCGTCGCGCTGCTCCACGCTGGCGAAAAAGGCATCCATATCGACATGGATGATCTTCCTGAGGCCAAATCCCTCCTCATCGATCTCATCGGATTCAGACTGGCTACGTTCCATTCCGTCACCTTAGCGCATCACAGCCTTGCACCAAATGCCGCGAAAGGGGCTGGTCACCGATGGTTAGAAGCCTCATGGAGCAGCCGCGATGCATGCCACTTCCGCCCCTGACCAGGATTTCCGCCTCGGCGCGGGAGAATTCGTCGCCATGATGGCCATGCTGATGGCGCTTCAGGCGATGAGCATCGATTCGATGCTTCCGGCGCTTGGTGCAATTGCCGGCGATCTTGAAGTGACGGATCCAAACCAGCGGCAACTGGTTGTCGGTGTATTCCTGATCTCGGCTGGAATCGGCGCCTTGCTGCCCGGATCGCTGGCGGACCGTTACGGCCGGCGGCCGGTCCTGTTTGTCAGCCTGGGGCTTTACATCGGCCTGGCGTTGGCTTGCGCAGTTGTGCGTGATTTCTCGACCTTGCTGGTGCTGCGGGCTTTGCAGGCTATCGGCAGTGCCGGGCTGACGGTTCTGCCCAGTGCAATCATCCGTGATCGCTTTGAAGGTGATCGGATGGCGCGGATGCTTTCGACGATTTCGGTGGTGTTCATGATCGTGCCGATTCTGGCGCCGACTTTTGGTCAGTTTGTGTTGCTGTTTGCTGGCTGGCGCTGGATTTTCGGCGGAATGGCACTGATGGCCTCAGTGGTCGGATTATGGGCCTTTCTGCGGCTGCCCGAAACGCTCCACCCCGAATATCGCCAAGCGATCGTTCCAGCCACGATCGCGGTTAATATGTGGACTGCTGCGACTGACCGCGCGTCGATCGGCTATGTCTTGGGCAGTTCGCTCGTGCTGGGCGGGCTGTTCGGCTATATCAACAGCGCCCAACAACTGGTGGCCGAGCATTTTGGTGCGGGGCGCACTTTTCCCCTGTTGTTCGCGGCTACCGCGGCTGGCATGGCCCTGGCCAATTTCACCAACTCCCGGATTGTTGAACGGTTCGGCGCGCGGCGGGTTTCCCACGCTGCCGTGCTGGGTTTTATCGGGGTCAGCGGCCTGCAGGTTGCGGCGGCGTTCAGCCCGGGTGAGACTTTGTGGAGCTTCATGCCATTGATGGCTGCCAACATGTGCCTGATCGGCTTTATCGGCGCCAATTTCGGTTCGATCGCGCTGCAGCCCTTTGCCCGGATTGCCGGAGCTGCAGCTTCGCTCCAGGCGTTTGTGCGGATGGTCATCGGGTCGTGCTTTGGCGCGCTAATCGGTCAGGCTTATGATGGTTCAGCCCGGCCATTGGCGCTGGCCTTGCTCGGTGGCGGGATCGCCTCGCTCGGGCTGGTGTTTTATAGCGAGAAGGGGCGGCTGTTCCGCCGCCTGCTTCCACCCGGCGCACCCCGCCCTATTCCCGAAACGACAGCGCACTGAGGACGGAATGAACGACTTATTCGATCTCGCAGTAATCGGCGGCGGGGTAAATGGGGCTGGTATTGCGCGCGACGCTGCGGGACGGGCCGCCGTCGGGCGCGGCGCCAAAGTGCTGCTGCTGGAAGCGGGCGATCTGGCGCAGGGCACTTCCTCTGCCTCGACCAAGCTGATCCACGGCGGCCTGCGCTATCTTGAGCATTACGAGTTTGCGCTGGTCCGCGAATCGCTGTCCGAGCGCGAGGCGCTGTGGAAAATCGCGCCGCATATCATCTGGCCGCTGCGCTTTGTCCTGCCGCATGTTCCGGGCCTGCGTCCACGCTGGCTGCTGCGATTGGGGCTGTTCCTTTATGATCATATTGGCGGGCGCAAGCGCCTACCCGGCACGCGGTCGATCGATCTGGCCCGTCATCCGGCGGGCGTGCCGCTGAAGCCGGGTTTCCATGCGGGGTTTGAATATAGTGACGGTTGGGTTGATGATGCACGGCTGGTGGTACTCAATGCCAAAGATGCAGCCGAGCATTGCGCGGAGATCCGGACCCGCTGCCCGGTCACGGCGGCGCGGCGCGACGGCGATCACTGGTTGATCGATACGCCGCAAGGCAGCTTTCGCGCCAAGGCGCTGGTCAATGCCGCTGGTCCATCCGTGCTGGCGGTGCTGGGGCTGACCGGCGAGACGCCCGAATACGGGATGCGGCTGGTGCGCGGCTCGCATATCGTCGTGCCCAAGCTGTTCGACCACGCTTATGCCTATTTCTTCCAGCTGGCCGACGGGCGGATATTCTTTGCGATCCCCTATGAACGCGATTTCACCCTGATCGGGACGACCGACCGCGATCACGATGGTGCGCTCGATCAGATCAAGGCGAGTGACGAAGAAATTGCTTACCTGTGCGATGGGGCCAGCACCTATTTTGAAAGGCCGATTACGCCCGCCGATGTCGTGTGGACCTATTCAGGGGTGCGTCCGCTGATCGATGACGGTTCGGGCAAGCCTGAGGCGGCGACGCGCGGCTATCGGCTGGAACTTTCCGATGAAGCGGAAGGCCCAGCGCTGCTCAGTGTCTATGGCGGCAAGATCACCACCTATCGTCACCTGGCCGAAGAAGCGGTCGATCTGTTGGCGGTGCGGCTGCCGGCGCTGTCGGGCAAACCATGGACAACCACGCAGGCGCTGCCGGGCGGCGATTTCCCGATGGACGGCGCGCAGGCGCTGAAGGATCAGTTGCGCGCGCGCTATCCGTTCCTGGGGACGGACGACGCAGACCGGATTGCCAAGGCCTATGGCACCCGCGCCGAAAACTGGCTGGGAGAAGCGCAGGGCTGGCAGGCCTTGGGCAAGGACTTTGGCGGCGGGCTGAGCGCGGCCGAGGTCGATTATCTGGTTGCCGAGGAATGGGCGGTCAGTGCCGAAGATGTCCTGTGGCGGCGCAGCAAGCTGGGACTGCGGCTGAATGTCGCACAGCAGACGGCTCTGGCGGAATATCTCTCGTCGTCCCGGACTTGATCCGGGACCGCTGGCCTCGTTGATCCGACCTCGCGTAGATGAGGCCAGCGGTCCCCGGTCAAGCCGGGGACGACGCGCTAAATCTCACTCATGCTCCGCCACGCCAGATCGGCAAATTCGCACAGCAGCGACCTTGTATCGCGTGGATCAATGATATCCTCGGCCGAGAACCGCTCGGCGCTGCGGAACGGTGAGCGGACCAGATTGAGCCGCGCGCGAATTGCCTCCAGATGTGCCGCCGGATCCTCGGCGGCCTCCAGCTCGGACTTGTAAGCTACCTCGATCCCGCC
>JANLQQ010000128.1:0-4604 GCA_031367905.1 Novosphingobium sp.
TGCCAACTGCACCCGCGCGAAGTTTTCCGCATGGCCTGTCCCGTCGCGCTCGGCAAGCACGCGCTGCGGCTGGCCGATCAGGGTGCCAAGCCAGTGTGCTCGCACTTCTGCCACATCGCTGCGCAATTCGGCTGCGCGGGCGCGGACAATTCGCGAATCGACTTGCGGCATCCGGGCGGCTGGCGTGCCAGGGCGGGGGGAATAGGGGAAAATATGGCCCTGGACGATCTCAAGCTCGGCAATGATCGAGCGATTGGCGGCATGCATTGCCGCATCCTCGGTCGGGAATCCGGCGATGATATCGGCCCCGATAGTGATGTCCGCGCGGGCTCGGCGCAGCCGTTCCACCAAGCCAAACGCATCGGCACGCGAGTGCCGCCGTTTCATCCGCTTGAGGATCAGATCATGGCCCGATTGGAGCGAAAGATGGACATGTGGCATCACCCGGGCTTCGCTGGTTAGCAGCTCGAACAGCTGCGGGTCTATCTCGATCCCATCGATCGAGGAGAACCTGAGCCGACCTAACGACGGGTTGGCGTGCAGGATTGCGGCAGCCAACGCGCCCAATCGCGGCGCGCCCGGCAAATCATGGCCCCAGCTGGTCACATCAACCCCGGTCAGCACCACTTCGCGTGCCCCGGCATCCAGATGACGCTGCACCTCCGCGATGACTTGGGCCACGGAGCATGACCGGCTGGGGCCGCGTCCTTGCGGAATGACACAGAAGGTGCAGGCGTGATCGCAGCCGTTCTGCACCGCGATAAAGGCGCGGGTGTGGGTTTGGCTGGCCGTGCGGTGGGCGGGCGCGACATTCCAGGCGCGGGGATCCAGCTTGCTGGCGTTGGCGACCAACCCGTCGACTTCGGGCATGGCTGTCAAAGCGGCTCGCTCTATTTCTGCGGCGCACCCGGTGACCAGCAGCCGTGCATGGGGACGGGCTTTGCGCGCACGGCGGATTGCTTGGCGGGTCTGACGGACGGCTTCGGCGGTCACCGCGCAGCTGTTGATCACCACCAGATCTTCCGCGCCGGACAGCAGCCCGCGCAGTTCCTCACTTTCAGACAGGTTCAATCGGCAGCCAAGCGAAATCACTTCAGCCGTCACGCATCTGCTCCAAAGGCTGCGGAATCAAACTCCCCGCGAAATGCTTCCCGGGCGCTGCCGCTCATCACAATTCGTCCTGCCTCGGTCCATTCGATTTCGAGTGGACCGCCGGGCAGAGTGACGGTCACGCTGCGCTCGACCAACCCGCGCCGCATCGCGCCAATCGCAGTGGCGCAAGCACCAGTGCCGCAGGCCAGCGTAAGTCCAGCGCCGCGTTCCCACACCCGAAGGCGAATCGCTGACCGGCTGATCACCGTCGCAACATTGACATTGACCGCCTGGGGAAACAGCGGATCGCGTTCGATCAACGGGCCAAGCCGGGCAAGGTCCACCGCATCGCAATCGTCCACGAAGAAAATCACATGCGGATTGCCGACATTGACCGCAGTGGGGCTTTCCAGATCTTCCCAACCGACCGGCAGCGTCAGCGTGTCCATCGCATAGGCCAGCGGGATCTCGTCCCAACCAAAGCGGGGCCGGCCCATATCGACCGATGCGCCGCTCGCGGTGGGAGACGTGGCGAGGATGCCGCCAAGCGTCTCGATAGTCGCGGGCTTGCCATGCAGCATGCCTACTGCACGGGTGGCATTGCCGCAGGCCTCTACCTCACCGCCATCAGGGTTAAAGATCCGCATCCTGAACGTGGCGGTGGTTGATGGCTCGAGCACTATCAGTTGGTCGCAGCCAATCCCGGTGTGGCGATCGGCAATTGCACGGGCGAGGGGCGGGGTCATCACGGGCAGCGCAGCGCTGCGCCCGTCGAGCACGACGAAGTCATTGCCAAGGCCGTGCATCTTGATGAAGGGGACGCGCATTACGCGTCACGCTCTATGCGCTGCGGCGGTTGGCGTCCAGTGTGGGAAGGTTACTCGCCTTGGCTGCGGCAGGCAAAGCGTCCTTCAGGAGCAGCCCAAGCTGGGACAGCCGTTCGCGCGTCTGGTCGCTATTTTCGGGTTTGCCATAAAGGTAGCCCTGTCCTTTGAAGGTACCCAAATCCTTGAGTTGGTTCTGGATCGATTCTGAATCGATTCCCTCAGCAGTAATCGGCAATCCCAGCCCGTCGGCGAGTGTACTGATTGCCTGAATGATCATGGTGCTGTCGCCGCTGCCAGAGAGGCCTGAAACAAAGCTCCGGTCGATCTTGATCCGGTCAAACGGCAAGGTTCGCAGCTGGGCGAGCGAATTGTAGCCCATGCCGAAATCATCAAGGCTGACGCTGATTCCCTGATTCTTCAGGCTGGCGATCAGCGCGCGCACTTCACCCAGATTTTCATGCAGGTAGCTCTCGGTGATTTCGACATCGAGACGGCTGGGCGGGAAATTGGCCTCGACCAGCAATTTGAGCAGCTTTTGTGCAAACCAGGGATCGCGCAGCTGAATTGGGGAGATATTGACTGAAAGGGTCAATCCAGGGTCCCATTCGCGCGCATCTCTCAGCGCTTGAGCGATCACGGATTCAGACAGCTCGGAGATCAAGCCGATTTCCTCGGCGATCGGAATGAAGATGTCCGGGGCGATCTCGCCTGCCGTCGGGGATTTCCAGCGCGCCAGCATTTCAAAGCCAACCAGCTTGCCAGTCCTGATTTCGATCTGTTGCTCGTAATGCGGCACAAACTCGCCCAGCGAAACACCGCGCCGGATCCCGGCCTCGAGTTCCGCCCGGAACCGCAACTCGGCTTCCATCGAATCCTCGAACCAGTAATAGCGGTTCCGGCCTTGTTTCTTAGCGTGGAACATGGCGATATCCGCCATGTGGAGCAGAGTCTGGGCAGGTTCGCCGCCCTGATTGCTGTTGCTACGGGTAATCCCGATGGAAATCGTTGTCTGGAGCAGAGCGCCGTCAACCTCAACCGGCAGTGCGGCCATCTTGATCAGTGTTTCGGCCAATTCTTCTATTCGCTGGGGATGGGCCGGGTCAAACGGAATAACCAGGGCAAATTCATCTCCGCCCAGCCGCGCGACCAGTGCGCCCGCAGGCATTGCCCGGGTCACCCGGGCGGCTATCTCTCGCAGAATCTTGTCACCAGCCGCATGGCCATTGACATCATTGACCCGTTTGAAGTTATCAAGATCAAACATCAGGAAGGCCACTTCCTCGCCGCGGGCGCGCGCGGTCGAAACCAGCCGATCAGTGGCATCGCCGATACTCCGGCGGTTGAAACAACCGGTTAGCGGATCGGTTTCGGCGAGGATCCAGGCTTGCGCTTCGGCTTTGCGGCGTTCGGCGATTTCAAGGGTGAGCATCCGCTGGCGTCGCCAGCTGAAAATTACCAAAGCGATGTTGAGCAACAGTGCCGAAGTCAGCGACCGATCTGGTCCGGTTCCCTCGCCGGAAACCGCGCGCAGGATCTGAGGGAAAACCGTTCCTCCGATGCCGACAAACAAGATGATCGCTGCAGCAACGATGCCAACTGCAACCACATCGAATTGCGCAATACGCTGCCGCAATTCGCTGGCTGGCAGTGCATTTACTTTGCTGAGTTCGTTCGCGTTCAAGCCCCGGCCATCCTTTGCCTCTGCAATTGTGGTGGTTATCCAGGATCAGACTAAAATATACGTTAACGCAGCATAAATGGCTCCTCCGTCTATTTCTTTAGGCCGATTTCCCGCAGCCGTTCCTGAAGATATTGATCCGCAGTGATTGAGGCCGGATAGCGGTCCGGATTTTCGGAGGTGATGCACTGGGGCAAAGTGACGAACGGAAAGTCGCTGCGCAGATGGAGAAAAAACGGCATCGAATAGCGGCTGAACCCGGTTCGCGCGCCTTCGGGATTGCGCACCCGGTGCGTCGTTGATGGCAGGACATGGTTGGTCAGCCGTTGCAACATATCGCCAATGTTGATCACCAGCGCGCCTTCGGGCGGGAAGATCCCCATCCATTCGCCCTGCCGGGTCAGCAGCTCCAACCCGGCCTCTTCCGCGCCTAGCAACAGGGTGATGAGGTTGATGTCTTCGTGCGCCCCGGCCCGGATTGCGCCGCCCCGGCCAGCTTCGATCGGGGGGTAATGGAGCAGGCGCAGAATTGAATTGCCGTCCTCGATGGCAGAATCGAACCAGCCTGCATCAAGCCCCAGATAAGCGGCGATCCGCGCCAGGATGATCGCTCCAACCCGGTCAAATTCGGCATAAAGGGCCTCGAATGTCGCTCGGAAATCATCTGGCTGGCTTGGCCAGATATTGGGCGGCATCGAGTTGTCAGCCAGCCGGTGACCTTCCGGCAGATCGCGCCCGACATGCCAGAATTCTTTCAGGTCATGGGCCTTGGCGCCCTTGGCAATCTCGGTTCCGAACGGGGTATACCCTCGCGCGCCGCCTTGGCCTTCGATAAAGTAGCTGCGCTTTAGCTGTTCAGGCAGCGCGAAAAATTCCGCCGTCAGCCGCCAGGCGCGGGCGATGAGGTCCGGGTTCTCCGGCTCGATGGAGAGACAGAAGCGGGCATTGTCGGCGGTGTATTCATGGCCGCAGCAGATCAGCGTGTCGTCGGGCAGGATCTTCAGCGG
>JANLQQ010000136.1:0-29992 GCA_031367905.1 Novosphingobium sp.
GTCGGGTTGGGCTTGCCGAACGGGGCCTTGGCCAACGCGTAGTAAAGCTCCAGCGTGCTCAGGTTCGACAGGCCGGTGGCGCGGGCAGTTGCCAGCGCGACTCCATCGAGACCGATCTGCACCTCGGTAATCTGCGCTACGCCATTGGCAGCGCAGCTGCGGAATTCCCCTAGCTTAATCCGGCGCGAGGCGTTGGAAATGTCAGGATGGTTCGCGCCTACGCCGGCGCAAAACAGCTTGAATCCAGCGCCTGTTCCAGTCGATTCGATAATCGGCGAGGGAATGGCGGGATTGGCGCGGCTGTAGTGCTCAGCCACCGCCTTGGCGAAGGGATAGACCGTGGACGAGCCGACAATCCGGATGTTGCGCCGCATCTGCTGCGCGGCCACCGGAACAGCGACAACGCTGGCAGCGCCAAGCGCCAGCATAAGCTTGGTAGAGTATTTCATCGTAACCCCTATCGAGAGCAATAGATGGAGTGACGAAGCGCCACGCCGTGACCCGGCATTAGAAATGCGCTGTTACAATTGCGTGACAGAGCTGCGACGAAATTGCGCAGTGGCGCTGGCAAGCCCGGATCCGTTCAACTGATCAGGCTGATCCACTGCTGAGGTGGGAGGCTGCGGTTGATCGGGATCTGCGGGCTTACCCGAATGCCGGACAACCCGCCGCCCGCACTTGCGGCCTAGGCCGCGACTAACGGCAAATTGTCCATCACGTGCAGCGCGCAAGCCTTTATGATGGTTCGACATTGGGCCAGCTTTTCATTTTCGTCGGCCCGGCGATGCCAGATCATAGTCCATTCCAGCGGGGGAAACACCAGCGGCGGGACAAAGATCTGAAGGTCAAGCAAGCTTTCGGTGAACCGGGCCAGGCTGTGGGGGACGAGCCCGATGCAGCCGGTCGCCGCCACTGCCCCAAGCACCGCGGAGTAAGATGAAAATCGGACGATATCGTTTTGTTTCAGACTATTGCCAGCTAGAAACGCCTGTTCGACCGAAATATTTCGTTCAAAATCCAGCGAGAAACTGACATGGGGTCGGTTAAGATATTCCTCGAGCGTCAAGCCACTGGCCAATTCCTTGTCTGCGCGGCGCCCGATCCCCACCAGAGTTTCTGAAAATAGCAGCTCGGAATTGAGGGTATCGAATTCGCGTGCGCTGGCATGGCTGCCGACTAATGCCAACCGCGGCAGAATAATGCAGTCAATTGTTCCGTTAAGCAGCTGCGCAGTAGTGTGGCCGCCGGCACTTAGAAAATGTGGTAGGATGTTAATCCTCTCCCGCCGGAGCAATTGGACGAGCGGCCCGCTCAAGATGTTCATGACATGATCGTTAGTTGCAATCGTGAACACGGTCGGAGACGCCAAGGAGTGTTCCGCGCCAGGAGTGATCAACTGCTGCACTGCGGCAAGCGCTTGCTCCAGCGGGGCCAGCATCGATTCGGCTTTAGGGGTTAGCTTCATCGAACCTTTGGAGCGAACGATCAGCTCGTCGCCGAACTGATGGCGGAGCTGTTTCAAGGCGCCGCTCAATGCGGGCTGTGATACGTTCAGCGCGATCGCGGCTTTGCTGACGCTGCCATGGCGCAGGATCTCGCGCAGGATGGGCAGCGTGTTAAGGTTGAATGAGCGGAGACTGATCTTGGGATTCATCGATCGGCACTCCCCTAAACTAGCAGATTGATCCGATTGGCCAAACTTTAGCTGGCAATCCGAAAATCGATGAACTTCCGATTTTTTCGGGCATTGTCTCGTTCCAACAGCTTACTATTCGAACAAACTCGGTAGCTATTACACTTGGTTTGGATCACCGCCTATCGGATAAGCCAATGCAGCATATCATTCAATCCGATTAGGTACCGTGCCCCGGTTCCCTAGAGAATGCGATGTCCGATGCGTGAGCTTCGGGTCGCAACCGATATTCCCTGATTGTTAGTCAATAATATGAAGGACGTCGGTGGATTGGCGAAGTGTAGGCCAAAGTCGCACTTCGCCAATTTACCTACACCTCCCGCAGTGCAGCTAGGTCAAGGTGGCTTGGCCCTAGCGGTTGAACGAGGGACGCTGCGCCAACCGTGCCCGCCAGGCCGCAACGTTCGGTCGCCCATCGCCCGCATCGATGCGCAGCACCCGGGCGAAATCGGTGGCGACGCCGGCGGTGATATCGGCAATCGAAAAGCCGCTCCTCGCAACGAACTCACGGTCGGCCAGATGAGCATCAAATCGCGCCAGAAAATCGATCAGCCGCGCTAGCCCGCGCTCAGCCAGTTCCGGAATCTGGGCGTAATTAACCGGGCCTGGCAGGGCGCGATCTTTCATCGCCGGGGCAGTATTGCGCATCGCCTCGGCGATGGCGCCCATGCACTCCAGCTCAATCCTGCTGTTCCAGCTGGCGATCTCGGCCTTGTCGAGCGGCGCGATGCCAAACAGCGGCGGGGTGGGATGCGCAGCCTCGGCCCAGGCAGCGATCGCCGCATTGTCGGTCAAAACCACCGGTCCATCTGGGCCATCGTCCAATTGCAGCGCGGGAACCGTGCAAGCTGGATTGATCGCGCGATAGGCCTCACTCAATTGCTCGCCCGCAGCCAGATCGACGATCTTCACCGCATGGGCGATGGCCTTTTCGGCGAGCACGATCCGGGCCCGGCGCGGACTGGGGGCACGGGCAAAATCATAGAATATCGGCATGGCGGCTCCTTCGCCGCCAGCCTAGCACCGCATCGGCTAATAGCGATTCTCTAATGCCAAAGGAGTGACACTTTCGGCAACCGTGGTATTGAGACACATGGGGTGGAAGGGGATCATATTTGCTGCGGCGCTGATCGCCGCGCCTGCATTGGGGCAGGACGAGGATCCTGCGCTTCCGCCACCAGAAGTATGGTCCTGCAATGCCGAAATGGTCTGTCAATCCAATCAGCGCCAATCCCTCGAAGTCCGTGACGATCACTGGCGCAACGGCGATCGCCGCGATGATCGGGATCTGATGATTGATGGCGATATTGCCCTGCTGCAAGAGCGGCTGAGCAAGGTCGCCCGGTTCCGCTTCGCTGACGATCCCCGCCGGCAGGACCTCTATATCACCGATGTGCTTGACCGAACGGAGCGCAGATTGCTTGATGATGTGCTGGGTATCCGGCGTAAACCTGTCCACCGCGCCGGCGGCGGATTGCCAGTATTGGTTGCCAGCGCACCGTTCATTGCGCAGATCCGCTATCGCGACAGCTTGACGACCCGCCAGCTACCCGGCTTGGCCAATACCCGAACCTTTGGCGTCCGCTGGGAAGCGCGCCACCGCTGCGGCAGCACACTGATCGCGCATGACTGGGTGCTGACAGCAGCGCACTGCGTCAATCCGGCCGAGATCGAAGCTGGCCTAGCGGTACAACTGGGTGTGTCCGATATTTCGACCTCGCAGGGGCTACAGGTCAATGTCGAAAGTGCGGTGATCCATGACGGATACGATCACCGGAACATCTATTTCAACGATGTCGCGCTGCTCCATCTTGCGCCAGACAGCCGCCCACGCGATCCGCGTAAGGTGGCGATCGCCCCGCTCTACCCCAAACCGCTGGGGTCTGGTGAAACGGTCCATGCGGCTGGCTGGGGCCGGATCAATGATGATCCGCGCGCGCAGGTAAACGCCACCGCCCTGCTCCGCCGGGTCGAAATGACCACGCTCGCCAATCCGAAATGCGCCAGCCAGGTAGGGTATGGACCAACGCTGGTGGAGATTTCCGCGGGCACCAAAAAGCTCGTGCCCAGGGTCCATCCCCGGGTGGTTTGTGTCTATGGCGACAATGTGAAAACCTGCAACGGCGATAGCGGTGGCCCGCTTTATTACCGGCCATTTGGCGCCAGTGGCCGCAATGTGGCGCAGTTGGTTGGAATTGTTTCCTGGAACAAGCATGGCTGCCATGTGAACAGCGATGACAGTCCCGGCGTCTATACGCGGATTCAGCCCTATTTGCCTTGGATCAAGCGCGCGATGCAGCTGCAGCTGAAGCCCGGCGAAACCCGGAGATTGGTGGAATGATCCGCCTGACCCTTGCTGGGCTGCTGCTTGCCGCAACGCTTGCCGCACCGGCACGGGCTGAACCGCTGCAACCCGGACGGATCGAGCCGTTTGACGTCCGGCCTCAGGATAGCCGGTCATTGGCCTGGCTGGAGCGCTGGCTGGCCGAGAACCAGCCAGACGATCCGGCGGCCTATGATCAGGCCATGGCTTATGCGTTGTCCGCTTCCGAACGACGGCAAATGAGAGATGCCGCAGCCCGGGCGGACCGCGAAGCTTCAGTTAACACCGGCTACGGGCTGGCACAGAGCCATCTCAGCAATATCAATTTCATGGCCGAAATCCGCTGGAGCGCCGGGCTGACCAACAGCACCGTCCCTGGGATCGAGGACCCGGCCCGGCCCCGCTGGCAGACCCGCCACCTCTGCACCGGGGTGCTGATCGCGGAAGACTGGGTGTTAACCACTGCCCCTTGCGTGACCCCGGCAAAGCTGGCCGCCGGGATCGAAGCAGCACTGGGGGCCAGCGATCTGGCCCGTGATGGCGGCCTCGCTCGTCCGGTTGACCGGATTGCGGTTCACCGCGGCGCAGGCCTAGCCCTGCTGCACCTGGGCGGCACCGCAGAGGGATATGCCGAACGCGGCATCGCCGCGGCTTTGCTCGAAACGGAAGAAATCGTACCCGCCCGACTGGGGCTGGACGAAGATCCTCCGCCGCTCAACTATAGCGTGCTGGGGTGGGGCCGCCATACCAATAGTGCAGGCCGGCCGATCGCGCTCTATCGTTACAGCGAGTTCAGGAGCCTGCCAGCGCAGGAATGCGGGCTGGCCGAAGCTACCGAGCCCGCAATTTGCCTGACCAACCACGCGCTCAAAGTCTGCCGCGAGGACAGTGGCGGCCCAGCCTATCATTATGATCGGCTGGGCGGTGCTCGGTTGATCGGTATCGTCAGCTGGGATCAGCCGGACTGCTTCAAGTCACCGGTTGGGGCAGTCCGTCCCGTTTCAGCCGCCCCGATCATCCAGCTTGCGCCTTATCGCGACTGGCTGGCGCAAATGATCGGGCTAAGTCAAACGGGGCAGGCTCAGGTCGTCCCTTCGCCTGCCCCAAATTGATCGCGTAAAGTTCGGCTTATTTCTTGATCGGCTGAACCCCGCCTGTGGTCGATTGACCATCGGCGACGGCGTCTGCAGCAGCAGCAGCTGCTGCCTCGCTGGCAGCTTCGGTGGCAGCTGCTTCAGGAGCGGCGGTTTCGGTCGCAACAACTTCTTCGGTCGCTTCCGGCGCCTTCTTGCAGGCATTTAGCGCCAGCGGAGCAGCCAGCATGGCCAGTATGGTGATTGTCTTACGCATCGCATTCCCCCCTTGAGGATTGTTGAGAACTTCACTCTACGCCAAGCCAATGCGGGTGAGCAATTGCGAAAATTCCGGTTGGCTGCGCAACGGATCGAGCCACGGATCAACTTTGGCCACAACCAGTCCACCATCCCCCAGCACCAACGCCGCCTGCAACTTGGCCAGTGCATCACCAGTCTGGCCCCATTGTGCGTAAATCTGGGCCAGTTGATAGCTGGCCGCATCGGTAAATTTGGCAATCAGACGATCGGCCGCCGCTTGCGCAGCCGGGCGATTTCCCAGCCGGTACTCAGCGATCGCCAGCCCCGTCCAGCTGATGATCTCGACCGGTTCGGCCAGGAATTCGCGCTTGGCATCCCCGAGGCGGCCAAGCTGAAGCTGGCTTTGCCCAAGGTAGCTGCGGACCGTCCCCATTTTCGGATTGAGCGACAGTGCCCGGCGACAGGATTCAATCGCTCCAGCAAAATCCCGCGAAAAATAGCGCACGAAAGCTTCGGCGCGGAATACCCCGGGATTGAGCGGATCAAGCTCAACCGCGCGGACGATCGCCTCGCGGGCTAGCGGGGCGCGGCCCAGCTCAGCGCAATAGGCGGCGTAAAGCAGCATGACCGAGGCATCGCCCCAGCCCAGCGTCCGGGCGCGCTCATTGGGCTGGCGGGCAGCTTTGAAATCGAGCAGCCCCTGCACCAGCACATAGCCCAGGGTCGATTGCGCCAGCGCCAGCCGCGGAGCCAAGCGCACTGCCTCGCGGGCCGAAGTAATCGCATCTTCTGCCGCAGCGCGATATTCACGCCCCCGGGCATAATCGCCGGCCATCAACACTCGCACCCGTGCACGCTGCGCATGGGCCTCGGCGAAGTTCTGGTCCGCCGCGATCGCCGCGTCATATTGCGCCAACGCAGCCCGCATCGAAGCTTCGCCTGAACGCAGGTTGTAATAGGCATTGCCGCGCAGATAGGCGTCATAAGCAGTGACATTGCGGGTGCCGCCAATGCCGGTGGCGGCCGCGCTGCCGCTTGTGGCAGTTTGAGCCGCCAGTGCAGCCGCAACATTATCGGCAATATCGCCCTGAATCGCGAAAATATCGGTCATTTTCCGCTCAAACTGATCGCTCCACGGGATGAACCCGCTGCTGCCATCGGTCAGCCGCGCGGCGATCCGCAGCCGGTCGCCCGAACGCCGCACGCTGCCGCTGAGCAGGAAGGCGACACCCAGCTTGCCCGCCAGCTTTTGCGGCTCATCCCCGGTCGGATCGATCGACGCGGCCGAGGTGGGAGCCAGCACCCGGAGCGCGGCATTGCGCGATAGCGCGGTGCGGATTTCCTCGCCCAGGCCTTCGGCAAAATAGGCCTCGTCCGGATTGGCGCTGAGATTGCGGAATGGCAGCACTGCCACGCTGTTGCCGGGTGCGCCCGGACCGCCCAGCGTGCCAAACTGCCACGCCGCCAGCGCCGCGCCGCCTGCCACCAGCGCCGCGCCGCCACCGATCATCACCCGGCGGCTCACCCCGGAATGCATCGCAGCACGGGGCAATTGCGCAGCCCCTGGCAGGCCCGCCAGCATTGATACCGCGCGGATCACCCGCTGGAATTCGGGCGCAGCAGCATTGCCGCGCCATTTGGTGATATCGATCAGCTGGATCTGGCGAAAGCCAAGCGGGGCCTCGCTGCCATCGAGGCTCAGCGGAACCAGCCGCCGCCGATCGCGTCCAACAGTAGCCTCGTCGCGGACCCAGTGCGAGGCGATCGAGGTTTTCGACCACAGCACAACCACTGCATCGGCGCCTTCCAGAGCGGCTTCGGTCGTCGGCAAGAAAGTATCGCCACCTTCCAGCAGCCCATCCCACCAGACCTGAAAACCGGCTCGTTCCAGCGCCTTGATGACCGGCAGTGCGCGCTTCTGATCGCCGCGCGAATAGCTGACAAAAATGCTTAGCTGTGGTGGTGCCGGTTGTGCCTCGTCGGTTTCCATTCCAGCCCCACTCCGCTGCCTTGCCGCGCAATCGCAGGCCCGTTGGGAAGCCTGTAACGCCTCACCAGCCTGGCTAGCAAGTAGTCAGCCTATCGCGGGTTGGACAGGATCGGGAGAAGTTCGTGAAAGTTCAGGAAACAGCCGTATCCGCTCCAGCCTTCTCGGCCTCACGGGTTTCGCGGGCCTGGGCGATTTCGGCAGCGCGTTCGGCCATCGCATCCCATGCTGCTGCCGAGCGCAAAGCGCGCTCGCGGACGTTATCAAGTTTACTGCCCGCCGCCTCGGCCCGAGCCTCGACAGCGCGAGCGAGGTAGAAATCTTCTTGCGCCATAATCGAGGCTCCTTTCGGACCAAACGAATGGTCCGGCCAATTGATTGGCCCGGCCGAGGGGTGGGTGCGTAGTTAGGCGATCAAGCCTGGCGCAGATTCGTTGCGCTCATCTTGCCGCGGCGATCTTCGGCCAGCTCATAGCTAACGCGCTGATCTTTCTCGAGCGTCTGCATGCCGGCAGCCTGGACGGCGCTGATGTGAACGAATGCGTCATTGCCGCCATTTTCTGGCTGGATGAAGCCGAAGCCCTTGTCTTCATTGAAGAACTTAACGGTACCAACGATGGCGGCGGGGTTGTCAGACATGATGTATTCCTTGCGAAGCGACGCCCGAACGCCGGGCATCTAAGCCACGGGTTGCAAGAGAGGGAAAGAGGAGCGTTTAGGCGCCTGAGACCGACAGAGGCACCAATAGCCCATCTCAGATAGGCCCTTCGGGCTAAAAATGCAAAGGTTTACTGGTCGCCGGTCAGGAAGGCGACCAGCGTCTTGACCTTCTTCTGGCGCCATTGCGGCAGCGGCGCGACCAGCCAATAGGCCCGGCGGCACGGCTCGGCCTCGCTCAGCGCAGCGATCCGGCCTGGCGCTTGCTGCCCTCCTTGAAGCCAGTCGGCCGCAAGCCAGCTTTGCGCCAACAGCGCCGGCACCCGGGCGCGGCCCAATCCGGCGGCTGCGGCGGCATAAGCCTGCCCCGCATCGCTCACCGTCAGTGCTGCGCTGTCTTCGCCCTCACCGGCGGGTGAGGGATCGCCCGGCCAAGCGATCCAGCCGCCTGTCCCCACGCAAACCCGGGCGGCTTCGCCCAGCCTGATCCCTTCCAGATCGCCCGTCCCTTCGGCCCAGCGTACCGCCAGATCGAGGTTGGCTTCGGTAAAGTCTGTGTGTTCATTCCCGCCGCCGCTGCCATCGACCAGCGAAAACCGTACTTCGGGATGGGCTGCGCGAAACGCAGCCAGCCGGGGGGCGAGCCAAGCGGCAAAGAAATCACGCGGGGCAGCGATGGTATAGACATGGCTCGATTGCCCGGCCTGCATCGCCTGCACCGCATCTTCGAAATGGAGGAACCCGCTGCGCAGCGCCTCAAGCCCGGCGCCCGCTTCGTCGGTCAGCTCCAAGCCTTTGGGAGTGCGGCGGAACAACACCACGCCGAGCAGATCCTCCAGCGCACGGATCTGCTGGCCGACCGCCGCCGGGGTCACCGCCAGCTCATCCGCCGCGCGGGTGAACGAGAGATGCCGCGCCGCCGCGTCAAACACGCGCAAGGCGTTCAAGGGCAGATGCGTGCGCTTCATGCGACGGGGTTAGCCCGCCGTGGCCGGCGCAGCGAGCGGGAAAAATGGGATGGTCGCTTCAAACAACGAACCGTCCGCCCGCCGGAAGGTATAAAAGCCCTCCATCGTGCCGTGCGGCGTGGTCAGCGGGCAGCCCGAGACATAATCATGGCTTTGCCCTGGCTCCAGCAGCGGCTGCTCGCCCACCACCCCGTCGCCTTCGACCACCGAGATGATCCCGCGCCCATCGGTGATCTGCCAATGCCGGGTGAGCAGCTGGACCGGGCCCGGCCCGTCATTCTCGATCCGGATGTGATAGACCCAGAACCATTTTGCCGCCTCGATCCGTGACTGCTCGGGCAGGAAGCTCACCGCGACGCGCACGGTGACGCCTTCGGTGATGGCGGCATGCTGGAAAAGCTCTTTCATAATGCGAACAAGGTAGCGACTGTTTGCCTCTGCGACAATCGGAGAGAGGCCCGCTTGCGATGAATTGCCGCAATCCGCTTTCCCTTTTGGCATTATGCTCGTAAGGGCGCGCATCCGAAGCGGCGCCTGTCGCTGCGCGCCGGTATATTCGCTGGCCCAAACAATCGAGCACTCATGCCTTTTTCTCATCTTCCCACCCCACTGCGCGACGCGTTGGTCCAACAGGGCTATGAAGCCCCAACCCCGGTCCAGGCCGCAGTTATCGAGCCCGGCGCACTGGGCCGCGATCTGGTTGTTTCGGCCCAGACCGGCTCGGGCAAGACCGTCGCCTTCGGCCTGGCGATGGCTGGTGAGCTGATCACCGATGAAAATTTGTCGATGACAAAAAGCCCGCTGGCGCTGGTGATTGCGCCAACCCGGGAACTTGCCCTGCAGGTCAGCCGCGAACTTGCCTGGCTCTATGCCAAAACCGGAGCACGTATTGCGACTTGCGTCGGCGGGATGGAAGCCTCGTAGGAGCGCCGCAACCTAAGCTGGGGCGCGGCCATCGTGGTCGGCACCCCGGGCCGCCTGCGCGATCATCTGGAGCGCGGCGCGCTCGACCTGACGGCGCTGCGCTGTGCGGTGCTGGATGAGGCGGACGAAATGCTCGACATGGGCTTTCGCGAAGACCTGGAACAAATCCTCGACTCCACTCCCGATACGCGGCGCACGCTGCTGTTTTCAGCGACAATGCCCAAGCCGATCGTCGCGCTGGCCAAGCGCTACCAGCGCGATGCCTTGCGCATTTCGACCGTCGGTGATGATCGCGGCCACGGGGACATCATCTATCAGGCGTTGGCGGTTGCGCCGTCCGATATCGAAAACTCGGTTATCAATCTGCTGCGCTTCCACGAGGCGGAAACGGCGATGCTGTTCTGCGCCACACGCGACAATGTCCGCCACCTTCATGCCGGGCTGGTCGAACGCGGCTTTGCCGCCGTCGCCCTGTCGGGTGAGCACAGCCAGAACGAGCGCAACCACGCGCTGCAGGCCCTGCGCGATCAGCGCGCCCGGGTGTGCGTTGCCACTGACGTTGCCGCGCGCGGGATCGATCTGCCCAGCCTGAGCCTGGTGATCCACGTTGAAACCCCGCGCGATGCCGAAATCCTCCAGCACCGTTCGGGGCGCACGGGGCGTGCCGGCAAAAAAGGCACTGCCGTGTTGATCGTCCCCTACCCGCGCCGCCGCCGGGTTGAAGGGATGCTCAAGACCGCGCGGATTGCCGCCGAATGGATCGCCGTGCCAACCCCCGAGGCAATCCGGGCCCGCGATGCGGAACGGATGCTCGAGGCACTGGTGGCCCCGGTTGAAGCAAGCGATATCGAACGGGAGATCGCCACCCAGATCATGGGCCGGATGACCAGCGACGAAATCGCCCTTGCCTTGGTGCGCGCCCATAGCGCCCGCTTGCCCGATCCAGAAGAGCTGCTCCAGCTTGGCCAGGGTGGCCGTGATGGCGGCCGTGACGGGGGGCAGTCAGAGCCGCATCACCGTGCCGGATTTGAAGATGTCGTGTGGTTCCGCATGGATATCGGCCGACGCCAGAATGCCGATCCGCGCTGGATCCTGCCGCTGCTGTGCCGCCGCGGCCATATTACCAAGAACGAGATTGGCGCGATCCGCATTGCCGCGACCGAGACCTTCTTCCAGGTTCCCCGTACCGTGGTCGGCAAGTTCCAGGCGGCTCTGGCCCGTACAGCGGTACCCGGCGGCGAGGACGAGAGCGGGATCACGATCGAGCTTTCGCCCGAATCCGGTGGCGCTCCCAGCGGCGGTGGACGCGATGGCCCGCGTGAGCCGCGCCGTGACGCCCCGCGTCAGGCCCGGCATGACGGACCGCGCCATGATGGACCGCGTAATGCCGGCCCACGCAGCGATGGCCCGCGCGACGCCCCGCGCCGCGCCCAGCTCACCCCCAGCGAAAAGCCGCGCGAATATGACCGGAGCAAGCGTCCCAGCGCTGGCGGCCCCGGCGGCAAGAAGCCGCCCTACCGCCCGCGCGGCAATGACGGCGGCCCCGGCCAGCCCGGTGGCGCGCCCTATCGGGCCAAGCCGTTCCCCAAGGGCCCCAAGCCTAGGTGAACGGCACAATCCGCATCCTGGTCGATGCCGATGCCTGTCCGGTCAAGGACGAGATCTACAAGGTCGCCTTCCGTCACGCGATTGCCGTTACTATCGTCAGCAACAGCCCGTTCCGGGTCCCGCTGCATGCGCTCGTGAACCGGGTGGTGGTGAGCGACAGCTTCGACGCCGCCGATGACTGGATCGCGCAAAGCTGCGACGCATCCTCGATCGTCATCACCGGCGATATTTTGCTGGCCGATCGCTGCCTGAAGGCTGGTGCGCAAGTGCTGGGCCACAATGGCAAGCCGTTCACCCTTGCCTCGATTGGCAGCGCCATCGCCACCCGGGCAATCATGGCCGATCTGCGTGCGGGCGGCGATGTGATCGGCGGGCCGACGGCGTTCAGCAAAGCCGATCGCTCACGCTTCCTCTCCGCGCTCGACGAGGCTTTGGTGCGGCTCAAAAATATTCAGTAATGCACCCCTTGGTAGACCTGCACGGCCCTGCTAGTTGCCCTGCAATTCTGACGCCGGGGGGGAAATTACGAAATGCCCGCATCAACAACCACCACCGAACTGTTCCTGCTGGCGCTGATCATCATCTTCGCCTTCCCCTATCTGCTGTGGCGGTTGGGCCGGACCGACTATGTTGCGCCGCTGGTGGTGGTGCAGATCGTGGCCGGGATCCTGCTCGGCCCTGGCGTGCTTGGAGCAATGTTTCCAGCCTATTACCAGACGATCTTCACCCCGCCTGTGATTGCTGCGCTGAACGGGATCGCCTGGTGGGCAGTGATGCTGTTCGTGTTCGTCGCGGGTATGGAACTGGATATCAAGGAAGCCTGGCGCTGGAAGGGCGAAACCGGGATTACTGCGGGCCTCGCCCTTGGCGCCCCGCTGCTGCTGGGCAGCGGCGCGGCGGTGTTGCTGCTCGCCTATGGCGGAACCGGCTGGATCGGAACGGCAGGAACCGAATGGCAGTTCGTGCTGGGGGTCGGGATGGCCTGCGCCGTTACCGCCCTGCCGATCCTGGTTCTGTTCCTCGAAAAGCTCGAACTGCTGCGGCAACCGATGGGCCAGCGCATCCTGCGCTATGCCAGCCTTGATGATCTGGCGATCTGGGCGGTGCTGGCGCTGATCCTGCTCGATTGGGAACGGGTTGGCCGTCAGGCCGGTTTCATCGTGCTGTTCGTCCCCGCCGCATTTGCGATCCGCGCGCTGATTCAGCGGATTTCGGTCATGGACCGCTGGTATGTCGGGCTGGTCTGGCTGGCCGTCGCAGGGTTTGCGGCTGACTGGGCGGGCCTGCATTATATGGTCGGCGCGTTTCTGGCCGGAGCGGTCCTCGATGCCGATTGGTTTGAGATCGAGCGAATGGACCGCTTTCGCGCAATCGTGCTGCTGGCCTTCATGCCGGTGTTCTTCCTCTCGACCGGCCTTCGCACCAGCTGGGAAGTGGGCGGCTATGCGGTGTTTGGCGCCGCCGCACTGCTGCTGGTGGCCTCGATCATCGGCAAGCTGGCGGGCGTTGGCCTGGCCGGCAAAATGCTCGGCTGGGGCAAGGGCGAGGCCTGGGTGATCGGCTGGCTGCTGCAAACCAAGGCGCTGATCATGATCATTTTCGTCAACATCTTGTTCGACAAGGGCGTGATCACTGCCGCCAGTTTCACCGCGCTGCTGCTGGCCGCGGTGGGCAGCACCATGCTGACCATCCCGGTGGTAACGCCCGCGCTGCGACGGCTGGGAGAGCTGACCCGCAAGGCGGGTTAGGTCCTATCGGCGCGCTGCGCTAACTCTTGTCGTTCTTGCGGCGCTCTTCCTTGCGCTTGTCTTCCTCGTGCCGGTCTTTTTGACGCCGTTCCTTTTCGCGCCGCTCGCCTTCACGCCGCTCAGTAGAATCATCTGCCATCACTTACACTCCTTGATCCACCGCCGATGGCGGTACTTCAGAGCGACCCGGTGAAACCTTCTGCCAAACCAGCGCGGCTTACAAGCCCATTCGCGCCAGCGCCCGATCGAGATCTTCGATCAGATCATCGGGATCCTCTAGGCCCACGTTCAGCCGCAGCAGCCCTTCGCTCACGCCCATTTCGGCGCGGGTTTCGGCGCTGACCGAATAATGCGTGGTCGAAGCCGGGTGGCACATCAGCGAGCGGGAATCGCCGATGTTGTTCGAGATATCGATCAGCTCGAGCCCGTCGAGCAGCCCATGGGCCTGCGCCCGGTCCGCCAGTTCGAAGGCAAAGATCGAACCGCACGCGTCCATCTGCCTGGCAGCAAGGTTATGCTGCGGGTGGCTGGCAAGTCCAGGATGGAGCATCCGCGGCACCCGGCCTTCGAGAAATTCCCCAACCTTCAGGGCATTTTCGCTCTGCCGCTTCACCCGCAGGTCGAGCGTTTCAAGCCCCTTAAGCACCACCCAGGCATTGAACGGCGAACTGTTTGGCCCGGTGTTGCGCTGGAACGGCAGCAGCTTGTCATTGATAAACTCCGCGCTGCCGCAGACCGCGCCGGCCAGCACCCGGCCCTGCCCGTCCATCAGCTTGGTCGCCGAATAGGCCACCACATCGGCGCCAAACTCCAGCGGGCGTTGCAAAGCTGCCGTGCAGAACGCGTTATCGACCACGCTGGTGATCCCGCGTGACCGGGCGAGCCCGCAGACAAAGGCCAGATCGACAATATCCATCGTCGGATTGGCCGGGGTCTCGAAGAAGAACACCTTGGTATTGTGGCGGATCGCCGCTTCCCACGCCGCATTGTCACGCGAATCGATTATCGTTGTCTCGATCCCGAAGCGCGGGAACAGACTGTCGGTCAGCCAGCGGCACGAGCCGAACGCGGCGCGCGCGGCCACCACATGGTCGCCTTGGCTGAGCTGGCAGAGCAGCGCGGTGGTCATCGCCGCCATGCCGGTCGCCTGGGCGCGGCAGGCCTCGGCCCCTTCCATCAGCGCGATGCGTTCTTCCAGCATCGCCACAGTCGGGTTCTGGAGCCGGGAATAGGTCATCCCGTCGGCCTCGCCGGCAAACCGCGCAGCGACGGTGGCAGCATCATCGTAGCTGAAGCCCGAGGTCAGGAACAGCGCCTCGCTGGTCTCACCTTGCTCGCTGCGCCACGTGCCCCCGCGCACGGCCTGCGTGGCGGTGCGCCAGTTGCGGGTGATCGAGCGGTCCTGTCCGGTGGTGCGTTTCATAAGCGCGGGCTTTAAGTGCGGTGCAACCGGGGTGCAAGTGCATTGCGCTAACCTTGCCCCGCCACTATCCGATGCACCAATGCGCGCACCGTTTACCCAGGATAAAGATCCGGCCGATTGGTGCGCGGTGATCGCGGTGATGTTCCTTGCACTGGTCTGGCACCGGCTGGGGATCCCGACCAGAATCTATTTCGACGAGCTTCACTACGTGCCTGCGGCGCGGGCCATGCTGGCCGGGATTTCGGCCAATCCGGAACATCCGCTGCTGGGCAAGCAAATGATCGCCGCTGCAATTGCGCTGCTGGGCGACAAGCCGCTCTATTGGCGGGTTCCATCGGCCTTGTTCGGCGCCTTCGGCTTATTCGCCTTTTCCCGCGCGCTGTGGTTCGCCAGTGGGCGGCAATTTGCGACAATTTCGGGAACCCTGCTGCTCGCCACCGATTTTGCCTGGTTCATCCAGAGCCGGATCGCAATGCTCGATATGGTGATGGCGGGGTTGGCGATGGCCGCGCTGTGGATGCTGGCGGCGGCGCTGCGCCGGCCCGAGCAAGGACGCTGGCGGCTGGCGCTGGCGGGGATCTGCCTGGGTCTGTCCCTCGGCGCGAAATGGAGCATCGCTCCGGTGATGATCCTGCCCGGCCTGACCTTCGCGTGGCTGAAACTCAAACACAACGGCCGCCACTTCCTTACCGCCCGCAACGGCGGCCCGGTGCCGGGGGTGTCATTGATCGAGGCCGGAATTTGGCTCGGACTGCTGCCGCTGGTCGTTTATTGGCTGACTTTCTGGCCGGCGTTTTTCTATGCCAAGGCCGCGATCGATCCGTTCGATCCGATTGGCCACCACCATTACATGCTGCAATTGCAGGACAGCGTGAAGCGGCTCCACCCCTATCGCAGCGTCTGGTATCAATGGGTCGGCGATTGGCGCGCGATCTGGTATCTTTATGAGGCGGTGGACGGTGCCTGGCGCGGGATCGTGCTGATCGGCAATCCCTTCACCATGCTGGCCGGACTTCCTGCGGTATTGTGGTGCCTGTGGGCCGGACTATGGCGGCGGCGCTATGACGCGCTGGCCTGCGTGGTGCTCTATCTGGTGAGCCTAGGGATGTGGGCCGTCTCGGGCAAACCGATCCAGTTCTATTACCATTACCTGTTGCCCGGCACGTTCCTGATGGCCTGCCTGACGCTGGCGCTCGACAGCATGTGGGCACGGGGTGTCCGCTGGCTACCGCTGGGCGCGTTGACCATCGCTGCGGGGATGTTTGTCTATTTTTACCCGATCATCTCGGCAGCGAAACTTCACCATGGCAAGCAGAGTTATGTACAGTGGATGTGGCTGGCTAGCTGGCGGTGAATCGTCGTCCCGGGCTCGATCCAGGACGATGCGAAGCTCAATACTTGCCCCACACAAACCGCGAGCTGAGCGCGTAATTCCAGACCGAACCCACGATAATCCCGGCGATCGCTGCGGGGTATTCGTGGAAGCCGAACCGCACCAGCACCGAGGCGGCGCCGACATTGGCGAGCAGGCCGACCGAGCAGGTTAACGCAAACCGCGCCCAGCCGCGGGCCAGCGCCGAAAAGCCGGTCAGCCGCTGATCGGCATAGGTCAGCGAATTGTTCAGCACGAAGTTGAAACTCATCGCCACCAGCGCGGCCACGGTCTGTCCGACTTCGAAATCGGACACCAGCTGGCCTTTCAGCGTGCCGCCGAAAATGCCCAGAAATGTGGCGAGCACGGCCATATGCACCACCACGCCGGCCGCGCCGATCGTCCCGAACAGCGCAAACCGGGTCGGGATGTAGTGGCCCAGCCATTTGTCATACAGCCCGACCAGGAATTCGAACACCACCGTCCGGTCAAGCTTGCTTTCGCCTTCCGCCCGGGCCGCAAAGGCCAGCGGAAATTCCTTGACCCGCATCGGGGCGTCCACCGTGGCGAGGATATCGAGCAGGATCTTGAACCCCACGCCCGAAAGTTTGGGCGCAGTCTTGCGCAGCAGATCGGTGCGGAGCATGAAATAACCGCTCATCGGATCGCTCAGTTCCACGCCAGTGACCCTGCGGGCGACTGCATTGGCAATCCCCGAGGCTTTGACCCGGTCCGGGCGGTTCCATGCCTCGGTGCTGGCGCCTTCGCAAAAGCGCGAGGCATAAGCGACATCGTATTCACCGCTCTCCAGCGCCGCGACCATCCCCGGCAGCAGCACCGGATCATGCTGGTGATCGGCATCCATCACCGCCACGAACGGCGCTGCGGTTGAGCACATCCCCTCGATCGCGGCCGAGGCCAGCCCGCGCCGCCCGATCCGCTCGATCACGCGCACGCGCGGGTTCTCAAGATTGATCGCCCGGGCCTCGTCAGCGGTGCCATCGGGGCTGTGGTCATCGACGAAGATCGCTTCCCAGTTGAGCCCGGCCAGCGCGGTGCCCAGCCGCTCGACCAGGCCGCGCAGATTGCCGCGCTCATTATAGGTGGGAAGCACCACGGCCAGCTGGAGCGGAGTGATCATGCGCGGGAAATCCGTTCGAGCACTGCATCGCCGATTGCCGCAGTGCCCAGGCTACCGCCCAGATCGGCACCGCGAATACCGTCACCCAGCGCCTTGGCCACCGCAGCTTCGATCTGCGCGGCCTGCGCTTCAAGCCCGAAACTGTGCCGCAACAGCATCGCGGCGGAGAGGATCGTCGCCAGCGGATTGGCAATCCCCTGCCCGGCAATATCTGGCGCGCTGCCGTGGATCGGCTCGTACATGCCCTTGGTGCCGCCAACGGTTTGGTCAGCGCCAAGGCTAGCTGAAGCTAACAATCCAATTGAACCAACGCACATACTCGCTTGATCAGAAAGAATATCACCAAACAGATTGCCAGTCACCACCACATCGAACTGACCGGGATTGCGGACCAGCTGCATTGCCGCATTATCGACATACATATGGCTCAGTTCGACTTCGGGGTATTCGGCTGCAACTTCGCACACCACATCACGCCACAGCTGCGAGGTTTCGAGGACATTGGCCTTATCGACCGAGCACAGCTTGCCGCGGCGGCCCTGCGCGGCCTTGAAGCCGATATGGGCGATCCGGCGCACCTCGTCTTCAGCATAGGACATCATGTCCCAGCCCTGGCGGCGGCCGTCGTCGAGCGTGCGAATGCCCTTTTCACCGAAATAGACATCGCCATTAAGCTCGCGCACGATTAGCAGGTCAATCGCGCTGGATATTTCAGGACGAAGCGCAGATGCGTCTTCCAAGCCTTTGAAAAGTTTTGCTGGACGAAGATTGGCAAACAACCCCAACGCCATGCGCAAACCCAGGATCGCCTGTTCGGGACGCAGCGCGCGTTCAAGCCCATCGCACGCCGGATCGCCGACCGCGCCAAACAGGATCGCATCGCAGCTGCGGGCCAGTTCCAGCGTTTCAGTCGGCAGCGGATGGCCGTGACGCTGGTAAGCAATCCCGCCAACATCGCCTTCGAACAGGGTCAGGCCCGGCAAGTCCACTGCTTCAAGCACGCGGACCGCCTCGCGGGTAACTTCGGGGCCGATCCCGTCGCCGGGGAAAACTGCAATCTTCATGGAAACTCGCCTAACCAATCCGGGCCAGCCGGTCGCGCAGCATAACGCGCGCTCCCATAACATCGCCGCGCCGATCGGCAAGGCAATAGCGCTTCAGCAAGGGCCCGATCACATCGAACGCGCTCAGCGAAGCAGCCCAATCATCGGCCAGCGGAGGCGGCGCGCCGCCATAACCCATCTCACGCAGCAACAGTGTTTCATAGGCCGCCATTCCCGGCACCCAGCCGCGCGCCGAGGGCGCAAGGCAGATTGCGGTGAGCAGCGCAGCGAGCGCCTGATATAGCGAAGGATAGGCCTGCCGCTCGGGCAAGGCGGCGGCGGTCAGCGAGGTGGCCCAGCCGATCGCGCTGGCCGCCAGCGGCTCGCCCAGCCACGGCCCGCGGCTATCGATCAGCTCCAGCTTCGCAAACGGCAGCTGGGTTTCCGAACGGACCCGCAAATCCGCCTCGACCAGATTGCCGGGTATCAGCACCGGGCGCAGGTTCCGCCCGCGCCCGCCCGCGACATAGCCAGCAACCAGCCCGTGATGCTCGGTCAGCAGCCGCGCAATAACCGCCGTCTCGCCGTGCGGGCGCGCGGCGCAAACGATGGCAGGGGCGCGGATGTTCATGGCGGAGATGTGGAGGGAGCGCACTGAAATGGCAATCCTCCCCGAAACGGGGAGGGGGAGGATCGACTTACTTCTTGGGCTTGCTAGCCTTGCTCTCAAGCGCCTCGATCCGCGCGCTCAACGCCGCGTTTTCATCGCGGGCCTTGGCCGCCATGTCCTTGACCGCGTCGAATTCTTCGCGGGAGACGAAATCCATACCCCCGAAGGCTTCCTTGAACCGCTCGCGCGCGCCTTCACGCGCTTCGCGGCCCATCCCGGCGAAAGTGCCAGCAGCGCTGTTGAGCAGTTTGACGAAGTCGGCGATCCGGGGGTTTTCACTTTGCATAAGAGCTATATCGCCTTTCGCGGGTCAAATTACAACGCGGGTTGCTGCACCTGAATAGGTCTGTCCATCAGCATCGGGATTGGCGCGAAGGAATTCGTAATTGAGCAGCGTCGCGAACAGGATCCACGCCAGATAGGGTAGCAGCAACCCCGCCGCCAATGGCCGGATCTTGCGGAACAGCAAGATGGTGATGATGACCAGCATATCCAGCACTGCAATCAGCAACAGCGCCCCGGTGATCTGATGCGCGCCGAAGAACAGCGGGGTCCAAGCCAGATTGACCACGAACTGGACCGCAAACACCGCAATGGCTATGCCCCGGCCCGGTGCGCGCCGGGCCGCAGTGATCATCGCCAATGCCAGCCCCATGACCACATAAAGAATTGACCAGACGATCCCGAAGGCGGCCGGCGGCGGATAGATGTCCGGCTTGACCAGATCATCGAACCACGGATTGCCTGGCCCGGAGCCCGCAACCATTCCCGAAAAGAAGCCCAGCATCAGCAGGCCCGGCACCAGCACCAGCGCCCAGCGCAGGAAGGCGGCGCGCAACTGACCAGGTAGGGCAAGCTCTGTCATGCAGGGAAGATCCTCGATTCGGATGTTTACCGGGCCGATATTGGCGAGGCCACGCGCGGGTGGCAATGGCGTGTTACGCGCCTATCCCCGCTCGGGACAGTTTCGGCCCCGCTTGGCCGCGATCAAAAATTCCACATTGCCTTCGGGACCGGTGATCGGGCTTTCCACTATCCCCCGAACTTCCCAACCCGCACTCTCAAGCCAGCCCTGCACCTCAGCGCAAACGCGGGCGTGCAGCGCAGCGTCGCGCACCACTCCGCCCTTGCCCACTTCTCCCCGGCCGACCTCAAACTGCGGCTTGATCAGCGCAACCAGCTGGCACTGCGGCGCGGCGAGCCCAAGCGGCACTTCCAGCACCTTGGCGAGCCCGATAAAGCTGGCATCGCAGACCACCCAATCGCACGGCGCGTCGATTTGCAAGGGCGTGAGGATCCGCGCGCTGGTCTGCTCGAGCACGGTGACCCGGGGATCCTGGCGCAGTTTCCAGGCGAGCTGGTTGGTCCCCGAATCGACTGCGAACACCCGAGTTGCGCCGTTGCTTAGCAGCACATCAGTAAACCCGCCGGTCGAACTGCCAATATCCATCGCGGTTGCGCCCGCCGGATCGAGCCCGAAATGGGCGATGGCGTGGGCCAGCTTGATTCCGCCGCGCGAAACCCAGGGGTGATCGCGCCCGCGCACTTCCAGCGGAGCATCTTCGGCAATCGGCTGGCCGCTTTTGGCGATTTTGGTCTCGCCAGAAAAAACTAGCCCAGCCAGTACCAAAGCCTGGCCTCGCGCCCGGCTTTCAACCAGTCCGCGCGCGACCAGCAACTGGTCGACGCGCGTCTTGGCGGCAGGACGGGGTTTTTCAGCGTTGGTCATGGGGTTAGCGCACTTGTGAAGGGATGCGCCTCATTCCATAGGGAGAGGATGAAGGCAACTCACCGCTCTCCCCGGCTGCTGGGTCTGTTTGTGACTGCGGCCGGGCTGCTCAGCTCTTGCGCGGTGCCACGGGTCATTCCGTCTGCCCCCGCGCCGCCGGTGGTCGTTCGGCCGCCGCCGCCAGCTCCGGCACCCCCGCCAGTCAGCTGGCGCGATATGCCGATAACGCCCGGGGTGTGGAGCTGGCAGCTGGAGGGCACCCGCTCGGTCGCACGGTTCGGCCTGCCGGGTGTAGCATCGCTGGTCACGCTGAGCTGCGATCGCGCCGCCGGGCAAGTGCTGCTGGCGCGGACCGGAACTGGGGCGGAAATCCCCGGCGAACATATCCCGATGGCGATCACCACCACCACTGGCACCCGCCCGCTGACCAGCGAGCCTGCGGTGAGCCAGCCGGGGGTGGTAACGACCGCGCTCCGCGCCGCTGATCCGATCCTTGATGCGATGGCCTTCAGCCGGGGCCGGTTTGCGCTGGATACTGCCGGGCTACCGCTGCTTGCGCTGCCCAGCTGGCCGGAGGTCAGCCGAGTGATCGAGGATTGCCGCTAGGGGAAATTATCGCGCCTGTGCCCTTACCGCGAAAGAATGGATACTGACGCCAAAATAATTCAATGCAAGTCTTGTTGTTGCGGCCGATTTGATTCACATATCGTTTTGGGCCGCGGCGCTAGCGCCACCCGGTTCAGCCACCGCAGGGTGGCTTTGGCTTCAACAGCGCGAAAGGAGGTGATCCGATGTCTCATGGTCAAGCACAGAGGTCGGTACAGTCCCGCGCGAGGCATTATCGCTGAATGGAAAATCAGCAATAAAGGCTTCGTGGGCGGCACTTCCTGCCGCTGACCATGTGAAGGGCCGCTTCCGGCATAGCCGGGGCGGCCCTTCTCATTTGTTTCATTATTCTTGCCTAAGGCGTAATTTTCGTTCAACGGCCTCCGCTGACACAGTCTAGAGGATTCGCAGACCATGGCGCCACTCGCCACTCGCCAGAATGGCGCCCCAAGCCAAAATGGCGCCGACCCCAGAACCGCCTTTAGCCACATTGCCCACCCTGCCCTGGTTCCGGCAGCGGTCCGTGATGCGGCGCTGGCCGATCCGGGTTTCGGCAAGCTGTTTTCCGATCACATGGTCTTGATCGACTGGAACGAGGCGGAAGGCTGGCACAATGCCACGATCGGCCCGCGCAGAGCCATCGCGCTCGATCCCGCCGCCGCAGTTTTGCATTATGCCCAGGAAATCTTCGAAGGGCTCAAGGCCTATCGCCAGGCCGATGGCACGACCATGCTGTTCCGGCCCGAAGCCAATGCCCGGCGCTTCAATGCCTCGGCCCGGCGCCTCGCCATGCCCGAACTGCCAGTTGAGCTGTTCGTCCGCGCGATCCGCGAAATTGTCGCCGCCGATCATGACTGGTTTCCCAGTGTCGAGGGCGGCTCGCTGTACCTGCGGCCGTTCATGATCGCGACCGAGGCGTTCCTGGGCGTGCGTCCGGCCAAGGAATACAAGTTCGTGATCATCGCCAGCCCGGCTGGAAACTATTTCAAGTCAGGCTCGCCAGCTGTGTCGATCTGGGTCAGCGACTATACTCGCGCTGCGCCGGGCGGCACCGGAGCGGCAAAATGCGGCGGCAATTATGCCGCTAGCCTAGTACCTACGGCCGAGGCTTTTGCCCGGGGCCACGATCAGGTGCTGTTCCTCGATGCTGCGATGCACAAATGGGTCGAAGAGCTGGGCGGCATGAACCTGTTCTTCGTGTTCGATGATGGCACGATGATCACGCCGCCGCTGGGCGGTACGATCCTGCCGGGGATCACCCGTGACAGCTTGCTCATTCTGGCCGCCGAAGACGGGCTGACCGTGCGCGAAGAACCCTACAGCATCGATCAGTGGCGCACCGATGCCGCTTCGGGCCGGCTGACTGAGACGTTTGCCTGCGGCACCGCTGCGGTCGTAACCTCGGTTGGCAAGGTTGCCGGACGCGAGGGCGAGTTTACTATCGGCTCGGGCGGGCTCGGTCAGATAACCCAGAGATTGCGGGCGCGATTGGTCGCAATCCAGCGCGGCGAAGCGCCTGATCCGCACGGCTGGATGATGCAGTTGGATTAGGGCGCCCTCTTGCGCAAGTGGCTCTACGGCCCCATTCAGTCTGCAACTGAAACCAAATCCGGAGCCGCCTGATGTCCGATGCCGAATATGTCCCGCCTGCGGTGTGGAGCTGGAACAAGGAAAACGGCGGCCAGTTTGCAAGCATCAACCGGCCGATTGCGGGCGCGACCCACGACCAGGAGCTGCCGGTCGGCAAGCATCCGTTCCAGCTCTATTCGCTCGGCACGCCCAACGGCCAGAAGGTCACCATCTTGTTCGAGGAACTGCTGGAAGCAGGGCACACCGGCGCTGAATACGACGCCTGGCTGATCAATATCCGCGAGGGCGATCAGTTCGGCTCGGGGTTTGTCGCGATCAATCCCAATTCCAAAATCCCCGCACTGCTCGACCTTTCCGGACCAGAGCCGATCCGGCTGTTCGAAAGCGGCGCGATGATGCTGCATCTGGCCGAAAAGTTCGACGCGTTCATTCCTGCCGATCCCAAGGGCCGGGCGGAATGCCTCAGCTGGCTGATGTGGCAAATGGGCAGCGCGCCGTTCATCGGCGGCGGTTTCGGGCATTTCTACGCCTATGCCCCGATCAAGATCGAATATGCGATCGATCGCTATTCGATGGAGACCAAACGGCTGTTCGATGTTGCCGATCGCCGGCTGGGCGAAAGCCGGTTCCTGGCCGGCGATAACTACACCATCGCCGATATGGCGACCTATGCCTGGTTCGGGCTGCTTTATCGCGGGTTCGCCTATAATGATGGGGCGACATTCCTCGCACTTGCAGAATACAAGAATGTGGGCCGCTGGGTGGAGGAAATTCTGGCGCGCCCGGCCGTGCGGCGCGGCCAGAAAGTGAACGTGCAGACCGGCTTGATCGAGCGCCATGATGCGCGTGATTTCGATGCTCTGCCGGTAGAGTAGTTTCACCCCTTTCCTTGTCCATCCGCGCCGCTATAAGCGCGCGCTCCGGGCCGGTGGTCCGGTAGCTGATGTTGGGGCGTCGCCAAGCGGTAAGGCAGCGGCTTTTGATGCCGCCATGCGCAGGTTCGAATCCTGCCGCCCCAACCAGCAGACTTTCGGTTAGACCGCCTTCCGCGCGAACCAGATGATGTGGCGCGGGCCTTTGCCCTTTTTGCCCTCTGGTCCGTTGCCGCGCGCACTGACCGCGACTTCTTCTACCGCAAAGCCCGCGCCGGCCAGCCGCCGGGCAAAGCCCGGATCAGGCGCTGCGGACCAGATCGCCAGCACCCCGCCGGGGCGCAGCGCGTGCTTGGCCGCGCCCAGCCCGCTGCGCGAATAGATCCGGTCGTTGTCATCGCGGACCAGGCCGTCCGGGCCATTATCGACATCAAGCAGAATCGCATCATAGCGCCCCCCGCCTTCACGGATCACATCACCAACATCGCCGCTGCGCAAGGTGACGCGCGGATCATCTAGGCAACCGGCGGTCAGTTCGGCCATCGGGCCGCGCGCCCAGGCGATAATCTCGGGCACCAGTTCGGCCACTGTGACCTGCGCCCTTGGCCCCACAGCGGCCAGCGCGGCGCGCAGGGTGAAGCCCATGCCATAGCCGCCGATCAGCAAGTGCGGCGCAGCGCTTCCCACCAACCGCTCGATACTCAGCACCGCCAGCGCCTCTTCAGAGCCGCGCATTCTGGTGCTCATCAACTCGTTCCGGTCCAGCACGATCATGAAATCGCGGCCATGCGCGTAAAGCCGCAACTCCTCCCCGCCGGGAACCTGCGCAGTGCCAAGCAGTTCGCGGGCGATCATCGGCGCGATTTCACGCCGCGCGCAGTCCCCGGTCGACCGCTTCGAGATTTAGCATTTCGGCCAGCAAGAACGCCAGCTCGATCGATTGCGCAGCATTCAGCCGGGGGTCGCAGTGGGTGTGGTAGCGATCCGCCAGCGCTTCGGTGCTGATCGCGACCGCGCCGCCGGTGCATTCGGTCACGTCCTGCCCGGTCATCTCGATATGGATGCCGCCCGCGTGAGTGCCTTCCGCGCGGTGGACTGCAAAGAAGCCGCGCACTTCGTTCAAAATGCGCTCAAACGGACGGGTTTTGTAACCATTGTCCGCCTTGATGACATTGCCGTGCATCGGATCGCACGACCACACCACCGGATGGCCCTCGCGCTTGACCGCGCGGACCAATGCGGGCAGTCCGGCCTCGACCTTGTCATCGCCAAACCGGCTAATCAGCGTCATCCGCCCCGCCTCGCGCGACGGATTGAGTGTATCGAGCAGCCTCAGCAGCGCATCGGGGGTCAGGCTGGGGCCACATTTCATCCCGATCGGATTGCCGACCCCGCGCAGGAATTCGACATGGGCCGAGCCTTCAAAACGCGTGCGATCGCCGATCCACAGCATATGAGCGGAACAATCATACCAGTCACCAGTCAGCGAATCGCGCCGGGTCAGCGCCTGCTCATATTGCAGCAGCAGCGCCTCATGGCTGGTGTAGAAGCTGGTGCCCTGAAGCTGCGGCACAGTGCCGGGATCGATCCCGCAGGCGGCCATGAAGTCCATCGCCTCACCAATCCGGTCAGCGGTTTGCGCGAACTTATCGGCCCACGGGCTGCGACCCATGAAATCGAGCGTCCATTGGTGAACCTGACGCAGATTGGCATAGCCGCCGTTCGAGAACGCGCGCAGCAGGTTAAGTGTCGAGGCTGACTGGTTATAGGCCTTGATCATCCGCTCAGGATCAGGCTGGCGCACGGCCGGATCAAACTCGATCCCGTTGATATTGTCGCCAAGATAGCTTGGTAGCTCAACGTCGCCCTGCCGCTCGATCGCTGAAGAGCGCGGCTTGGCAAACTGGCCCGCCATTCGCCCAACCTTAACCACCGGCTGTTTGCTGGCAAAGGTCATTACCACGGCCATTTGCAGCAACACGCGAAACGTATCGCGGATATTGTTGGGGTGGAACTCGGCAAAGCTCTCGGCGCAGTCACCGCCTTGCAGCAGGAACCCCCGGCCGGCAGCCACTTCGGCCAGATCACGCTTAAGCGCGCGGGCTTCCCCGGCAAACACCAGCGGCGGATAGTTGGCCAGCGTCGCCTCGGCGCGGGTCAGCGCTGCGGCATCGGGATAGGCCGGGAGATGCCGCGCTTCCTGTGCGCTCCAGCTATCGGGGGTCCAATTACTTGCCACGGTGTGTGCTCCTGTTCGAGCGCGCGCCATAGCGGCAGCTTTTTGCAATTGCAAAATAGGAAAGCTGACCAGTGTGATCGCGCAAGTTGTTACCCGATCAGCGCGCCGACGTGGCTGTTTCACCCAGACTGGCCTGCGGAACCACTTCCAGTCGCCAGCTTTTGTTCTGACGCAGATACTTGGCTGCCAGCGCCTGCATCTTTTCGGGCGTGGTCTGGGTATAGTCCGACAGCAATGTCCGCAGCGCCGCAATCCGCAGCGGATCGGCACTCGCCCCTTCCAGTTGATACATGAAGAAGGCACTGCTGGACGAGGCACGGGTCAATTGCTGGCGCAGCGGCTCGGTCACCCGGATCAGCTCGTCCTGCGTCACTGGCTTGGCGATCAGCTCGGCCGCGATCTCATCGGCTGTGGTGAAGAACACCGGCAGCGATTTGGGATCGAGCTGGCCTAACGCCATGATCGAACCGCCGCTATCCAGATCCAGTGGCCATTCCGAAAAGACCTGCGGCGAATAGCTCGCCCCCAGCTTTTCGCGCATTCGGTCAAGCAGGCGGTTGCTGAACAGCTGAGTGAGGATTTCCAACTGACGCGATTCGGAAATTGCCGTCGTCCCGCCACTGGTTGGCCAGCTGACCAACGCAGCCGCTTGATTGGCATCACCGCGATGGCCTAGCACCACCGGCTTGATCGAGGGAGGCAGGCTTTGCGCCGTCGCCGGGCCGGTACTGGCCGACAGCGCCGGGCGCTTGGCCAGCGCGCCAAAGCTGCGTTCCAGCGCGGCGATCGCAGTGACCCGGTCAAAATCGCCAAACAGCTGCACTTCGATCGGGCCATTTGCCAGGATTGGCTGCCACACCTGGCGGAAGCCAAGCGGCGTTGCTGCGTCTATCTCCTGCGGTGTGGGCGTATGGAACCGCAAGTCGCGCCCACGCTTGAGGAACTTGAGGTCACGTTCCAGCATCCCCTGCGGGCTCGCGGAATAGCTTTCATATTGCAGCCGCGCCGCCGCCTTGGCCCGGATCACCGGCGGGCTATCCCAGCGCGGCATCGCGAATTTGGCCGCAAACAGATACAGCTGATCGGCCAGATCCGCCGGGCGCGTATCGGCTGAAAACTCGAAGTTGCCGTCGTCGATCGCGAAATCAAAGCCCATCTTGCGCCCGGTTGAAATCCGGTCGAGTTCTTCCTGCCCAAGCGAGCCGACGCCCGAGCCGACCAGCGCCATATCCCCCAGCGTGATATAGGCAGCGTCCCCTTGGCTGAATGCCCGGTAGCCTGCCCCGAACCGGACCTTGACCGTGGCGCGGCCGGGCTCGTCCTGCGACGGCCAGAACATCACCTTAACCCCGTTGCCAAGATCGATCTGTTCAATCCCCAGCACTCCGGTTGGCAGGATCGAGGCGGCCTTGCCCGGCGCACCCAGCGCCGGCATCTGCGCAAACGAGATCGGTTTGCTCGAAGCCCGGGCCTTGGGATCGGGCGCAACCGGCGCCAGCAGCGCCGTGCGCAAGGCCGCACTATCGCCCTCACCGGCCTTGGGGGTGAGATAAAGCGCCCGGGTCACCGTGCCTTTGAACAGCGATCTGGTGTGATCCAGCACCGCCTGCGGGGTGAATAGCGCCCGCGAGCGGTTGAAGATATCGAGCACGACTTCAGGGGATGCCACCGTCTCGCGAATATCGAGCGCTCGGCCCAGATCATCGGCCAGCTTGCCCCCGGGCATCAGGCGGCGCTGTTCGACCGCGCTTTCAAAAGCGACATTCATTTCGGCAATTTCCCGCTCAATCTCGTCCTCGCTCGGCGGGGTGGCCATTGCATCGACAATCACGCCGCGGACATCGCCCACCGCCGTGCGCCAATCCCCGGTCAGTGGAGTGACCGAGACAAATGTGCCATCGGCCGAGCGACTGACATCGTCTTGAGAGACCTGCGCCAATAAATAGCTGCCCCCGGCGCGGGCGCGGGATTCTAGGCGACGATTGATAATCGCCTGCGCCAGCGCATCGGTCATCAAGCCCTGGTTGTAAACGATCGAATCGTCCACTTTGCGCCACGGGCGCAGCAGCGCATAGCTGAAGGTGCGCGGCAGGTCAGGCTCAACCAGAACCCGCGCCTCACCCACCGGATTGGCCGGATTGCTGCCCGCAGGGGCCACCGGATCGCCGAATGAAGGCGCCGGGGTCAGCTTACCAGGGACTTTCCAGCCCGAGAAATATTTGGTCACCAGCGCAGCGAGCTTGCTCACATCGGCGTCTCCCGCCACGATGATCACCGCGTTTTGCGGGCGATACCAGCGGGCGTGGAAGGCGCGGACAGTGGCCTGATTGGCGCCCTGCAGCGTCTCGGTCGTGCCGATCGGTGATCGTTCGGCCAAGGGCTGTCCGGCGAAGAACACCTGCCGGGTCGCCTCCTGCACCCGCTCCCCCGCCCCGCCGCGATCGCGTTTTTCGGACAGCACAATCGGCACATCGGTGCGGACATTGGCCTCGCTCAGCGTCGGCGCGGTGATCATCCCCGACAGCAGCTTGAACGATTCCTCGAGGCCTGTGGGCGTCGCATCGGGCAGATCGAGCTTGTAGGTCGTGCTGGTCGGAGTGGTTTCGGCGTTGGTATCGCTGCCGAAAGTCGCCCCTAGCCGCTGCCAGGTGGGGATCGCCTGACCATCGGCCAGATACTTTGATTGGCGGAAGGTCAGATGCTCGATCAGATGGGCATAGCCGCGCTCGCTGTCCTTTTCATAGAGCGAGCCGACATCCATCCGGATCCGGATCGAAACCTGCCCCGGGGGCACGCCATTCTTGCGCACAGCATAACGCACCCCATTGGGCAGTTCGCCAAACACCCACTCCTTGTCCGGCGGCACATCGCTGCCGCGATAGAGCCAGGGGACGGGCTCCCCATGCGCCTTGGCAACCGGTTTGGCAGGAGCAGGCGGTGCGGCCAGAACCAGCAACGGCAACAGAAATGCGAAACGCCGCGAGGGCCGAAAGGAAAGGCTCATGGCGCTGGTATAAGGGGGGTTAGAATGAAGGACCAGTGAATAGCGGCGACACATGACGGATTGAATGAGGATTGCCTCGGGCGGAGTAGTGGTTTTACCGAGCGGAAGGTTCGCGAGGTGGGCAACTTGCCGCATGTGTGAAAAGGAGTTATGATTGAGTGTGTTTGGTCAGCGGATGCGGCAAAACCTAAGAAGAGAATAGTGCACGCGTTGTCTAATTGATAGCTTCTTTGCACTTTTCCCATCCTCACTGCCCGCTTTTTCCCGACTCTGCATTCCGTCCCAGCCGCGCTGCGGTCCAGTTCATAAATGACTCGTCACCAAGCGGGGATTACTGTGACACATGTAAAAAGTACTAAATGTCCATCGTTAGCCCGAAAGCGCCTTTGCTCGGGGACACGCAACATCAGGTCCTTAGTTATGGTATAATCGCTCTGGCCCTGCGTAATTTCAAACGGAGTTGCCCTCCTAGACAGGTGTCGCCAAACAGCGGCCAAGGCTAAAAATAATTATGTCTTCACAGCTTATCCTTGTCCTCGGTGATCAGCTGAGCCTGAACTTGTCCGCCTTGCGGGCCGGTAATCGGGCGAGCGATGTGGTGCTGATGACCGAGGTGATGGCCGAGGCGAGCTATGTTCGCCACCACCAGAAAAAACTCGCCTTCGTCTTTTCGGCCATGCGCCACTTTGCCGAGGAATTGCGGCAGGTAGGCTGGCAGGTTGATTATGTGCGGCTTGACGATCCGGGCAATAGCGGAACGCTGGAGGGTGAGGTGCGGCGGGCGCTTGCGCGGCACGACTTGGCTCAGACGCTGATTACGGAACCCGGTGAATGGCGACTGATGGAGGCGATGCGCGGCTGGAACACGGCTGAGTTACTGCCCGACGATCGCTATTTGGGTGATCCCCATGGTTTTGCGCAATGGGCGCAAGACCGCAAAAGCGTCCGCATGGAGCATTTCTATCGGTTGATGCGGCGCAAGACCGGCCTGCTAATGGAGGGCGATCAGCCGGCGGGCGGCCAATGGAACTTCGATGCGGACAACCGCAAGCCAGCGACTG
>JANLQQ010000142.1:0-9224 GCA_031367905.1 Novosphingobium sp.
CCGGAAAGCTGGTCGCGGCGGGCGATTCCAGTGGTGACAAGCTTTGGCGGATGCCGCTGGGCGCTGCCTATGACAAGCTGATCGACAGCCCGATCGCCGATATGAAAAATGTTGGCCCGCGTGAAGGCGGCTCGATCACGGCGGCGCAGTTCATTCAGCGCTATGTCGACAAGGGCACGCCGTGGGCACACCTCGACATTGCCGGGATGGTCTGGGCGAGCAAGCCCGGCGCAACCTGGGACAAGGGCGCAACCGGCTATGGCGTGCGGATCCTCGACCGGTTTGTGCGGGACAATCTTGAAGGCTGACCCGATTGAGAGCCGATTTCTATCAGTTGAGCCGTGATCCCGCCGAAGCTGCACTGCCGTTGATCGCGCGCGCTACGCTGGCGGCGGGCGAGCGGCTGCTGGTGGTTTCGGGCGATGACGCACAGCTGCTGCGGATCAGCGAGGCGCTGTGGGCAAAGCTGCCCGACAGCTTCCTCGCCCACGGGATTGCCGGAAGCACGGAGCAGGCGCGCCAGCCGATCCTGCTGTCCGATCAGACCGAAGCCGCCAATGGCGCGAATTATGTCGCGATAGCAGACGGGGTATGGCGGGACGGGGCGGATCGCTTTGCCCGGGCGTTTCTGCTGTTCGATGCAGCTTCCCTCGATGCCGCCCGCGCAACCTGGCGGATGCTGGGGGAACGCGACGGGGTGGAGCGCAAGTTCTGGAAGCAGGACGGCGGCAAATGGGTCGAGGGTCCATGACGACGCCCGACCTTGCAGTGCAGTATTTTCCCGGCTAGGCGCGCGCCAACCCTCCCACAACCACAAACCTTCGCAAGGACATTATCATGGCGGTTACCCGCACTTTTTCGATCATCAAGCCCGACGCTACCCGCCGCAATCTGACCGGTGCGGTTACCAAGATGCTGGAAGAAGCCGGGCTTCGCGTGGTCGCTTCAAAACGCATCCACATGAGCCGCGCGCAGGCCGAAGGCTTCTATGCGGTCCACCAGGAACGCCCATTCTTCGGCGAGCTGGTCAGCTTCATGATCAGCGGCCCGGTGGTGGTCCAGGTGCTCGAAGGCGAAAACGCCATGCAAGCCAACCGCGATATCATGGGCGCGACCAACCCCAAGGACGCCGCCCCCGGCACGATCCGCGGCGAACTGGCCGAAAGCATCGAAGCCAACTCTGTCCACGGCTCGGACAGCGATGAAAACGCTGCGATCGAAATTGCCTATTTCTTCGGGGCCGAAGAAATCGTCGGCTGATCGGCTGCCAACCAAGCATTGCCGGGGCCGTCGGAGCAATCCGGCGGCCCTTTTGCTTTAGGCCAAAATCGTTTCACCACGATCGAGTGCTGTGCTAACCTCTAACCGGGGTCGCCTCACTTAGGGGGGTGAAATGGCAAGTGCGGCAGATAGTCTTGCTCAGGCAAGCAAAACGGGTTCTCCACTGATCGCGGTGATCGATCGTTGGATTTACGTGTTCATGGCGGCGTTGTTCGTGGTGACTACGCTGGCCGGTTTTATTCCAGATTCGCTGGGCAAGATTGCATTGGTCGAGGCTGGCCAGCGCGCGCCTTTTCCGCCTGTTATGCATGTCCATGCTGCGCTGATGGGGTCGTGGTTGATGTTGTTGCTGACGCAGACAACGCTGATGGCCACTGGCAATGCAAAATATCACAAAAAGCTTGGAATTGCGTCATTTTTGCTGGCTCCAGCGATTATCCTGACCGGACTTGTTTTGGTGCCGACGATGTATGGTCAGGTCTGGGACGCGACTGCGGCGGCCCTGCCTGAAATGAGGGAAAAGCTGCGCGGTGGACTCGCCGTCAGGACCGATATCATGCTCCTGCAATTTCGCGCCGGGTTGCTGTTCGCGACCTGCGTCGTGCTTGCTTTGCGCGCCCGGCGGGTGGATTCCGGATTTCACAAGCGCATGATTATCCTTGCCACTCTGGTGCCGCTGCCCGCTTCGATCGACCGGATTACCTGGCTGCCCCACACCATGCCGGTGAGCCCGCTTTCGGCGGATCTTTACACCCTGTTGTGGCTCTCGCCGATGTTTGTGTGGGATCTGTTCAGGCTTGGCCGCGTGCACCGTGCCTACATCGTTTGGTTCGCGCTGTGGCTGCCCGCATCAATTGCAGTCCAGCTGCTGTGGGGTTCCGATTGGTGGCAAGCAACAGCGCCAAGACTGCTGGGTTTCTCCTGACCGGAATGGAAAGCTGATTTTCAACGGGCCGTCGGCGCAATCCGGCGGCCCTTGTTGTTTGACTCTGCGCTGCAATCGGCAGATGCTCCTCCCATGTCGGCAAGCCTGTTCAGGGGCTAATCTTTGACTTGCTGGCTCTGCCCCTCTGGGTCGCGTTGCTTGGAGGATTGAACCGATGACATTTCCAATGAACATCGCCCGCGTTTGCGGGCTCGCCCTAGTTGGCGCGGCTATGCTTGCTGCGACGCCGGTGCTGGCCAAAGACGATCCGAAGGTTGCCGACGAGGTGATGGCGCTGGCCCGCGCGCAATGGTCGGCAGAGGTCGCTGGCAAGGGTGCGAGCGATCAGCTGGCCACGGTCGCTGAGGACTATACCGAGTTCAATGCCGATTACCCGACGTTGCTGGTCGGCAAGTCCATGGCGCTCAGGATGCAGGCTGTTCCGCAGGCCAGCACGCCGCTGTTTTCCGAGATGCAGAACCCGCGCGTGCAGGTTTACGGCGACACCGCAATCCTGACCTATAATTTTGCCGGAGTGGGTCGCGCGGCAGACGGCAAGATTTCGCCCAACACCGCCAAATCGACCCGGGTCTATGTCCGGCAAGGCGGGCAGTGGCAGCTGGTCCATGCCAATTTTGCACCAGTGCGCGCTGGCAACTGAGCGATCGGCAGCGACGCGGTTCACCGGCTTGACTGGCGGGTCGCGTCGCAACCTCATTTTGGAGAGAGTGAAATGACACGTGCATTGCTGATGGCAATAGCAGTTTCCTGCTATTTCGCATTTTTCGCTTCATTTGTTTATCTTTTTGGCTTTGTCGGGGAACATTCCCGGATTGCCTATCACGGTTGATCGCGGGCCGGATGCACCAGTTGCTGTGGCGGTGTTCACTGATCTGGCGCTGATCGCGCTGTTCGGTCTCCAGCACAGCGTGATGGCGCGCAGTGGCTTCAAGGCGGCGTGGACCAAAATCGTTCCTGCTCCGATCGAGCGCAGCCTCTTTTGCCTCGCTTCGGCGCTGGCGCTGACAGTGATGTATCTGTTCTGGCTGCCGCTCCCGCAAATCATCTGGGATGTCCGGGGCAGTGGGCTGGGCATGGCGTTATGGGTACTATTTGGCTAGGCTGGGGGATCGTGTTCATCAGCACCTGGCTGCTCAATCATTTCGAACTGTTTGGCCTTACCCAGGCCTGGCGCAATTTGACCGGTGCGGCAGAACCTGCCGATGACTTCAAGACACCGGTATTTTACCGCTATGTCCGCCACCCGATCTATACTGGCTTTTTCCTGGCCTTCTGGGCGACGCCCGCCATGACGCTGGGCCATTTGGTCCTTGCGGCCGGAATGACCGCCTAAATAATGATCGGGATCAGCTATGAGGAACGCGATCTGATCGCGCGGTTTGGCAATCGGTATGCCGAATACCGAGCGAAAGTGGGCATGTTGATCCCGGGGCTGGGCAAGCGAAGCTAGAAAGCGTCGGCAACATCGAGCAATGCGGTCAGCTTTTTCGGGGCGGACATCCGCCAGCTGCGCCCCAGCCATTCGCCGATCCCGTCCCAGTCATTGTCGCCCAGATCAAGCCGGATCGCGATCCAGCTGTCGCCGAAATAGGCCGGGCGGTAATAGCGAGCCGGGTCGTTCTCGATCAGCTGCTGCTGCTCGTCCAGCCCGCTGACTTTGACCAGCAGCGCCAGTTTTCCATCACCGTGATGATCTTGCGAGACATAGGCGAATTTCTTACTCTTGATCACCCCGAAGCAGGGCATCCCGTGGGACAGCACTTCATCCGCCTCGGGCAGGGCAAGCGCCAGCGCGCGGACCCGGCCAACCAGATGTTCGGGTGATTTTTCCTGACTGACCAGCGCGGCAAGGCAGCGGCTATACAGCTGATGCTCGGCAATCAGCACCCGCGCGGCAAGCGTCTCTGTGGTATCACCCGGCAGGATCGCGACCGGGGTCTGGCCCAGCACCGGGCCATCATCCAGCTCAGCCGTCACCAGATGGACAGTGCATCCGCCGTGGCTGTCACCCAACGCTAATGCGCGCTCATGGGTGTGCAGGCCAGTGTATTTCGGCAGCAATGAGGGATGCACGTTGACCATCCGGTCGCCCCAGCGAGCGACGAATTCAGGGGTGAGGATCCGCATATATCCGGCCAGCGCGACATATTCAGCGCCGTGTTCGCGGATCGCTTCGTCCATCGCACGGTCATGATCGGCGCGGGTCATGCCCTTATGCGTCAGGGCGAAAGTCGGGATGCCTTCTGCCGCCGCCAAGGCCAGTCCGGCTGCATCCGGGTTGTTGCTGGCGACGAGCACAATCTCGAACGGGCAGTCTGCGGCGCGCGTTGCGTAGACCAGCGCCGCCATATTGGTGCCGCTGCCCGAGATGAGGACCGCGATGGGCGCGCGGGTTCCGGCCATCAGATCCTCCCCATTTGTACTTCGCAAAAACGGAGAAGATCAAGGTCAGGCAAGGTGCTCTGCACTCCAGCTCTCCCGCGCGCTCCACACTTCGGCGCTGCCTTGCACGGTGCAGCCGCGCGCACCGGGTTCGATCGCGCCGATGACCTGCACCGTCTCTCCGGCGGCAGTCAGCGCGGCGATCACGCCCGGCACGTCATCCGCCGCAACCGCCAGCACCATGCCGATCCCGCAGTTGAACGTGCGCGCCATTTCGGCCGGTTCGATATGGCCCTGCGCCTGCAGAAAGGCCATCAGCCGGGGCTGTTCCCAGGCACCGGCATCGATTCGCGCGTGCAGGCCAGCGGGCAGAACTCGCGGGATATTCTCCAGCAGGCCGCCGCCGGTGATATGGGCCAGCGCGTGAATCTTGGCGGGTTCACCAGCATTTGGCCGGACCAGTGGCAGCAGACTTTTGACATAAATCCGGGTCGGCTCGATCAGATGGTCGATCAGCAAGCGGTCTGCATCAAACAGGGCGGGGCGGTTCATGCGCCAGCCAAGATCGTCCGCCAGCCGCCGCACCAGCGAATAACCGTTGGAGTGAACGCCCGAGCTGGCCAGGCCGAGCAACACGTCGCCCGATGCCACCTTATCCCCGGTCAGCTGCTCACCGCGCTCGACCGCACCGACGCAGAAGCCGGCCAAATCATAGTCACCGGCCGCATACATCCCCGGCATTTCCGCAGTTTCGCCGCCGATCAATGCGCATCCGGCGATTCGGCAGCCCTCGGCAATTCCGGCAACCACCCGGGTCGCCACACCATTGTCGAGCTTGCCGGTGGCAAAATAATCCAGGAAGAACAGTGGTTCCGCACCCTGAACGATCAGATCGTTGACGCACATCGCGACCAGATCGATCCCGATCTGGTCATGCCGATCATGATCGATCGCCAGCTTGACCTTGGTGCCGACGCCGTCATTGGCGGCAACCAGCAGCGGATCCGTGTAGCCTGCCGCACGCGGATCGAAGAAACCGCCAAAGCCGCCCAACTCCGCATCGGCCCCGGGCCGCGCGGTCGCCCGGGCCAGTGGCGCGATCGCCTTGACGAGCGCGTTGCCAGCGGCAATCGAGACACCGGCCTGGGCATAATTGTAAGTCTTTGGGGGTGGGTTATTCGACATCAAAATGCGCCTAACGCTTTCCTGCTTGGATTTCCATGACCGTTTGGGCAAAAGGCCGGTGATTTCCCCGATGACCATTACAGCCATCCTTCTTTCCTTGCGGACCGCCCGCCCCGGCCCGGCCGCTTTACTGGCGGGGGGAGTGGCGCTTGTGCTGGCTGCGGCGCTGGCGTTGATCGGTCCGGCCCGGTTGATCGCGCAGGTTGAAGGCGAGCGCGGGATCCAGCCGGTGGCCAGCACATCGGATATCGAAGTCAATGGAATAGAGGTTAACACCACCGGCAAGGATGGCCAGGAAGCGCGATTCGCTGGCTGGAAACTGGCACAAAAGCTCGCCTGGCAAAAAGCCGGTGGCCCGGAAATCAGCGACGGGCAGATCGAGACGATGGTTTCTGCCGTGGTGATCGAGCGGGAGCAGATCGGGCCAAAGCGCTATATCGCCACGCTGGGAGTGATTTTCGATCGTGCACGTGCCGGGCAGTTTCTGGGCGGTAGCGATGGCGTCCGCGCGCGTTCAGCGCCGCTGCTGGTGATACCCGTGCTCTATTCGGGCGGAGCGGCGCAGGTATTTGAAGTGCGCTCGCCGTGGCAAAAGGTCTGGGCGGGTTTCCGTGCCGGGGAAAGTGCGATCGATTACGTCCGCCCTTCGGGTGCTGGCGGCGAATCGCTGCTGGTCACTGCGGGACAGGCCGGACGGCGCAGCCGCAACTGGTGGCGCAATGTGCTCGATCAGTTCGGTGCGGCAGATGTGATCATGCCGATCGCGCGGCTGGAACGGCAATGGCCGGGCGGGCCGGTGCGCGGCGCTTTCACTGCGCGCTATGGCCCGGACAACAGTTACCTGGCCAGTTTCAACCTGTCTGCCAATGATGAAGCCGGTGTGCCGGCGATGCTGGCCAAAGCGGTCGTGCGGCTTGACCAGATCTATGCTCAGGCGCTGGCCGATGGGCTGCTGCGCCCGGATCCGACGCTGATGCCTGACCGGCCGCTGCTCGATCCCGCGCTGGCGGCGCTGATTGCGCAGGGCAGGCAAGCCGATACTGCCGCAGCAGCCAAGTCGCCAGAGGCTGCCGCTTCAGACGCGCCGGGCACTGAGGCGAGCCAGGCTGCGACGAGTGCCAACAGCTTCACCGTGCAGTTCGCGTCCCCCGATGCGGCGGCGGTTGATGCGGCACTTGGCGCGGTGCGCAGCGCCTCGGGTGTGCAGGGCGCGTCGACAACCAGCCTGGCGCTGGGCGGAACCTCGGTCATGCGGGTCAGCTACGCCGGTGAGCTATCCGCGCTGGCTGCGGCTCTGCGGGCCAAGGGCTGGCAGGTAAACGTTGGCAGCAACGCGCTTAGCATTCGGCGCTAGAGCGTGATGCGAGAAAGTGGGTACCGGTTTTTCGTGACAGATCACGCGACAACAAAGAAATATCACGCATGAGTCAGATCGCGCTTCCCTTCGTGGCCGGCGGGGCCTTCGGGCCATCTCGGATCGTGGTCGGCGTGGCCAATTCCGCCGTGCTGGAGGCCTGCGCGGCGGCGGCAAGCTGGCCGTTTCGCACCGCCGTGCTGCTGGGTCCGCCGCGCTCGGGCAAGTCGCTGATCGCGCGCTGGTTTGAAGGCACAGGTGCTGGCGAGGCAATCGACGATGCCGACGCGATGGATGAGACCGAGCTGTTTCACCGCTGGAACCGCGCGCAAGAAAGCGCCGCGCCATTGCTCCTCGTCAGCAATGCGGGGGAGGGTGAATGGGCGGTCGCATTGCCGGATCTGGCCTCGCGGCTCGGTGCCGCGCTTCACCTTACTATCGGTGCGCCTGACGATGCCATGCTGGGCGAACTGATCGCGCTTCATGCCGAGCAGCGCGGGCTGATTCTGGGCGATGATGCGGCCGCCTATCTTGTGCCCCGGTGCGAGCGTAGCCACATGGGGGTCGAACGGCTGGTCGAGACGATCGACCGGCTGAGCCTTGAGCGCAAGTTGGCGCCCACTCTGTCGATCTGGCGCGATGCGCTGGAAATTGTCATGGGGGCCAGCCAGCCGCGCTTGATCTGATGGCCCTTTAGTGGGAAAAGGGGGGACGATGTTTGGTGGCCTGATTTCTTATCTGGATTCGATCGCCCAGCGCGATCCTTCCCCGCGCTCGCGCTGGGAAGTGCTGCTGTATCCCGGTGTTCTGGCACTGGGTTTGCACCGCGTGGCGCATTGGCTGTTTGAGGCGAAGCTCTACTTCATCGCCCGGATGATCAATCACATCAGCCGGTTCCTGACCGCGATCGATATTCACCCCGGCGCGCGGATCGGGCGTAATTTCTTCATTGACCACGGCTTTGTCGTGATCGGTGAAACCGCCGAGATCGGCGATAATGTCACGATGTATCAGGGCTCTACGCTGGGCGGGACCAACCCGACCAACGGGGTGGGCGGCAAGCGTCACCCGACAATTGGTGATAATGTGATCATCAGTCTGGGCGCGGCGATCCTTGGCCCGCTAAACGTCGGCGCGGGCAGCCGGATCGGGGCCAATGCGGTGGTCACCAGGGATGTGCCCGAAGGCGCGACGATGGTCGGCATCCCGGCCAAGCAGATGCTGGTCGAGGTTAAGCCCGCAACCCAGAACTTCGTGCCCTATGGCACGCCATGTTCGGAACGGTTCGATCCAGCGACACAGAAGCTGGAATTGCTTCAGTGCGAGATGGAAACGATGCAGAAGCGGCTGGTCCAGCTCTTGGAAGAGCGTGATACCGCAGCGGCCAAACAATCGGCGGCACGCAAGCGGAGCACCAAATCGGCTTGAGCGCCATCATCACGCCCTTTCCGAATATCGCCCATCGGCCCTTACAAGTGGGCTTCGAGCGGCCCGAACTGCAACGCATCCTCGATCTCTATGGCCGCATGGTCAGCGCCGGGGAATGGCGCGACTATGATATGGACTTCACCCGCGATGAAGCCGCCTTCTGCGCCTTTCGCCGCACCGCCGATCGCCCGCAGGCCCGGATCGTCAAATGCCCCGCCTTGCGACAAAAACAAGGCATGTGGACCCTGTTCGGCGAGGCTGGGCAGGTGCTGAAACGCGGGCACGAGCTGGCGGGGGTTTTGTTTGTGATTGAGCGCCGGTTGTTGAAGCTGGTTGAGGCGTGAGCCGGAATGAATGGCGGCTAACGACCCAATCGGGGCCGTTAAGCAAGTTAGAATTTAATGGTCGCTTTGCGCCATCCGATCGGCTCAATCGGGCAATGCGCGCGGGTCGCCTGCCACCAGCCGGCCGTGCTCGCCCCATGCCGCCAGTGACGGGCTAAATTCGACCTTCGCCTTGGCATCGTAGCGGGCGAGGTCTTCGGGACGGCAGACCCCCTCCCAGCGGCGGTTGGTACCCTTGTTGATGAAGGTTTTGCCGCCGCCCTTCCAGACGCGACCTGCTTGCGGCATCAGTTGCTCCGCTGCG
>JANLQQ010000163.1:0-10280 GCA_031367905.1 Novosphingobium sp.
AGATAGCCCGCGTTGTTCACGCTGAGGGTTGAATCATCGACCGGCGCGCCATCGGAAATCACCATCAGGATCCGGCGATCTTCGTGGCGGGCGAGCAGGCGGCTGTGGGCCCACAGCAGCGCCTCGCCGTCGATGTTTTCCTTGAGCAGACCTTCGCGCATCATCAGGCCAAGGTTGCGCCGGGCGCGGCGCCACGGTTCGTCGGCCTTTTTGTAAACGATGTGGCGCAGATCGTTGAGGCGGCCCGGCAGCGCGGGTTTGCCGCCTGCCAGCCAGGCCTCTCGGCTTTGCCCGCCTTTCCAGGCGCGGGTGGTGAAGCCGAGGATCTCGGTCTTGACCCCGCAGCGCTCCAGCGTGCGCGCCAGCACGTCGGCGCTAATGGCGGCGATCGAAATGGGCCGCCCGCGCATCGAACCGGAATTGTCGATCAGCAGGGTGACGATCGTATCCTTGAACTCAACCTCGCGCTCAACCTTGTAGGATAGCGATTGCCCCGGCGCGACGATCACCCGGGCCAGCCGCGCGGCATCGAGGATGCCTTCTTCCTGATCGAAGTCCCAGCTGCGGTTCTGCTGCGCCATCAAGCGGCGCTGCAACCGGTTTGCCAGCTTGGTGACAATGCTTTGCAAGCCTTTCAGCTGCGCATCGAGATAGGCCCGCAACCGGTTGAGCTCTTCCTCGTCGCACAACTCGCTTGCCGAGACGACTTCGTCGAATTTCTCGGTATAGAATTTGTAATCGAAATGGGCTGGCAGATCGGTCCACGGGCGGTTGGGACGGACCGGGAGCATCCCCTCCTCGCCCTCATCCCCGGCTTCGCCCTCGGACGTATCATCGTCCATCTCGCGCTCGGTCTCGCCCTCGCCCTCATCATCGCCTTCGGTGGGTTCGGCGGCGATTTCGCTGGGCTGCTGGTCTTCGCCGGATTCGCCCTCGTCGCTCTCGTCGTCCTGATCCTGATCGCCGTCGTCCTCGTCGCCTTCATTGGCTTCTTGATCGAGCTGTTCGGCGCGGGTCAGTTCAAGGTGCTGGAGCATATCGAGTGTCAGCGACTGAAACGATTTCTGATCATCGATCGATAGCGCCAGTGCTTCGAAATCGGCGGCGGCCTTATCCTCGATCCAGCCGCGCAGCAGCGCTACGCCGTCCAGCGCAATTTCCGGCACTGGCTGGCCGGTCAGATGCTCACGCAGCAGCAGCGCCAGCGCGGTTGGCACCGGCACATCATCGGCCCGGGCGACGCGGGTGATCGGATCTGCTCCGATCTTGACCATCAGCGCCGCATCCAGATTATCGCGCATTCCGGCGTAGGATTTGGAGCCCAGCGCTTCATAGCGCACTGCCTCGATCGCATCGTAACAAGCCCGCGCGGTCGGCTCAGGCGGGGCGTGGCGATTGTGCAGGGTTTCGTTGTGATGGCGCAGCTTCAGCGCGAAACCATCGGCAAAGCCGCGCGCTTCCATCGCCTGCCCGCGCGGCAAATTGCGCCCCGGCATCGGCACCCGGAAGTTGTTGCCATTGGCGACCGGGTTGTCGGCCGTCCAGGCGACTTCCACTTCCGGTTCATGTGCAACGGCGCGCGCTGTGCCGGCCAGCACATGCTTAAAGCGATCAAGGGGTGTTTCTTCGGACATTGGGTATCACGTCGTCCCGGGCTTGACCCGGGACTGTTGGCCTCCAGGTGCGGCCTAGCGGCCAGCGATCCCGGCTTTCGCCGGGATGACGAATAAATCAAGCCTCAAATGCTCTGCCCGGTCTTGGCCCAATCGGCCAGGAAACCTTCGATGCCCTTATCGGTCAGCACATGTTTGAACAGCGCCTTGATCACGGCGGGCGGCGCGGTCATCACATCGGCGCCGATCCGGGCGGCTTCGAGCACGTGAATCCCGTGGCGGACGCTGGCGACGAGGATTTCTGTGCGGAAATCATAATTGTCATAGATCAGGCGGATGTCGCTGATCAGCGCCATCCCGTCGAACCCGTTGTCATCGTGGCGGCCCACGAACGGCGAGACGAAGCTCGCCCCGGCTTTTGCCGCAAGCAGCGCCTGATTGGCTGAAAAACACAGCGTGACATTGACCATAGTGCCATCACTGGTCAGCTTCTTGCAGGTTTTCAGGCCATCGATTGTCAGCGGCACCTTGATGCAGACATTGTCGGCGATCTTGCGGAGGATTTCGGCCTCACGCATCATCCCGGCATGATCGAGCGCCACCACCTCGGCGCTGACCGGGCCATCGACCAAGGCGCAGATCTCTCTGGTTACTTCCATGAAATCGCGGCCCGACTTGGCAATCAGGGTCGGATTGGTGGTGACGCCATCGAGCAGGCCAGTTTCGGCCAGCTCGGCAATGTCGGCGATTTCGGCAGTGTCGGCGAAGAATTTCACGGGCGGGCTCCTGAGGGCGATTCCCCGCCGCTATAAGCAAGCCGCCTCACTAGGGCTAGAGCACCTTCAACACGCCCATCAGAACCGGATCATTGGTCTTTTCCGGATGAGCGCGGATTTCGGACTCTTCGGCCCCGATCTGATACCAGATGGCACTGTCCGCGCTGATCGCCAAAGATTGCGCTGCGGCACCGATATCGACCCCGGTCAGCAGCGACAATGCTTGCCCTAGCAGTGGATCGCGGACGAGGCGCATCGTATCGGCCAGTGCCGGGATCATCACATTGATCAGCGAAGCCCCCATATTGTCACGCAGATAGGATGTCGCAGCAGTCGGCCCGCCACGGATCAGCGCAACCGCATTCGCAATGCCGATAGTCCGCACAGTATCCGCCACAACCGGCGCTGCACGCCGCGCGCCTTCCTCCGCAAAAATGTTGAGCCGGTGTTGCAGCTGCGAGCGGAAAGCCTCCGAGGTCAGGATGCCCTGCAGCACTCCGCCGCGTCGCCCGTATATTTCCGGCAGGGCAATCCGGGCGACCTGACTATCCCAGAACCCGCCCGGAGCTACCAGCCGGGCAAAGGCATTATCGGCCGAAAGCATCAACAATCGCCGGATCGCTTCGGTAAAACTATACCCGCCCATCGAAGCGCAGCCGGGTAAGGCGAGCACACCTGCGGCAGCCGCTCCGGCCAGAAAATGACGACGAGCGATCGAATTGATTGGCAGTGCAGTCATTATCCACTCCTCAACAGGCAATCCGGGTGTCGCCCCGGCCGCTTGGTTCGCATATAGGCCGCGCAGATGAACCGCGTCCGACTCCTCGTATTCAATGCCGCGCTTGGCGTATTGGACTACCGCGTTCCCAATGGAATGGCGATAGAGCCCGGCTCAATAGTCATCGCGCCGCTCGGCCCCCGGCAAGTGCTGGGGATCGTCTGGGAACCAGAACGCCTGCCAGGCAATGATGTTCCCGACAGCAAACTCCGCCCGCTGCTGGAAGTGCTGCCCGTCCCGCCACTGTCTGCCCCGCTGCGGCGGTTGATCGAGTGGACGTCTGACTATTATTGCGCACCGCTTTCATCGGTCGCGCGGATGGCGCTGGGCAGCACGGCGGCATTGCGCGGCGGCGGGACGACGACCGAATATCGCCTCTCTGGCCGCGAGCCAGAGCGGTTGACCCCGCAGCGGGCGGTGGCGCTGGATGCGCTGCAGGGCGAACAGGCCACGATCCGCGAACTGGCCGAACTGGCCAGCGTTTCGGACGGCGTGCTGCGCGGGATGGTGAATGCCGGGCTGCTGGAGCCGGTAACAGTCGATCTGGACCGCGCCTATCCGCGCGCCCGCGCCGATTTTTCCCAGCCCGAACTCAACCCCGATCAACAAACCGCCGCTGATGCGTTTGTCGATGCGGTAAAGGCGCGCAAATTCGCGCCCTTCCTGCTCGATGGCGTGACCGGATCGGGCAAGACCGAATGCTATTTCGAAGCGATCGCCACCGCTATTGGCGCCGGCCAGCAAGTATTGGTGATGCTGCCCGAAATCGCGCTGACCGAGAACTTTCTGCGCCGGTTCGAGGCGCGGTTCGGGGTGCCGCCGGTGCTGTGGCATTCCTCGCTTAAATCGACTGAACGGCGGCGCGCCTGGCGGGCGATTGTTTCGGGTGAAGCGCAAGTCGTGGTCGGAGCCCGCTCGGCGCTGTTCATGCCCTATGCGCGGCTGGGGCTGATCGTGGTCGACGAAGCGCACGAGGTGTCGTTCAAGCAGGATGACGGAGTGCGTTACAACGGCCGCGATGTCGCCGTGATCCGCGCCCGGTTTGAGGGCATCCCGGTGATCCTGTCCAGCGCCACTCCCGCGCTCGAATCGATGCAGCTGGCCGAGACCGGGGTCTACCGGAAGATCGCGCTGCCGGGCCGGTTCGGCGGTGCCTCGCTGCCTGAAATCGAGATAATTGATCTGCGCGCCGAGCAACCCGAACGCGGGCGCTGGCTGGCGCCCCGACTGGTCCGGGAGATGAAACTGCGGCTGGAACGCGGCGAGCAATCGCTGCTGTTCCTCAACCGGCGCGGCTATGCCCCGCTCACCTTGTGCCGCCACTGCGGCTACCGCTTTCAGTGCCCCAATTGCAGCGCCTGGCTGGTCGAACACCGGCTGTCGCGGCGGCTGGCCTGCCACCATTGCGGCCATCAGGTGCCAACCCCTGAAGCCTGCCCCGAATGCGGCACTGCTGATTGCATGGTCGCCTGCGGCCCCGGGGTGGAACGGATCGCCGATGAAGTGGCCGAGCTGCTGCCGCAGGCCCGGGTCGCGCTGGTAACTTCTGACACGCTCAATTCGCCGGGGAAAATCGCGGAGTTTGTCGCGGCAGCTGAAGGCGGGCTGATCGATGTGATCATCGGCACTCAGCTGGTGACCAAGGGCTATCACTTCCCTGAACTGACGCTGGTCGGTGTGGTCGATGCCGATCTTGGGCTTGAAGGCGGCGATCTGCGCGCGGCGGAGCGCACCTATCAACAGATTGCCCAGGTTGCAGGCCGCGCCGGGCGTGCAGCCAAGCCGGGCGAAGTGCTGATCCAGACCCGCCATCCCAATGCCGCAGTCATCACCGCCCTCGCCTCTGGAGACCGCGACGCCTTTTATGCTGCCGAAACCGAAGCGCGCCGCGATGCCGGAGCGCCGCCATTCGGGCGCTGGGCGGCGATCATCGTCAGCTCCGAGGATGAGGCCGAGGCGCGTGATGCGGCCCGCGCGATCGGCGGCTCGCGCCCGGATGTACCCGATGTGGCGATCTACGGCCCGGCCCCTGCGCCCATGGCGCTATTACGCGGGCGCTATCGTTACCGCCTGCTGCTCAACGCGCGGCGCTCAGCTGAATTGCAGACCATCATTCGCGAATGGCTGGGGACCTTGCGCTTCCCCCCCGGCGTGCGGGTGGGCGTGGATATCGATCCCTATAGCTTCGTTTGATTGTTGCGCATCCATGGGGGCGCAACAATCCCACCGCGCGCGCGGTACAGCAGCGCCAGTCCCGCCAGCGTCGCCACCACCATCGCCACCGCTGAAGCTTCCAGGCCGAATTCTCCGCCAGTCAGCCAATCCGGTCCGATCCGGCGGGTGATCAGCAGGCCAAGCGGGGCGTCTCCGCCCGAAACCGGCACGCTAAACACCCAGCCCTGGGTAAAGTTCCATGCTGCATGGATGCCGATCGCCAGCCACAACCGCCGGGTGAGCAGATAGGCTGCGCCGAGCAGTACCCCGGCTTCGATCGCAATCGCAAAGGCGGCGAACCAGGAGGCATCCGGGTTGAAGATATGGCCAGCACCAAACAACGCCGAGGTTATCGCCAGAGCAATCCAGGTGCCGGTCAGGCTCTCCAGATGGCGCAGCATGATACCACGAAACAAGACTTCTTCGACCGTGCCAGAGATAATCCCCATCAGCAGCATCGACCATAGTTGGCCCGTGCCCCGAACGCCCTGCACCTCGAAACCGCCCAGCAGCGCGACAATCCCGGCCATAAAGCTGAACAGAAGAAAACCTCCAAGCAGCCCCAGCCCCAGCTCACGCGGGCCACCGGCAAGTTCCAGCTCGCGATCAGGTGTGCGCTCAATCCAGCGCTTGTACAGCTTGTAAGCCGCCACTACCCCTGCCGCGATGGCCAGTCCGGCCAACGACTCCAGCGGCGAATTCTTGGGCAGATGAAGTTGCCGCAATCCCTGCGACAGCAGTGACGCCGCCAGCACGATCCAGGCAAATCCGATTACCAGCTGGGTCAGCGGAAAGGCGATGAAGCGGCGGATCATACCGGGCGGGCTTGCAGCGGCAAGTTCGGTGGCTTCTGTCATACTCTGCTTATCGCGGCGAAGCGCGGCAAACACCAGCCCCGGTTCGACAGACGGCCGACCCGCTCAATCATACGGCGGGGGATCACCGGCCAAGACGATCTTCGCCGCATCTGCTAGCCAGCTCATCGCGGCGGCCCACGGACGGTGGCCGTGGCTGATCCGCGCAACTCCCAGTCCGGCCAGTTCTTCGCTGCCGGAAAATCCGCCAGCCGTTGCGGGCGTCCAGATGATATTGACCGGGAGCGGCGATCCTTCGCAGATCGCGGCGATGCAGCTGCGGTTGGTGGTGAACGGCACGAACAGCCCGCTCGCCCCGGCATCGGCATAGGCGCCTGCGCGTTCGAGCGCCAACGCGACCAGCGCAGGCCCGTGTTCTTCGGCCGGGCGGCCGCGAAACACATCGCAGCGGGCATTGACGAACAGCCCGCTGGCCGCCGCGGCCGCGATCCGCGCGGATTGCTCGGCAATCGGCAGCAACTCTGCCCCGCCTGGCATGCGGTCTTCGAGATTGATCCCCGCCGCACCGGCTGCCCTGGCCGCTGCCACCGATGTGCCGACCTGCGCCGGATCAGCGCCATAACCCGATTCCATATCGATGGTGACCGGCAGATCGGTGACATTCAATATCCGCGTCAGATTGAGCAGCGCGGCTTCCAGCGGGAAGGTCTCGCCATCCTTCATGCCCTGCGCTTCGGCCACGCCGTAGCTGCCGGTGGCGATTGCCTTGGCCCCGGCCCCGGCCACCGCCGTGGCGCTGCCCGCATCCCAGACGTTGAACAGCACCAGCGGATTGCCGGGAATATGGAGGTCGTGGAAGGCAGCGATCTTGTCCATTATGTCGTTTCCTTGTCCAGCAGCGCGCGTTTGATATCGAGGCCGTAAGCATACCCGCCGAGCGATCCGTCGCTGCGGACCACCCGGTGACACGGGATCAGCACCGCAACATTGTTGGCCCCATTGGCAGAACCCGCCGCGCGAACAGCGCGTGGCTTGCCCACGGCAGCGGCGATTTCGGCGTAGCTGCGGGTTTCACCTTTGGGAATCCGCTGCAATTCGCGCCAGACCGCCTCTTGAAAGGCGGTGCCTTTGACATCGAGCGGGATGTGTCCGAAATCACTCGGTGCTTCAACTGCGGCAATAACATCGGCCAGCAGCGCGGCAAAAGCCGCCCCGCCTTCGGTCAGTTCGGCATGGGGGAAGCGCGATTCCAGCGCCTCACGTCCTTCATTGAACGAGAGGCGGCAGACGCCTTTCCGGGTCGCGGCAACCAGCATCGCGCCAAGGCTGGTTGGCACCACTGCCCAGCTGATTGTCGCCCCCTTGCCGCCGCTTACCCACGCCGATGGGGCCATCCCCAGCCTCCCCTGATTGTCATCATAAAACCGCGACGGCCCCGAATAACCCGCCTGATAGATCGCATCGGTCACCCGGATCTCGCGGCTCAACGCGTCCGCTGCCCGTTCGGTCCGCAGCGCACGGGCATAGGCGGCGGGCGACAGGCCGGTGTGGCGGGTGAACACCCGCTGGAAATGGGCCATCGAATAGCCCGCATCGCCTGCCAGCCCAGCCAGCGCCAGCGGCTGCTCGGCTGCCTTGATCGCTGCGATCGCGGCCAGCACGGCGCGCTCATCGCGGGATACATCGTCGGGCGAGCAGCGTTTGCAGGCGCGCAGGCCAAACGCGCGCGCCGCCGCGCCATCGGCCAAGAAGCTCACATTCTCGCGCTTGGGATGACGCGCGGCGCAAGATGGGCGGCAGTAGATCCCGGTGGTCAGAACGCCAGTCACAAACCGCCCGTCAAAGCTGCGATCACGCGCCAGGACGGCGCGCCAGCATTTGTCGGCATCAAGGCGATGGGCATCAAGACAGGGATCGGACATGGTGGCAACTGTCATGGCATGGCTCCTTGGATAGACAAGCCCTGACACGCTGCGAGGCGGGATGCGTCCCGCGGTTTGCGCTCAAAGCAAAATTCAGCCGCTACACGCCTTGAACAGCATCAAGGTCCGCGTCCGCGCCAGATCGGCGAACTCGGGGTGATAATCCTTGCGCCGATCGGAATTGAAACCGTGTCCGGCCTCATAAACAAAGATCTGCGCGGTCGGATGGTCCTGCTCGATCAGCTTTTCGACTTCGGCGAAATCGACCAGCGAATCATAACGGCCAAAATGGGCGATGGTGGCGCAAAGCGGGGCGTCATCGGCAAAGCGTGTCGCAATATGGCCGCCATAGTAACAAGAGGCCGCCGCAAGGTCCGGATTGAGCTGGGCCATTCGCCAGGCGACGGAGCCACCAAAGCAATAGCCGGCGATGAACACCGGGCCGCCTTTCGCTTTGAGCCAGTCGATGCAGACTTGCGTATCCTCGAGCCCCTGATCCCAGTCATGTTCGGTCCGGGCAATCTGAACCGCGCGGTCCCAGTCAGCCCCGGTATAGCCCAGCGCGCAGCCGGGTTCCTGCCGATCAAACAGTCCGGGGCTGAGCACTTCATAGCCATCGGCGGCATACTCATCGCAGAGCTCGCGGATATGATCGGTCACTCCGAAAATCTCCTGCACCAGCACCAGCCCGCCCCTGCGCTCGCCTTGTGCAGGCGCGAGATAAACGGGCATCGAATGGCTATCGTTCATGGTGATATGGATGGTTTTGCCCATCGTTCAGCTGCCCTTCCTGACACTCTTTCACCAAACCCTTAGCCCCACCTTGCATCGCAGCACAATCGTTGCTAGTCGCGCCCCCGTCGACAGGCCGTGTGCTGTGTAACGCGGTTCTCAAGTCCTGTCTGTCACCCGAGGTAAGGAATTAAGGCGCGTGGAGAATTCCGGCGGCATTACAGCTAGCTTGCAGGGGCGCTACGCCTCTGCGCTGTTTGAATTGGCGAGTGAAAAGAAGGCTGTCAAAATTGTCGAGAGTGATCTCGAACAGCTGGGCGAAGCAATTAAGGCTTCAGCCGATCTTGCGGCCCTGATTCGCAACCCCCAGATTAGCCGCGATGCCGCCGCCAAGGCGCTGAACGGCGTGGCCCAGCTGCTTGGGTTGTCAGAGTTGACTCAAAACTTCCTTGGTGTGCTGGCGCAGAACCGCCGCCTCGCCAAACTGCCAGATATGGTCCGCGCCTTTGCAACGATCGCTGCCGCTGCCCGCGGTGAAGTGACCGCGCAAGTAACCAGCGCCCACCCCCTCACTGCGGCCCAGCTGAAAACCCTCGCCGCCAAGCTTTCGGTGCGCGAAGGCAAGGGCGTTACTATCAAGAGCCACGTTGATCCCGAAATCCTCGGAGGGCTGGTTGTCCTTATTGGCAGCCAGCAGATCGACAGCTCGATCCGCACTCGTTTGAATTCACTCGCCCACGCTATGAAGGGCTAAGAGCCCTTAACAAGGCTCCGATGAAAGGCTGAACATGGAAATCCGCGCCGCAGAAATTTCGAAGGTCATCAAGGACCAGATCGCCAACTTTGGAACCCAAGCGCAGGTTTCCGAAGTCGGCTCGGTGTTGTCGGTTGGCGACGGAATCGCCCGTATTCACGGACTGGACAAGGTTCAGGCCGGTGAAATGGTCGAGTTCTCGAACGGGGTTAAGGGCATGGCGCTCAACCTCGAAGCCGACAATGTTGGCGTCGTGATCTTCGGTTCGGACGCGGAAATCAAGGAAGGCGACCAGGTCAAGCGGACCGGCACCATCGTTGACGTTCCGGTCGGCAAGGGCCTGCTCGGCCGCGTCGTCGATGGCCTCGGCAATCCGATCGATGGCAAGGGCCCGATCGAATATACGACACGCAAGCGGGTTGAGGTCAAAGCCCCCGGCATCATCCCGCGCCAGTCGGTGTCCGAACCGGTGCAGACCGGCCTCAAGGCGATTGACGCGCTCGTCCCGATCGGCCGCGGCCAGCGCGAGCTGATCATCGGCGATCGCCAGACCGGCAAGACCGCCGTCGCGATCGACACCTTCATCAACCAGAAGGGCCCGAATGCCGGCACGGATGAGAGCAAGAAGCTCTATTGCATCTATGTCGCGATCGGGCAGAAGCGTTCGACTGTCGCC
>JANLQQ010000172.1:0-7230 GCA_031367905.1 Novosphingobium sp.
GTCATCGCTCGATGACCAGCTGGATGGATATGCCGGGCATGGGAATGGGCATGACCGATCAATCGGCTGCGCAGGCCACTCAGCCCAAGCCCGAATGTCGGCCCTCACGCGGGTTGGGCGGCTTGCTTGGCTCGGTAATCAAGCCGGGCTGCTGATATCACACCGGTGTTGGCCATTATCTGGCACAGCCGCACCGGTGCGGCGCGCGCCATGGCCGCAGCTGCTTATGCAGCGGCGCAAGGCAAGGCAGCGCTGCTGGCAGCCGAGGACACCACGCCAGACCAGCTGCTTGCCGCATCGGGTTATCTGTTTATCTGCCCGGAAAATCTCGCCACCATGAGCGGGGCTATGAAAGAGATGTTCGATCGCTGCTACTATCCGCTGCTGGGGCAAGTTGAGGGGCGGCCCTATGCGACCGCGATTTCCGCAGGATCCGACGGACGCGGAGCGGAGGCGCAGATCGATCGGATTGCCACCGGCTGGCGCCTGCGCCGGGTTGCTGATTCGCTGATCGTCAATCTGGGTGCGCAGACGCCCGAAGCGATTCTCGCTCCCAAACGGGTGGCAGACGCCGATTTATTATTTTGTGCAAGGCTGGGAGAGACGCTCGCTGAGGGAATTGCCCTCGGTATCTACTGAATAGTCTCACGATGATACATCCAAAGCCGAGCCATCCCTTGCGGCAGGACTCGACGGACACGCCTGATTAGTGCCACACCTATTTGAGAACATAGGTTCGGGGGGAAACAATCGCCGGTCAGAAAGATATGCACGGGCAATCCGGCCAAGGCCCGCTTTCGCTCATTTTTGCGAAGGGCGTGAGGCCTGACGCTGATTGCCTAGTTGATCTTGCTGCCCAAGCCACGGAATTAGGCCAAGAACCCGGGATCGGTTTTGCGGTGTCGCACCGACCGCCGGGTGATGAAGGCTGGCTCGAATTGCTGGCAATGGGCCTCACTTTCGATTGTCGCGGGCTTGCTCCGGCAACCGCAAAGGCTGTGCCACCAGCAGGGCAGCTGTTTGGTTTGATCCAGCCGATCGTGGGCGAGGCGATCGAACTGGCTCCCGGTCCTCATCTGGGACAAGTTAGCGCGCTTTTACCAGTGGTTCGCGTGCTGTGCGGGCTGGGCGCCACGCTGGCAGCTCTGCCGGGAGTGCTTGCAGTTTGCTGGGGACCCGCCAAAAGCTGGATGGAACCGAACTATTTCATCCAGGCGATCCGCACTTGGTTGGCAGGGGGCGCTTTCCCCGCGCTTGGCCTGGCTTCGCTGGAACGGGACAGTAACGGAGTGCTCTCTTCGCTTGGGCTTGATTTCCTGATCGGGCAGGAACTGCGATTTGAACCGGATAGCTCGCTGCCTCTTGCTACCGCCACCCGCATCGCGGTGCGGCTGATCCACCAGATGGCCGAAGGGGGCGCAATGATTTCCGCTACCGAGCTGATTGGCCCTAACGGCGAAGCGCTGCTCGCCGTGCCGTTCAATGATGGACGACAGCTTAGGGTAATGCGGCGGCGATGACCCAATTCTATAGCCTTAGCCCGCACTAAGCCGGTGGCTCAGCTGGCCAAATTTCCTGGTTTCGGGACGATCTTGTCGTGCCAGCGTCTGTCATTCCGTTCGGTCAACCGCCGCGATACGCCGGGCTACGAACCCGGATTGCAGCGCCACCATCTGTTGCCCCGTCAGCTGCTCTCACAACGCTGCTTTGGGACGATGCTGGAATTAGTGGGGACGGAGCGGATCGGGTTTGATGACTTTCGCAGCAATGGGCTGCTCTTGCCCGCCAATGACGCAGCGGCACTGCGGATCGGCTTGCCGCTCCACCGCGGACCGCACCGGACCTATAACGAGCTGGTGATTGAGCGGGTTGGGCAGATTGAAGCTGGCTGGTCGGCACAGCGCCTGCGCGCGCCCGAAGTGGCCTTGCTGGTCGTGCAGCAGCGGCTCGAGCTGCTTCAGCGCGCGCTGCGCCGGCGCTTGCTCGATCAGCAGCGCCGGCGTTTCACGCTCAATCGCCAAGATCCGCTGGGCCGCGGGTTCGATTTTACCGAGCTTGACGCGATGGCCGATCAGTTGTGGCCGGAGACGGTAGTTTAGACGACTGCGGTTGAGGCGAGGGTCAACCCGGTCTTTGCCGCTAGCTCTGCCCGGGCGGCGTTGTATTCCGCCTCCAACCGGTCAACTCGCTGGGCTACGGTTTCAACGGCTTTGACCGCGCCAATCCCTTGGCCTGAACCCCAGATGTCCTTCCATGCCTTGGCTTTGGTATTGCCGCCTGAGCCAAAGTTCATCGCGCTCGGATCACTGACCGGCAGATTATCGGGATCAAGCCCGGCGGCAACGATTGACGGGCGCAGGTAATTGCCGTGAACCCCGGTGAACAGGTTGGTGTAGGTGATGTCCGAGGCGTTTCCGGCCACGACCGCATCCTTGTAAGCGGCTTGCGCATTGGCTTCGGTAGTCGCAACCCACGGCGTGCCGATATAACCGAAATCTGCGCCCATCGCCTGTGCGGCCAGAACCGAACGGCCGCAGGCGATCGAGCCTGACAGTGCGACCAGCCCGGTGAACCATTCGCGGATTTCCTGCATCAGCGCGAAGGGTGAAAGCACCCCAGCATGGCCGCCAGCCCCGGCGGCAACCGGGATCAGGCCGTCCGCTCCCTTTTCGATCGCCTTGCGGGCAAACCGGTCGTTGATGACATCGTGGAGTACGATCCCGCCCCAGCCGTGCACCGCATTGTTGAGGTCTTCACGCGCGCCGAGCGAGGTGATGGTCAGCGGCACCTGCCATTTGGCGCAAACCTCATAGTCTTCTTCCAGCCGGTTGTTGCTCTTGTGGACGATCTGGTTGACCGCAAAAGGCGCTGCGGGACGATCCGGATTGTCGCGGTTATGTGCCGCCAGCTCCTCGGTGATCCGGTGGAGCCATTCGTCGAGCATCCCCGAAGGCCGCGCGTTGAGCGCCGGGAAGCTGCCGATGATCCCGGCCTTGCACTGGGCGATCACCAGCTCGGGCACCGAAATGATAAATAGCGGTGCAGCGATTACCGGCAGTCGGAGGCGGTCGAACGGAGCAGGGAGGGCAAACGAAGCGGGCAGGGACATAGGGAGGCAAATCCTTTAAGCGATCGGTTAAAGTCCCATATGGTTCCGCCCCAAAGCTGTCGAGGGGGTTTGGTTGCAATCAGCAATTGGCCTAGCTAAATTGCTATAATGCCTGTTACGATCATCGCTCTGTCCAGCGACCCTGCTCACCGCTTTACCAAACAGCCGCGCGAGTCGCTTCGCCTGATCGCTGGCCTTGGAGTGGCAGGCGACGCCCACGCCGGGATAACCGTCCAGCACCTCTCACGCATCGCCAATGATCCAGCGATGCCAAACCTGCGGCAAGTCCACTTGATTCACATCGAACTTCTGGATGAACTGACGGCCAAAGGCTTCGCGATCGCGCCGGGTGCAATGGGCGAGAATGTCACGACGCGAGGGATTGATCTGTTGGCTCTAGCGAAAGGCACCAAACTGCGGTTGGGGCGCGAGGCTGTGATCGAGATCACCGGTCTGCGGAACCCCTGCCACCAACTAAACAGCCTTGCCGTCGGCCTGATGAGCGCAGTGCTAGATCGCGCCGAAGACGGCAGCCTGATCCGCAAATGCGGGGTGATGGCGGTTGTGGTGGTTGGGGGAAAGGTTATTTTGGGGGATGGGGTTGAAGTTGTTGGAGTGCCGGAGCGGTATGAGGAGTTGGGGGCGGTGTGAGAGCGGGAGCTTGCGCCCAATGGCGGTTATCGCGCGATCGGGACTCTGACCCGAACAGCGGCCGTTCCTGCCGCGCGCTTCGAACGCCGAGAAAAATTTGCAGAATGATATCGATTTCGGACGAGCTCGTTCGTCGTATAGATGAGACGCCAAAGGGGCCCGGCTCAAACCAGGAGACAGGTGATGCGTGTGATGGTGTTCGCGAAAGCCACAGAGGACATCGATATGGACATGCCTCCCACGCCCGAGGTGTTGGAGGCGTTCGCGGCGATGGACCGATTCACCGAGGAGCTGATCAAGGCCGGCGTATTCGTGGCCGCTGCCGGCCTCAAAAACGGCGCCGAGAGCAAGCGCATAGTTTTCGATGGTCCTGGCCGCACAGTCATCGACGGGCCGTTCGCCGAGACACGTGAATTGGTCGCCGGCTTTTCGATCTGGGAAGTCAAGGACATGGCCGAGGCCGTGGCCTGGGCGAGACGCTCCCCCAATCCCATGCCGGGCAAGAGCGAGATCGAAATCCGGCCGTTCTATGAGGCGGAGGATCTTGCCGAATTTATGACGCCCGAGGAGCTCTCGGCACCCCGCGACGGGGATCGCGGGAAGCTTGGCGTTGCCTGATACTGTCGGCTGGAGCCACGTTGCCCGCCCTATGGCTTTGGCCGATAAGGCAGCATCACCGCAGCTTGGTATAAGGCCGGTTGAGTATCACGAAATCCCCCCCCGGAACGGGGACGTGGCAGCCGCGTAGCGGTTACGGAGGGGCCGACGCACTCGCGCCGCGGGTCCGCTCCTAGCCCAATATCTCCTCGCCACCCCGTCAATCAAATCCCAGCCAACACGCCTTCGATCCCATAAACCCGCGCCGCAGTTCCGGCGAACAGCGCTCGCTTTTCCCCCTCGCTAGCCCCCGATGTCAGCCGCTTGAAAGCGTTCCACAGCGTGGCATAGCTCGCGCCCCATTTGTCGACCGGATAGTTGCTTTCGAACATGCCGCGTTCCGGCCCGAAAGCTTCGATGCAGGTTTCGATATACGGGCGCCACATCGCCGCGAGAGTTTCCGAAGATAGCCCCGCTTCCGGACCCTGCTCGGGCATGCCGCAAAACGCCATCGCCAGGCCGCCCAGCTTGACCGAGACGTTAGGGCAGGTAGCAAGCTCGCGGATTGATGCCCGCCACGGCTCGAACCGTTCGTGCAGCTTGCCTCTGTAAGGTCCGACATTCAGCGGTGTTCCGCAGTGATCGAGGATAATGCTGGTATCCGGAAAAGCGCGGGCCAGCGCGATTACCTCGCCCAGTTGTGGCTCGAGCACCCAGGCATCAAAGCTGAGGCCCATCGGGGCAAGATGCTTGAAACCCGCGCGGAAAGCGTCACTGCCGAGCAGGCCTTGCGCGGCGTGGAACGGGGGACCGAGCGTGGCCGGATCGGCATCCCAGGCGGCGCTGTGGCGGATGCCGCGAAAGCGCCCGCCGCCTGCATCTGCCAGCGCCTCCAGCACTTCTACCGCGCCATCGCCCAGTGTCATGTCGGCATGGCCGACGATCGCGGCGCAGGGGCGATAAGTGCCATAGATTCCGCTCGCTCCTTGGGCGGCGACACCGGCCACGAACTCAACCTCGCCCACTGGTTTCAGCGCATCGCTGGCACCCGAGCGGTAAAACGCGCCGCATTCCATGAACACCGTGGCGAGCACCCGGTGACCGCACTGGGCATCGGCCCGCAGCTGATCGAAAGTGTAATACGGCGTCCGGGTGAGTGAGGCGATGAACGGGTGCAGCGGTTCAGGAAATGCGCCCAGCAGCGGGGACAGGTCCCACAGATGATGGTGCGGATCGATGATCGGCAGATCGGGTTCGAGGATCGCTTCTTTCATATCGGCTCCTGCTCTTTGGTTTCGTCTTTAACCCGCCACGCTATTCGCCGCACTCAGCACCGCGCGGACGCTGGCGGTGGCGACGTCCTCGTCGATCCCCACGCCCCACACGGTCCGGCCATCGGGCGCCGCGCATTCGACATAGGCCGCCGCGCGCGCATCCGAGCCTGCGCCCATCGCGTGTTCGGTATAATCCTTGATCTCAAGGCTCACGCCGAAAGCCTCGGCAATCGTGGCGACAACCGACGAGATCAGGCCGTTGCCGCGCCCGCTGACGCTCTGCTCTTTGCCGTCGACGCCGATCTTGCCGGCGAAAATCCGCGTTCCATCTGCGGCGCGGACCTCATCGAAATCGATCAGCTGGAAGTGCTGCGGCGTGCTGAGGTGATAGGCACGCTGGAACACCTCCCAGATATCTTCGGCAAACAGTTCGCGGCCCACCTTGTCGGCCAATTCCTGCACGTGCCCGGAAAAATGCGCCTGCATCTTCTTGGGCAGTTTCAGCCCCTGATCCTGTTCCAGCACCCAGGCGAACCCGCCTTTGCCGGATTGCGAATTGACCCGGATCACCGCTTCGTAGCTACGCCCAAGGTCAGCCGGATCGATTGGCAGATAGGGCATTTCCCAGGTCAAATCGTTCTGCGCCTCGCGCGCGGCAAAACCCTTCTTGATCGCATCCTGATGCGAGCCGGAGAACGAGGTATAGACCAGCTCGCCGACATAGGGATGGCGCGGGTGGATCGGCAGCTGGTTGCAATATTCAACCGTTTTGGCGATGCCATCGATGTCCGAGAAATCGAGCCCCGGATCGATCCCTTGCGTGTACATATTGAGCGCAATCGTCACCAGATCGCAGTTGCCGGTACGCTCACCATTGCCGAACAGGCAGCCCTCGACCCGGTCCGCGCCCGCCAGCAAGCCCAGCTCCGCCGCCGCAATCCCGGTGCCGCGATCATTGTGGGTGTGGAGCGAGATCACCACGCTGTCACGGCCCGGGATCATCCGCCCGAACAGTTCGATCTGATCGGCATAGATATTGGGCATCGCGCATTCGACTGTCGCGGGCAGGTTGAAAATGATCGGATGATCGGGGGTGGGCTGGAGCACCTCCATCACCGCCGCGCAGACCTCGACCGAGAACTCGACTTCGGCGGTCGAGAACGTTTCGGGGCTGTACTCGAAACGCCAGTCGGTGTCCGGGTATTTCGCCGCCTGATCTCGCAGCACTTTCGCACCTTCGATCGCTATCGCTTTGATTTCGCTCTTGTCCATCCCGAACACGATCCGCCGCCACGCGGGCGAGATCGCGTTGTAGAGGTGGACGATTGCGGTCTCGGCACCCTCGAGGCTGGCGAAAGTGGTCTCGATCAGGTCGCGGCGCGACTGGGTCAGGACTTGAGGGGTGACGCCCTCAGGGATCCGCCCCGAACGGACGAGGCCCTGGATATAGTCGAAGTCGGTCGCGCCCGAGGCGGGGAACCCGACCTCGATCTCCTTGATCCCGATCTTGCACAGCAAGTCGAAAAAGCGGGTCTTCTTCTCCGCGCCCATCGGGTCGACCAGCGCCTGGTTGCCGTCGCGCAAGTCGGTCGAAAGCCA
>JANLQQ010000189.1:0-2567 GCA_031367905.1 Novosphingobium sp.
CCATCGACAAATGCGAGAGGTCGCCCTACCCGCGCGGGCTTATGCTGGCCCAAACTACACTTATTCCGCTCGATAATGTCGATCCCGCCCTGGTTGAGAAATTGCTCGATCGTGCGTTTGGGCCGGAGCGCCACCTGCGAACCGCCTATAAGCTGCGCGAGGGGATGGACTGGTTGCCTGCGCTGAGTTTTGCCGCGCTGGGCAGCGGCGATCAGCTGATCGGCACGATCCAGTGTTGGCCGGTGGCGCTAACCGATTCTGCTGCCCGTGCTCACCCGATCATCATGGTCGGGCCGGTAGCCGTGCTACCAGAACATCAAGGCCTGGGTTATGGCAAAGCACTGATGCTGGCCAGCCTTGGCGCGCTCAGCCCCGAAGCGCCGCTACCGCAGATGATGATCGGTGATCCCGAATATTACGACCGTTTTTTCGGCTTTACCAACGCGCATACTGGCGGGTGGAGCTTGCCCGGCCCATTCGAGCAGCGCCGGTTGCTCGCTCGCACCGATAACCCCGCCGTCCTCCCCCGCGAAGGCATGCTCGGCCCTTGGCGTAAGTGACAGGTTCTGGCAGGGCTAAGCCATGCCCTATGAGCCGCCGCCAAACCTAGCCGGACTGTCGCTGGCCGAGATTGCCGCGCTGGTGGAAGCGCGCGAACTGCCGCCGGTCGATCAATGGAGCCCTGCCCATAGCGGTGACAGCCTGATGCGGATCGCTGCCGATGGGCGCTGGTTTCATGATGCCAATGAATTTGGCGATGGTGAGATCAAGCGGGCAGCGATGGTCCGCGCTTTCGCCAGCCTGCTGATCCGGGACGAAGCAGGTCAACACTGGCTAGTCACCCCGCATGAACGGCTCTCGATCAAGGTGGAGGACGCGGCTTTTGTCGCTACCGATGTGGTGCGCCAGGGCGATGCGCTGGTCCTGCGGCTCAATACCGACGATCTGGTGATCGCCGGGCCGGATCACCCGATCATTGCGCGCGGCGATCCCGATACGCCTGCGCTGTATCTCGCAGTGCGCCACGGCACCGAGGCACGGCTCAACCGTAGCACGTATTTGCAGCTGATCGCGCTGGCGGACGCGGATCTGGCGGTAACCAGCCAGGGCACGTCCTTCCCGCTGGTGCCGGCATGAGCCAGCTGGCCAAGCGCCTCCACCGCCTCCACGCCGAGGGCCATGCGCGCGAGGTGGCCGATTTGCACGATGAGGCGGAACACGCTCCCGAGCAATTGCGCGCAGCAGCGGTCCTGGTGGCTGTTACCGAGCGTGAGCGGCCCGGCTTCCTGCTGATCCACCGCCCGTCCAATATGCGCTCGCACCCGGGCCAGGTCGCCTTTCCCGGCGGCAAGATCGATCCTGGCGAAACCGCTGTCGAAGCCGCGCTACGCGAGGCGCATGAGGAACTTGGGATCGACGAGCGCGACGTCAAATTGATCGGCCCCAGCGATGTTTACCGGAGCGGCTCGGGCTATGCGATCACTCCGGTGCTGGCGGTGGTCCCGCCCGATCTGGTGCTCCACCCCAACCCCACCGAAGTCGCCGCCTGGTTCGAAGCGCCGGTCGATTTCGTGTTCGATGCCGCCAATCACCAGCATCAATCGGCATATTGGCAAGGGCGCGAGAGGCGCTACATCGAGATCATGTGGCAGCAGCATCGAATCTGGGGAGTGACCGCCGCCATCATTGCCAATCTGGCGCGCCGGATCGATTGGGCCAGGTCCGACAATGACTGAGGTTCTTCCCCCCGCGACATGGACCAAACGCGCCGATCTTGCCGCGCTGGTTGCTGTTCTGGGGACCGGCAATGCTCGCTATGTCGGCGGCGCGGTGCGCGACACGCTGCTGGGGATTACGGTCAAGGACATCGATATCGCCACCCCGATTGAGCCGCGCGAGGTGATGCGGCGGCTCAAGGCAGCGGGCATCCGCGTCATCCCGACCGGAATTGATCACGGCACCGTCACCGCGCTGCTGGATGGCGGGCCGGTGGAGATCACTACGCTGCGTCGCGACGTCTCGACCGATGGCCGCCGTGCCACCGTGGCCTTCGCCAGCGAATGGCAGGACGATGCCGCAAGGCGCGATTTCACCATCAATGCGCTGTATGCCGATCCGGTAACGGCTCAGGTTTTCGACTATTTCGCCGGGCTCGACGATCTGAAGGCACACCGGGTGCGGTTCATTGGGGATGCTGCGCAACGCATCCGCGAGGATCATTTGCGGATCCTGCGCTACTTCCGGTTTCAGGCGCGGTTTGGTTCGCAGCCCGCTGATCCAGAATCGGAAAAAGCCTGCGCAGAGCTTGCTGCAATGCTGAAGGGTCTGTCGCGTGAGCGGGTCGGCATGGAACTGTTCAACCTCCTCGCCCTGCCCGATCCTGCGCCGACTGTGGCACGGATGGCGAAATTGGGCGTGCTGGGGGTGATCTTGCCCGAAGCCGATCCGAAGCCGCTGGTGGCGCTGGTGGCGCAGGAGCAGCGGCAGGATGTTGCGCCCGATCCGATCCGGCGGTTGGCGGCGCTGCTGCCCGACGATACCGAACTCGCCGGGCAAGTCGCCGCAAG
>JANLQQ010000005.1:0-5258 GCA_031367905.1 Novosphingobium sp.
CCCCTTCGGTCACCAGCGCCTGAAGCGTCTGGGATTCGATCGGCAGCTTGATCCCGGCAAGCCCTGCGACATGGCCGCTGTGGCCCGCCACGCAAATGCCCACGCGCCCCGCCGCGATCCGCCCGCGCGTGGTTTCTACGCCGACCACGGCATCGCCATCGCGGATGAAGCCGGTCACTTCGCATTTCTGGATGATATCGACGCCAAGGCTGTCCGCCGCACGGGCATAGCCCCAAGCGACTGCATCATGCCGCGCGGTGCCGCCGCGCCGCTGGGTCAAGCCGCCGACAATCGGGAAACGGGCAGTGGGTGACATGTCGAGCAGTGGTTCCAGCCGGGCCACCTGTTCGCGGGTCAGCAGTTCGGCATCGATGCCGTCCACCCGCATCGCATCGCCGCGCTCGGCCAGCCGGGTCATGTCGCTATCCGAATGCCCCAGCATCAACGCGCCGCGGGGGGAGAACATCACGTTGTAATTAAGCTCGTCCGAGAGATGCTCCCACATCTTCAGGCCAAATTCGAAGAAATCATGCAACGGCTTCTGGCGATAGTTGGAACGGACCAGCGTGGTGTTGCGCCCGGTATTGCCGCCGCCGATCCAGCCCTTTTCCAGCACCGCGATATTGCGCAACCCGTGCACTTTGGCGAGGTAGAAGGCGGTTGCCAGCCCGTGCCCACCGCCGCCGATGATGATGATATCGTAGTTGCTCTTTGGCTCAGGATCGCGCCACGCGGGCTGCCAGTGACGCTGGCCGCCAAACGCTCCGCGCAAAAGTCCTAATGCCGAGTATTTGCTCATGAAATCGGCAGCCACCCGCGCTGTTCGCGCCAGTCGGATTCAAGGTTCGCAAAGCGCGACAGGCCCAGAATGCTGATATCGGCAAACGAACAAGCGCCCTCCAGCACCAGATCGCGGATCGCGTGGCCGGATGCGGGCGAGAGGCCGAAGCCAACGCCGGACATCGAGGCGACCACGACATTGTCCGGGCTGGTCAGCCGCTCGATGATCGGACGGCCATCGGGTGAGTTCTCGATCACCCCGGCCCAGCTGCGGATCACGTTCAGGTGGGCGGCTTTTGGCAGCAGTTCGGCGAGGCGACTGGCAAGGTTGCGCATCAGCGGGGTTGAGGGCCGCGCCACCGGGCCTGCCGGACCGACATCGATCCATTCATGCGGGCCGCCGCCATAGGCCAGATTGCCGCGCATGGTCTGGCGGCCATAGAGCTTGTGGCCATCGACCCCGCCGATCGGCATCATCGGCGCCGGCTCGGTGATGATCATTTCCGCGCGCGCATTGGCCAGCGGCACATCGATGCCAAGCTGAGCCATCAGCGCGGCGGTTTGCGGCCCTGCCGCGACCACAACGCTATCGCAGCCATAGGATGCGGCGGCAGTCTTGACCGCCGTCACCTTGCCGCCCGCCGTTTCAAAGCCGGGAACCGCAGTGTGCTGGATGATGGTGCCGCCCAGATCCTGCAACGCCCAGGCATAGGCCTGCGAGGTACGCTGCGGGTTGGCATGGCCGCCGAACCGGTAGTGGACCCCGCCGAAATGCTTGTCGCCCGCCAGCGGCACCGCGTCCTGCACCTGCTTGACGTCGAGCACATCGACCGGGTGGCCCAGCCGCTTATGCCGATCTGCGACGAAGCGATATTGCTCCCACTGCCGCTCGGTCATGGCGATCAGGATACGGTCTTTCTGGTGTTCGGTCGGATAGCCCAGCAGCTCGTCCATTTGCGGCCACATCCGATGTTCTTCATCGAACAGCGGGCTTTGATAGTGCGAGGCGCCGCCGCCATTGCGGCCCGATGCTTCCCAGCCGACGATGCCCTTGTCGAGGACCGTGACCTTGACGCCCGAGCGCGCCAGCCACCAGCCTGCGCTGAGGCCGGTGACCCCGCCGCCGACGATGACGACTTCCGTGCCGCTCACTTGTACATCCCCGTATACAGCATCTCGCGGTGTTCATTCTCATGCACGGTACCGATATCCTGCACTGGCACCCACTGGGTCGGGATGCCGAACCACACGTCCCAGGCGGCAGTCATTGCTTCATTTTCCTGCCAATCGGCCATGATCTTCAGCGGGATCGGGCGGACCGGTGCGCGGTGGGTGGCGAGCGGGATTGTGCCGAACGGCTGATCCGCCGCGATCGCCAGCAGCATAGCCACCTGATCGCGGCAGCGGCGGCCCTGGCACACACCCATGCCGGCGCGGGTCAGCCGCTTGATTTGATCGGGATTGGCCGGGCCGTCTTCCAGCAGTGTCTCGAGTGAACGCGCGCACATCGGAGCGGGCCGGGCGAGATAGTTCGGCGGCTGGACTCCCAGCAGGTCGGCGCGGGTCACTTCCTCGCACTGGCAGATGATCGTGTCGGGTGCGCTGATGGCGGCGAGCGCGCGCATCCACTCCATCCGGTAGGCGATATGATCGAACCCGGTATCGGCCAGCCCTGCACAGCTGCCGACTGCCGAGACGGTTTCCTCGCCCGCCGGGATGTAGCCGCCGCGTGCCGCGTTTAGCGTGCGGGGCCCATTCATAGCGTCAACCAGCTCGATCGACGGCACCAGCCCGACCGCCACGCAGACCGTATCGCAGGCGATCACCTCGCCTGAAGTCAGCGTGGCTGCTTCGACCCCCTCGATCCCGCCCGTGGCCGACGCGACCGTCTCGCCGCAGCGAATTGCGATGCCCGCCGCTGCGAGTTTTGCGACCAGATCGGCGGAGCCTTGCGGCGCATCGCGCACCTCGACCAGCCCGGTCACTTCCAGCCCGCGCTTATGCGCCAGCAGCGCGGTCTCCAGCGCCAGATCATGCGATCCCAGCACCAGGATCCGTCGCCCCGCAAAGGCATCATAGCGGGTCAGCAGCATTTTGAGTGCGGCGGCGCCCATCACGCCGGGCTGGTTCCAGCCGGGGAAGGCCAACGCCAGATCGCGCGCGCCGGTGGCCAGCACGATCCGGTCAAACCCGACCAGCCATGACCGGGCGCTATCGGCCAAGCCAACCACCTGTTCGGGCAGGCTCGCAACCCCGGGCCCATTGCGATAGACCCCCCAGGCACTGGTGCCGAGCAGCACTTCGACGCCTGCCTCCATCGCCTGTTCCAGCGCCGGAGCGCTCATGAAGATCGCCTCTAGCATCCGGTCGCTGTTCTGGGTGGCGGCCGTCATCCGCCCGCCGAAATACAGTGGTACATCATTGCCCATCAGCGCGCCGGAAACCGGGTTTTCATCGACCAGCAACACGGATGCTCCAGCCTTGGCCGCTGCGATGGCCGCAGCAGCTCCGCTGCGCCCTGCGCCGATCACCACAACATCATAACGCGCGTCTGGCGCACTTCTCGTGCCATTGATCGCGCAGAGATCGGTTCCGGTAAAATTGAGTTCCATTATACCGCGTCCAATGCCTGGGCGAGATCTGCGATCAGATCGTCGACATGTTCAAGTCCGACCGACAGCCGCATCGTGCCCTCGGTAATTCCCCCGGCCAGCCGCTGCTCGGGCGGAACGGCATAGTGCGTGGTGCTGGCCGAATGACAGATCAGCGTCTCCGATCCGCCTAGGCTGACCGCCAGCTTCATCAGCCGCAGCCGGTCGAGCATCCGGAACGCCTCGGCCTCGCCGCCGTGGAGGTGGAACGAAAAGGTGGAGCCCGCGGCCTTGCATTGCCGGTCGTAAACGGCGCGGCTGCGGCTGCCTTCGGGGAGGAAGCCCAGATAGGTTACCCCCGCCACCTTGGGATGATCGCGCAGGAATTCGGCCACGCCCTGCGCGTTCTCCATCGCCCGCTCGGTCCGGACATGGACCGATTCGAGGCTGCGCGTCACCAGCCAGGCGGTGTAGGGATCAAGGTGATTGCCCCAGCTGGTCCGCATCATCCGCAATTGCTCGATCAACTCGCGCCGTCCGGTAATCCCGCCTGCCAGCAGATCGCTGTGCCCGCCGCAATATTTGGTCAGCGAGGTCATGCACAGATCCACGCCTAGCTCGATTGGGCGCTGCGCAAACGGGCCGAGCAGCGTGTTGTCGACCACCACCAGCGGACGGTGGCCTTGCTGCGCGCCCACCTCGTTAGCGATCTGCACCATCAGCGCCAGATCGACCATTGCGGCGGTGGGATTGGCCGGAGTCTCGGCGATAATCAGCTTGAGCGGACCCTTGGCCATCGCCGCCTCGGCTGCGCTGCGCACCTCTGCCTCGTCGGTGCCATCGAGGTATATTTCCGCGAATGAGCCATATTGCGGCATGATACTGTTATACAGCATGTCCACCCCGCCATAGATCGGGCGGCCATGGATCACGCTGTCGCCGGGCCGGACATGCGCCAGCGCGATCGAGGAATGTGCCGCCATCCCGCTGCAATAGGCCGCCGCTGCCTCGGCCCCGTCAATCGCCGCCAACCGCGCCTCAAGGATGTCGAGCCCGGGATGGCCGAGCCGCGAATAGATATGGTGGCTCTGCCCGACCAGCGGTCCAGTGTGGTCAAAATAGGCCTCATGCACCTGCTTGGCGTGCAGCGCCGAGGGATAAACGAAGGTCGAGGTCATGTAGATCGGCGGCTTGACCGATCCCGACGCGCTGGCCGGATCATAGCCAAAGGAGACGGCCAGGGTTTCCGGCCTGACGCCGGTGGGGAGCTTAATCGACATGGGCGGCAAGATATGCACTAGCCTTGTCGCAATACCAGTCGGTAAAGCGCTGGGCGAGCATTTCGGCGTCCTGCGAATAGGGACCGGGTGTATAGCCCGGACTGTTGACGCCCATATGGTTGTTTTCGGCCAGCCATTTGTCCTGATCGTTGGTGAGGGTCCACAGGTCGGTCAGCTGACCCGGGTGATAATCCACCCCTTCGACCGCATCCTTGTGGACCAGCCATTTGCTGAACACATGGGTCTCGCACGGGCCGACCGGCATAGCGCTGAACATGAAGGTATGATCGGCGGTGGCATGGCCGAACAGATGCGGGTCGATCGCCCAGCGCATCGACCCCAGATCGCCGCTACCGGTTTCGCACATCAGCTTCTTGGACAAATGCTGCCCATCGCCCGAGATCGAAACACAGCCCTCATTCAGTGCAAACCGCGCGACCTGCCACCAATCGCCCTCGACCGCGGTCTGCGGCAGGCCGTGGCTGTCCATTCGGGCTGCAAAAGCGGCATTGCGCGCATCCTCACCCGAATCGAAGTGCTTCGACATGCCGACCGGAAAGGTTTTCGACAGTTCAGGATGGCCGGTGGCGCAGTGATAGCACTCGCG
>JANLQQ010000007.1:0-10224 GCA_031367905.1 Novosphingobium sp.
GCCGAAGCGCTCAAGGCCGAATATGAGGCCAAGATGAAGGCATCGGCTGACGAAGCGACGGCACTGAAGGCGGCGGCAACGCGTGAAGCTGATGAAATCGTCAAGCAGGCCAAGCTCGATTCCGCGGCGTTGATCGCCCGCCGGCAAAAGATGGCCGAAGAAAAGATCGGCGCCGCCGAACGCCGCGCGGTCGAGGAATTGCGCGCCCGGGCAGCCGAGTTGGCGACCGCCGCTGCTCGCGGACTGATTGCCAAGAATCACAGCGCCAAGGCCGATCAGGCACTGGTTGATGAGACTATCGCTGGGCTGTAACTCTGTTCAGGCTCCCGGCAATAACACCACCTTTCCGATAATTTCCCGCGCCGCCATGGCGTCAAACGCTTCACGCCAGCGCGACAGCGGCAACACACGGTCCACGCGCGGCTGAAGCTTGCCATCCTCAAGCAGGCGATAGAGCGCATTGCGCGCCGCCAGCCCGCGTTCGGGGAAGCGCCGCGCGTATTCTCCGGCCCGCACTCCGACGATTGAAAAGCCCTTGATCAGCGGGATATTGACCGAAATCTTCGGGATCTGGCCCGAGGTGAAGCCTACCACCAGCAGCTTCCCACCAAAGGCCACGCAGCGTGTGCTTTCATCGAAGATGTCGCCGCCGACCGGATCATAGACCAGATCGGCGAGCGTCCCGCCAGTGATCTCCGCCACCCGATCGCGAAACCGCCCAGTCGCGAGCAGGGTGGCATGGGGGCGGTACTGCTGCTCGATCACCTTCAACTTTTCCGCCGAGGCCGAAGCGGCGATCACCCGCGCGCCCAGCGCTTTGGCGAGGTCTACTGCAGCTAGGCCCACCCCACCGCTGGCACCATGCACCAGCACCCATTGCCCAGGCTTGAGCCCGCCCAATTCGATCAGCGCGACATAGGCGGTGTGATAGGCTGCGCCAAAGCCGGCGGCGGTGGCATGATCGGTCCCGGGCGGCAGCTTGCGCAGCAGCGCGGCATCGATTGCGGCGAATTCGGCCATCCCGCCCAGCCGGCATGAGCCGACCACCGCATCGCCAGCAGTGAAGCCGGAGTTCGGATCGGCCTCTATCACCGTTCCTGAAACCTCCATGCCGGGAATGAAAGGCAGCGACGGCTTCAGCTGATACGCGCCGCGCGTCATCAACAGGTCGGGAAAATTGAGCGAAGTTGCCTCCACTCGTACCAGCACCTCGCCCGGAGCGCGCACGGGTGCGGGCAGGTCGGCTATTGCTGTGCCCGACAAATCGGCGGACAGTGAAGTAACCAGCAGCGCTTGCATGGCCTTCAGAAGCTGTCCTTGGCAGCACGGAGCGCGGCGAAGGTCGCGATCGCATCACCACCGCCCCAGCGCGCGGCTAGTTTCGGATCGTCGGCGCGCAGGAACGGGTTGGTGGCCAGCTCGCGGTCCAGCCGGGTCGGTACAGTCCATTTGCCCGCCGCGCGCTTGCTAGTTATTTCTGCAACATAGGCGGTTAGCGCCGCATTGTCCGGATCGGCATGCACCGCAAAGCGGGCATTGGAAGCGGTATATTCGTGGGCGCAGTAGAGCGCGGTATCGGCGGGAAGGGCTTTCAATCGCGACAGACTGGCCCAGAACTGCGGGGCCGTGCCTTCGAACATCCGCCCGCAGCCGAGCGCGAAAACCGAGTCGCCGACAAAGGCGAGCGAGGCCTCGGGCAGATGGTAAGCAATATGCCCCAGCGTATGCCCGCCCACGTCGATCACACTGGCGGTGTATCTGCCCAGCGAAACGCTGTCGCCGTGGGCCACTTCCCGATCGATCCCGACGATCCGTGCGGCTTCGGCTGCCGGGGCAACTATGATGCAGCCAGTGGCAGCCTTGATCGCCGCATTGCCGCCGGCATGATCGGGGTGCCAGTGGGTGTTCCAGATCTGGGTGATCCGCCAGCCTTTCGCCGCCGCTTCACGCAAATAGGCTTCGGCATCGGGGGTATCGATACAAGCCGTCTCGCCGCTGGCGGCATCATGCAGCAGATAGCCGTAGTTGTCGGACAGGCAGGGGAACTGGTGAACTTCGAGCATGGCGGGTCTCCTGATGCCACTCTAGCGCGGTTGCAGGAAAGCAAAAGCCCGCCCGGATCGCTCCGGGCGGGCCTTGTCTATGCCAGGTAAGGCGCTGTGGCTTACTTCTTGCCCTTGAGCGCGGCGCCGAGGATGTCGCCCAGCGAAGCACCGGCATCCGACGAGCCGTACTGCTCCACAGCTTCCTTCTCTTCGGCCAGCTGACGGGCCTTGACCGAGAAGTTCGGCTTCTTGGAACGGTCGAACCCGGTCACCATGGCATCGAGCTTCTGGCCAACCTGGAAGCGATCGGGACGCTGTTCGTCACGGTCACGGCCAAGGTCGGTGCGCTTGATGAATCCGGTCGCGCCATCGTCGCCGGCCTGGACTTCGAGGCCGCCATCGCGAACTTCGAGGACCGTGACGGTAACAATTTGGCCACGATTGAGCGTGCCTTCGCTTGAGGCAGCAACGCCGCCAGCCGCCGGAGCGCCCTTTTCAAGCTGCTTCATGCCAAGGCTGATGCGCTCCTTTTCGACATCGACATCGAGCACCACGGCCTTGACCGGCTCACCCTTGCGGTGCAGCGCCAGCGCGTCTTCGCCTGAGATGCCCCAGGCGATATCCGACATGTGAACCATGCCATCGACGTCGCCATCGAGGCCGATGAACAGGCCGAATTCGGTGGCGTTCTTGACTTCGCCTTCGACGATTGAGCCAACCGGGTGCTTCTCGGCGAAATCGCCCCACGGGTTCGACTGGGCCTGCTTGAGGCCCAGCGAAATGCGGCGCTTGTCGCTATCGACTTCAAGCACCAGAACTTCGACTTCCTGGCTGGTCGAAACGATCTTGCCGGGGTGGACGTTCTTCTTGGTCCAGCTCATTTCCGAAACATGGACCAGGCCTTCGATGCCCGCTTCCAGTTCGACGAAAGCACCGTATTCGGTAATGTTGGTGACAACGCCCGAGAGCTTCGCGCCAACCGGATACTTGGCGACAACGCCTTCCCACGGATCGCTTTCCAGCTGCTTCATGCCCAGGCTGATGCGCTGTGTATCCTGGTTGATCCGCACGATCTGCACCTTAACAGTGTCACCGATATTGATAACTTCGCTTGGGTGGTTGACGCGCTTGTAGCTCATATCGGTGACATGGAGCAGGCCGTCGATCCCGCCCAGATCGACGAAGGCGCCGTAATCGGTGATGTTCTTAACGATCCCATCGATGATCTGGCCCTCAGTCAGGTTGAGGATCAGGCCCGAACGCTGTTCAGCGCGGGTTTCTTCGAGGACAGCACGGCGCGAAACGACGATATTGCCGCGGCGCCGGTCCATCTTGAGGATCTGGAACGGCTGCGGCATATCCATCAGCGGCTGCACATCGCGGACCGGGCGGATATCGACTTGTGAACCGGGGAGGAAAGCCACGGCACCATCAAGATCGACAGTGAAACCGCCCTTCACGCGGCCGAAGATCACGCCTTCAACGCGCTTGCCTTCGCCAAATTCGCTTTCCAGCTTGTCCCAGGCGGCTTCGCGGCGGGCGCGGTCACGGCTAAGCATCGCTTCGCCGTCAGAATTTTCAACCCGGTCGACATAAACTTCGACTTCATCGCCGACAGACAGCCCGTGGGGCTGGCCGGGCTGCGCGAATTCGCGCAGGGACACGCGGCCTTCGCTTTTCAGGCCTACGTCAATCACGGCCTTGTCATTTTCGATTGCGGTAACTGTGCCCTTGACGACGCGGCCTTCAAAGCCACCATCGGCGCTGCCGCCGAGTGATTCGTTGAGCATCGCGGCGAAATCGTCGCGCGTGGGAAAAGCCGTAGTGGCCATGTATGTATCCTACTGTCAATGTTTCCGGCCGGGCGGTTTTTCCGCCGGTCTTTCTCCGCCGTGGCACTATTGCCAAAACGGGCCAAAAGGGCCGATCTGCCTGCCGGGCCGGATGCCGTGGCAAGCGCCGTCAGAACCGGATGGTTCGTCGGACCGGGCGCAGGTAGGTGAGCGCGGGCCGAAAAGCAAGAAAAATGGGGTCGGGAATTGGCCAATGCCCGCTTTGCGCCCGGCGTCCTTTTGGCCTTGTTACAGCTTCGCAAAGCAGCCATTATAACTTTCAAGTGAGGCCCTTTGGTCTGTATTCATGTGCTGTGATGTCGCTGCTATGATCGTCGCAACAAGGCGGTTCTCTTACAATTCGAACCAAGGTCCCGGTATTTTGCCAAGTAAAACCGACCCGCAGGCAAGTTCGCGCAACCCCGTTCATCGTCGCAATTGCGTCGAGGTTGAGGGCAGTTGCAGGCAAGCGATGATCCTGGTTCACGGCTTTGGCTGCGATCAGCACATGTGGCGCTTCGTAACGCCAGCATTTTTGGATGAGTTCACGATCATTCGCTATGATCTGACAGGGTCGGGTAGATCGGACCTGTCTGCCCAAGATCGCTACACGCAGCACAGCGCTCTGGACGTTATGGGCGCGTTCGGTCTCTGCCCGCACCTGAGCGCTCCGGACGCAACAATCGCCGCGAAGCGCAAGTATCTGACTGCGGCACAGCAGACGCTTGCAACGCAATGACCAGCAAGTTGCCTGCTGGCGTCGCCGACGTCTCCATTGATGAAATTATGAACGATTCACCCTGCGGTTTCGTCTCATCGCTGCCCGATGGCACGATCGTATATATCAACGATACAATGGTTTCATGGCTCGGCCAGGATCGTAAGGCATTGCTTGGGGGCACCCGGTTTCAGGATCTGCTCACGGTCCCGGGACAGATTTTCTACGAAACGCATTATGCCCCGATGTTGCGCCTGCACGGATCGGTTCACGAAATCGCCTGTCAGTTGAAACGCGCCGGGCGCTCTCCCTTTAACGTTTTTATGAACTCCCATCTGAAAACCGATCCGGACGGTCGACCGCGGCTGATCAACACGATTGTTTTCGAAGCAACCGAGCGGATGCATTACGAGCTTGAATTGCGGCGCGCCCGCAGCGAAGCACGACGGCTGGCAGCGATCGTCACCTCATCGACGGACGCAATCATCAGTGCCGGCTTTGACGGTATCGTGAGGACCTGGAATCCGGCTGCAACGCGACTTTTTGGCTATACTGAAACCGAAGCTGTCGGCCGCTCGGTGGACGAACTGATCGTCCCTGATGGCAGTCAAGAACGGCGGCTTCGCGCTTATGAAGAAATTCGTTGCGGAAATCACAAGCACATCAGCGAAACGGTTCGACACTGCAAGGATGGACGGTTGGTTCCTGTCGAGATCAACGCTTCGCCGGTGCTGGACGCCGACGGTCGCGCCAGTGCTGTATCGGTCATCTTTCGCGATATCACCGGGCACAAGCGGGGCGAGCTGCAATTACGTGAAAGCGAGAAGAAATTCAGGGCGACCTTTGACAATGCGGCGATCGGCATGGCGCAGGTCGGGCCTGACGGGTCCTGGCTCAATGTCAACGGGCGACTTTGCGAGATCATCGGCTATTCGTCCGAGGAGCTGCTATCCGGCGCTTTTCAGGACATAACGCACCCTGATGATCTGGCCGCGGATATGGCCAGTGTGCAACGAATGCTGAACGGTGAGTGCGATAGCTACAGCATGGAAAAGCGTTATGTCCACAAGGACGGCTCTGCAATTTGGGTAAATCTGACCGTCGGTTGCGAGCGCACGGCCAACGGTGCGATCGATTATTTCATATCGGCGATCGAAGATATCGCGGCGCGCAAATTGGCTGAGGCTCAAAATGCCCTCCTGATGGCTGAAGTCAATCACCGGGCAAAAAACCTGCTTGCGGTCGTCCAGGCGGTCGCCCGTCAAACGGCGCGCTCCGATGATCCGGCAACCTTCGTCGAGCGGCTCACAAGACGGATCGCAAGCCTTACCGCCAGCCATGATCTGCTCGTCAAAGATCAATGGCAGGGGGTCGATGTTCTTGACCTGGTGCAGAGCCAGCTAGACCATTTTCGCTCGCTGTTCGACGCGCGCGTATCGTTCGATGGCCCCACTCTGCGATTGAACGCTCACGCGGCGCAAGCAATCGGCATGGCATTGCACGAACTGGCCACCAATGCCGGAAAATATGGTGCGTTGTCGAATGACGAGGGGCGCGTGCGGATCAGCTGGAAGGTAAGTGATGCGCCGAATAGCGCGTTTGCAATGGCGTGGCTGGAGGAAAATGGTCCTGAGGTCGTCGCTCCCCGCAAGCCCGGGTTCGGACAAACGGTGATTGTGAGTATGGCGGAACGCGCGGTCGGCGGCACTGCAGATCTGGCGTATCTGAAGTCCGGGGTATCATGGACGTTGAGCGCGCCTGTCGATCGCATACTGGAGGGTCCCCGAAATGACTGACGAGCAAGCCAGACCGATGCGAGTACTGATCGTCGAAGATGAGCCGCTGATTGCATTCGAGGTTGAACAGACGCTCACCGACGCCGGTTTTGCGGTCGTGGGCGTGGCCGCCCGGGTGGAGGAGGCACTGGCAATTGTCGAAGGTGGGGCGTTGGACGCGGCAGTCGTCGATGCCAACCTCAATCGGGTCAGCGCAGCGCCGATCGCAATCGCCCTGACACAGAGCGGTCTGCCATTTATCGTCACGACCGGATATACCCGTGAACAACTTCCTGAGGGGTTCCAGGCCGGGACTTTGATCGAGAAACCCTGTCTTCCCGAACAGATCGTCGAAGCGCTGCATGCCGCGTTGCAGATTAAGCGAGAGCCAGGGCCGCAGATGTGAAGCCCGGTTCCAGCCTGCTGATCATTCACTCAACAGGGTTTCAATTGAACAATAAATCACTAACAATTGAAGCCGAGCTACTTAATTCAAGGGCTACAAATGCAGTTTGACGACGTTGTTCTGGGCCGCCGCAGCATTCGCGGATACAAGCCTGATCTGGTTCCCAAGGCGCTGATTGAGGAAATCATCGGCATCGCGATGCGCGCACCATCGTCGATGAATACCCAGCCATGGAATTTTTATGTCATCACTGGCGAACCGCTGAACCGGATCCGCGCTGGCAACACCGATCGAATGGTGGCGGGTGTGCCGCAATCGCGCGAGTTTCGCACCGGTCAGGCCTTTGCCGGCCCCCACCGCGATCGGCAGGTAGGCGTTGCCAAGCAATTATTCTCTGCCATGGGGATCGAGCGAGATGACAAAGAGATGCGGCAAGACTGGGTGCTGCGCGGCTTCCGCCAATTCGACGCGCCGGTCTGCGTGATCGTAACCTATGATCGGGTGCTCGACGGCAGTGACGATACACCGTTCGATTGTGGCGCGGTGGCAACTGCGCTGGTCAATGCCGCCTGGTCGCGGGGCTTGGGTACTGTAATCAACAGCCAGGGGATCATGCAATCACCGGTAGTGCGCGAGCATGCCGGAATAGCCGACGATCAGATCATCATGAAAAGCATCGCGCTGGGCTGGCCGGATGAAAGCTTCCCCGCCAATGCGGTGGTGTCTGAGCGCAAGTCGGTCGATGAGGCTGCGGTGTTTGTCGGTTTTGAGGATTAGGATCAGCCTTTGCGCGCACTCACCAAGCGGATTGCTTCGGCAATCGCTTCGGCGCGGTTCAGTGCCGATGTATCCAGCAGTATGGCATCTTCGGCCGCGCGCAGCGGGGCGTCCTTGCGGGTGCTGTCACGCCGGTCACGCAGTTTAAGATCGGCGGCAATCTCGGCCAGGGCGAACTGGCGCCCGGACGCCTGCATTTCGCTGAAACGCCGCTGTGCCCGTGCCGGAACGCTGGCGGTGACGAACAGCTTGGCCTCTGCCTCAGGCGCGATCACCGTGCCGATATCGCGGCCATCGAGCACCGCGCCGCCGGGCTGGGTGGCGAAGGCGCGTTGACGCTCATAAAGTGCGCGGCGCACTGCCGGATGGACCGAAACCCGGCTGGCGAGGCCACCGGCTTCCTCGGAGCGGAGTTCCGGATCGTCCAGTAGGCTGTCCGCGAAGGTGCAGGCGGCATAGGCATCACCGACATCGTCCGGATCACCACCGTTCAGCGCCACCTGTCTCCCGACCGCGCGGTATAGCAGCCCGGTATCGAGATGCGGCAGCCCGAAATGCGCGGCGAGCGCGCGGGCGATGGTGCCCTTGCCCGAAGCGGTCGGGCCATCGACGGCGATGATCATGATCGCTGCCTCTGCGACCGGGCGCGCAGCGCTGCGATCAGTCCGACCAGCGCAATAAACGCCCAGGCTATCTCGAGCACAAATGCCGCGAGGTTAAAATTTACCCAGAGCGAGATCATCAGCAGCATTGCGCCAAGCAGGTTCGCGACATTGAACCACAGCTTGTTGAAGTTTTCAGCTACATTGGCATAGGCGAAGGCGGCAATGAACAAGACACCTCCGATCAGGCCAATCACATCGGCGATAGCGCTGGTCATTGCGCTAGCCCATCGAGCCCAAGCCCCTCTAGCAATTGTTCAAACATCGGAAAGCTGGTCGCGATCGGGCGGGTGTCGTCCACTTCGACACCGTGGTAGCTGGCCAGCCCGGCCACCGCCATGCTCATGGCGATGCGGTGGTCGAGGTGGGTCGCTATCGGAGGATCGTCGGCCTTGGCGCCTTCAAGCGGTTCGCCGCTGGTGCCATCAATGATCAAGCCGTCCGCAGTCTCGGTCACCCGCGCGCCGATTGCGGTCAGCGCTGCGGCCATGACGGAGAGGCGGTCGCTCTCCTTGACGCGCAGTTCATCGAGGCCGGTGGTGACGGTGCGGCCCTTGGCCAAGGCGGCGGCCACAAACAGCACCGGGAATTCATCGACCATGCTCGGCACGAGGGCTGGATCGATTGCAATCCCGGTCAGCTGCGAATGGCGCACGTGCAGATCGGCGACCGGCTCCCCGCCGACTTTGCGCTGGTTTAGCGCCTCGATCTGCCCGCCCATGGCGCGCAGCACGGCATAAAGCCCTGCGCGAGTGGCGTTCATCCCGACGTTTTCGATCATGATGTCGGATCCCGGCACAATCAGTCCCGCGACCATGAAAAAGGCGGCGGATGAGGGGTCGCCGGGCACTTCGATGGTTTGCGGCTTCAGTTCAGCCTCGCCCCGGATGCGGATGGTGCGGGCACCGTCGGCAGCGGTCTCGACCGTCAGCTCCGCGCCAAAGCCCGCCAGCATCCGTTCCGAATGATCGCGGGTCGGCACCGGCTCGATCACCGTGGTGATGCCGGGCGTGTTGAGACCGGCGAGCAGGATCGCACTTTTGACCTGCGCCGAGGCGACCGGCAGCCGATAAGTGATCGGCACGGCAGGCCAAGCACCGCGCAGCATCAGCGGCAGTGTCCCGCCGGGCGACGGGGTGAAATCCGCGCCCATCTGGCTGAGCGGTTCGATCACTCGGCCCATCGGACGCCGCGAAAGGCTGGCATCGCCTACAAAACTGGCAGTGATAGCGTGGGTAGCGACGAGGCCCATCAGCAGGCGGGTGGAAGTGCCGCTGTTGCCCATATCGAGCGCAGCTTGCGGCTGGAGCAATCCGCCAACGCCAACGCCATGAACATGCCACTCGCCGTCTGCGGTGCGTTCGATACTTGCGCCCAGGCTGCGCATGGCAGCAGCCGTGGCCAGCACGTCCTCACCCTCCAGCAGCCCGGTGATCTGGCTCTCGCCCACAGCCAGCGCCGAGAGCATCAGTGCACGGTGACTGATCGACTTGTCACCCGGCACGCGGATCTTGCCGCTCAGCGGGCCTGCGGGCATGAAACGGCGGGGACAGGTTGCGGCAGGATCGGCAGCGGTCACGGGTCAGCTTTCGCATCTGGCGGAATAGGTGGCGCATCTGGCGGGGCAGGGTGCGCGGCGGCTTTTGACAGCGCGCGCGCGCTATGGCAAGGCGCGCCCTCGCTTGATTCCGGCACTTGCCGTAACCATCAAGGCGATAGTTTCAACCCGCAGCCGAAGGTCGCGGGCGCACCTTAAGGAATTTTCATGGTCAAGGCTGAATGGGGTGCCAAGCAAGGCTGCCCGAAATGCGGCACTCGTTTTTACGATCTGGGCAAAGATGACCCGGTAACCTGCATAGAATGTGGCTATGCTTGGGTTCCCGAACCCGTGCTCAAATCGAAGCAGCCGATCCCTTATGAAGAAGTCCAAAAGGAAAAGGTTGAGACCACCGAGGATGGTGATCTGGCCGAAGAAGATCTGGATATCGATGAAGACAATGATTCGCCCG
>JANLQQ010000013.1:0-3119 GCA_031367905.1 Novosphingobium sp.
GAAGAAGTGGAAGAGTAACCCATGGCCAGTCCAATCTCCGCCAACCGCGCAGAACTGCTCGCAATTGCGACTGCGGTGGCGACCGAGAAGATGATCGACAAGTCGATCGTGATCGAGGCGATGGAAGAAGCGATCCAGAAATCGGCCCGCAACCGCTATGGTGCGGAAAACGATATCCGGGCCAAGCTCGATCCGCGCACCGGCGATCTGCGGCTGTGGCGCGTGGTCGAAGTGGTTGAAGAGGTTGAGGATTACTTCAAGCAGGTTGACCTCAAGCAGGGTGAAAAGCTTCAGCCTGGCGCTGCGATTGGCGATTTTATCGTCGATCCGTTGCCGCCGGTTGATCTGGGCCGGATCGATGCCCAGTCGGCCAAGCAGGTGATCTTCCAGAAGGTCCGCGATGCTGAGCGGGACCGCCAGTATGAAGAATTCAAGGACCGTGCCAATGAAGTGATCACCGGGGTGATCAAGTCGGTCGAGTTCGGCCATGTCATCGTCAATCTTGGCCGCGCCGAGGGTGTGATCCGCCGCGATCAGCAGATCCCGCGCGAAGCCGCCCGCGTGGGTGAGCGGGTCCGTGCGCTGATCCTCAAGGTTGAGCGTCAGAACCGCGGTCCGCAGATCTTCCTCAGCCGCTCGCACCCGGAATTCATGAAGAAGCTGTTCGCGCAGGAAGTGCCCGAAATCTACGACGGCATCATCGAAATCAAGGCAGCGGCCCGCGATCCGGGCAGCCGCGCCAAGATCGGCGTGATCAGCCATGATAGCTCGATCGACCCGGTTGGTGCCTGCGTTGGCATGAAGGGCAGCCGCGTGCAGGCAGTGGTCCAGGAACTGCAGGGCGAAAAGATCGACATCATCCCGTGGAGCGAAGACACTGCGACTTTCGTGGTCAACGCGCTCCAGCCCGCCACCGTCAGCCGTGTGGTGATTGACGAGGATGAGAGCCGGATCGAAGTGGTTGTTCCCGATGACCAGCTTTCGCTCGCGATTGGCCGCCGCGGCCAGAATGTCCGGCTCGCCTCGGCGCTGACTTCTTCTGCGATCGACATCATGACCGAGGCCGAGGCTTCGGAAAAGCGCCAGCGCGAATTTGCCGAGCGTTCGAAGATGTTCGAGGAAGAACTCGACGTCGACGAAACCCTCTCGCAGCTGCTGGTTGCCGAAGGCTTCACCGAGCTGGAGGAAGTTGCCTATATCGACATTTCCGAGCTGGCCAACATCGAAGGCTTCGATGAGGAACTGGGCGAAGAACTGCAAAGCCGCGCTGCCGAGGCGCTTGAGCGCCGCGAGGAAGCCAGCCGCGAAACCCGCCGGGCGCTGGGCGTTGAAGATGCGCTGGCCGAAATCCCGCATCTGACCGAAGCGATGCTGGTCACCTTGGGCAAGGCCGGGATCAAGACGCTCGACGATCTGGCCGACCTGGCGACCGACGAACTAATCGCCAAAAAGCGCGTTGAACAGCGCCGCCGTGAAGGTGCAACATCTGCCCCGCCCAAGCCGCGCCGCGATGCCCGCCCCGAAGACAAGGGCGGCGTGCTGGGCGATTATGGCCTGAGCGAAGAGCAGGGCAACGAAATCATCATGGCCGCGCGCGCCCACTGGTTCGAAGACGAATTGGGGTCCGGAGATGGGCCAGCTTCAGAGGAGGCCGCCAATGCGGATTCCTCACAATGAGCCTGTAGGTTCCGACATCACGCAAGCGCATCCGGCGGGCAAAGACTCGCCGGAACGACGCTGCATCCTCACCGGGAGCCATGGCTCGCGGGATGAGTTGATCCGGCTTGCCATTTCTCCGGCCAATCCTGATGGAACCTGCGAAGTCCACCCCGATGTGCTGGCGCGGGCGCCGGGACGGGGGGCGTGGATTGGGGTGAGCCGGGCCGAGCTGGAAACCGCGCTGGCAAAAGGCAAGCTCAAGGGGGCACTGGCCCGCGCTTTCAAGGGCACTTCGCTGACGCTACCGGCCGACCTTGGCGCAAAGATCGAAGCTGCGCTGATCCGCAATTTCACCGATCGGCTGGGGCTGGAACAGCGCACCGGACGGCTGCTGACCGGGTCAGACCGGATCGCCGAAAAGGCGCGCGGCGGCAAAGTCTTCTGGCTGGCCCATGCCGCCGATGCGGGCAAGGATGGGTCGGGCAAACTCGATCAGGCCTGGCGAGTGGGCGAGGATGCTGAGGGCTCCGGCAAGGCCGGCGTAACCTTGCCACTGGACCGCGCGGCCCTGTCTGTGGCATTGGGCCGCGACAATGTGGTCCACCTGGCGCTGACAGATGCTGCGGCCGCACTCCGCTTGGGTGTCCCTTTGCAGCGCCTGCTGCACTTCATGGGACCGGCTGGGGCGAACGGACCAGAATTGAACACTGAACCGGCCGGCGGATTTTCGCCAGCCGCGATGACGAATTGAACCTGAAGGGCGTGACGAGAAAATGAGCGATACCGACAACAAGCCGACGCTTGGCAGAAAGCCCCTGGGGCTCAAGCGATCGGTCGAAGCGGGCGAGGTCAAGCAGACCTTCAGCCACGGCCGCACCAACAAGGTGGTGGTCGAGGTTAAGCGCCGCAAGCTGCTCGGCAAGCCCGGCGAAGCTGTCGCCGCAGCGCCTGAGCCGGCGCCGGTTGCACCGCCGCCGCCCGTTGCAGCGGCGCCCAAGCCGGCCCCCCGGGCCGCTTCGCCTTCGGCCGAGACCCGGCAGGAAATGCAAACTCGCCTGCTGCGCGAGGCCGAAGAAGCGCGCATGGTCGCGATCGAAGGTGCCAGCCGCCGCGAAGAGGAAGAACGCCTCCGCGTTCAGGATGCCGAGCGCCGCCGCGCCGCGGGCAAAGGTGCGGCCGAAGTTGCGCCAGTTGCTGAGCCTGTCGTTGCACCGGTTGCCGAGACCGAGGCTGCTCCCCTTGCTGAGCCTGTTGCTATCGCTGAAGCGGAACCTGCCGAAACCGGAGCAGAGCCAGCCGCAGCACCAGTCACCCCAGCCGCGCGCCGGTTCACCCCGGTTGCTGCGCCCAAGCGTCCGGAACCGGCCAAAAAGCCCGCCCATCCGCGCGACAAGACCCTCACCACCGATCGCCGCCAATCGGGCAAGCTGTCCGTCACCAAGGCGCTTAACGAGGATGAG
>JANLQQ010000023.1:0-5541 GCA_031367905.1 Novosphingobium sp.
CCCTGAAGTTCATCTGGTCGCAAAAGTCGGCGGTTCACGCCATGGCTGGCAGCGGCCTGTCAGCCTTTTGGGGCTGGGGCCTGATGTGGTTTACCCCGCTGTTCCTGCAACGGACCTATGGGATGGACGAAGGGGCTGCAGGCGGTCTGCTCGGCCAGATCTATCTGGTCGGAGGCATCGGTGCGTCGCTGGTTACGGCCTATGTTGTTGCGCGACCGGCCTATACCGATCCGCGCAAGATTGCCCGTCTGCTCGCAGTCGTAACTGCTGCCGCAACGATCCCGTCCTTTCTCGCTTACTGGACGCACGACCTTGGCTTTGCGAAGCTGATGTGGTGGATTTTCATCCCGGCGATCTATTTCTACATCGGTCCGGCGTTTGCACTGTGCCAAAACCTCGCTGCGCCCAAAATGCGTGCGATGGCAGTTGCCATCTCCTTGTTGATTGCCAATGTTCTCAATCTGATCATTGCACCGGGGATCGTCGGCTCGCTGAGCGACTATTTCGATGCCTCAGGCGGAGGCAACGCGGACTCTCTGCGCTTGGCGCAACTCATTCTCGCCCCGACCGGTCTGTGGGCTGCGTGGCATTATTGGCGCGCTGAAAAATACATTGTCGAAGATCAGAAGCGGGCGGTGGGTTATGTCTGAGCAGCCACTTAAATCCTACATCGGCGGCAAGTGGACCGCGCCGCTAACCTCGGTGCAAACCTTCGAGGCGATCAATCCCGCCACCGAACAGCGTGCTGCACTGGTCGCGCTGTGCGGACCCGATGATGTCGATGCGGCAGTGGCTGCGGCCCGCGCGGCTTTCCCCGGCTATTCCGCCATGCCACTCGACCAGCGGATTGCACTGGTCGAAAAGCTGATCGCGATCTTCGAGCGGCGCTATGACGAAATGGTCCGCGCGATCTCGACGGAAATGGGCGCGCCCTATGATCTGTCGTTCGATGCCCAGGCCGAATGCGGCCCCGGTCATTTGAAGGAGACGATCAAAGCCGCGCGCGCGATGGAGTGGGAGCGCAAGATCGGCAGCACCGGGCGGCTGACCCACGAACCGATCGGCGTGGCTGTGCTGATCACCCCCTGGAACTGGCCGATCAACCAGCTGGCAGCCAAGATCGGCCCGGCGCTGGTCGCGGGCTGCACCATGGTGCTGAAACCCAGCGAAGTTGCCCCGCTCTCCGCGCAATTGTTCGCTGAATTCATCGACGAGACGGGCTTTCCGCCTGGCGTGTTCAATCTGCTCCACGGCACCGGCGCGGCAATTGGCGATGCGCTGACCAGCCATCCGCAGGTCGATATGGTGTCCTTCACCGGATCGACCCGCGCCGGGATCCAGGTGGCAAAGTCGGCCGCCGAGACGGTTAAACGGGTATCGCAGGAACTGGGCGGGAAATCGGCCAATATCGTCTTTGCCGATGCCGGGCTTGAGGCTGCAGTTACGCGCGGCGTGATGCATTGCTTCGGCAATACCGGGCAATCCTGCAATGCGCCGACCCGGATGCTGGTCGAAGCCTCGGCCTATGACGCGGCAGTGGCGATTGCCGCCAAGGTTGCAGCGGGTGTCACGCTGGGCGATCCGCTGGAAAAAGGGCCGCATCTTGGCCCGGTGGTCAGCAAGGTCCAGTATGACAAGATCCAGGCCCTGATCCAGATCGGAATTGATGAAGGCGCACAGCTGATCGCTGGCGGAACCGGCCGCGCGACCGGCTTTTCGCGCGGGTTTTACGTCAAGCCGACGATCTTTGCCGGCGTCACCAACCAGATGACCATCGCCCGCGAAGAAATCTTCGGCCCGGTGCTGGTGATGATCCCATTTGCCGATGAGGCTGACGCCATCGCGATTGCCAACGACACGCCTTATGGTTTGGCAGCCTATGTCCAGAGCGGCGATCTTGAGCGCGCGCGCCGCGTGGCTAGGCTGCTCCGCGCGGGCAGCGTCTATCTCAATGGCGCGGGGCAGGACTATTGCTCACCGTTTGGCGGTTACAAGCAGTCCGGCAATGGCCGCGAATGGGGCGAGTTTGGCCTGCATGATTTCCTTGAGATCAAGGTGATGAACGGATTCTATCCGGCATGAAGCTGGCCGATATCCAGACCTTCGTGGTCGGCAATCCCCCGCCGCATTTTGGCGGGCGCTATTTCGTGTTCGTCAAACTGACCACGGCCTGCGGGATATCCGGCGTCGGTGAGGCCTATTGCGTGCCGTTCGAGCCGCATCTGGTCGCAAAGATGATCGAGGATGTGTTCGCGCGTTATGCGCAAGGCACCGATCCGCATGACATCGAGGCGCTGTGGCGGCGGGTCTATTCCAGCGGTTTTACCCAGCATCCCGATTTGACCGTGATGGGCGTGCTCAGCGCGCTTGAAATGGCCTGCTGGGATATCATCGGCAAGGCCGCGAACCAGCCGGTTTACAAGCTGCTGGGCGGCCAGGTTCACGAGCGGCTGCGCGCCTACACCTATATCTACCCGCGCCCCGGCGATCAAAGCGACGTCTATCACGATCCAGACCTCGCCGCGGAGCGCGCCGGCGAATATCTGGCGCAGGGCTTCACCGCGCTGAAGTTTGATCCGGCCGGGCCGTATTCTGCATTTGACGGACGGCAATTGTCGCTCGACGCGCTGGAGCTGTCAGAGCGGTTTGCGCGGACCTTGCGCGAAGCGGTTGGCACCAAAGCCGATCTGCTGTTCGGCACCCACGGCCAGATGACTGCGGCAGGCGCAATCCGGCTGGCTAGGCGGCTGGAGCCCTATGATCCGCTGTGGCTGGAAGAGCCGGTGCCGCCCGATGCGCCCGAGGAGATGGCCAAGGTCGCCCGCGCCACCAGCATCCCGATCGCAACTGGCGAGCGCCTCGCCACCAAATATGATTTCGCCCGGCTGCTGACCGCTGGCAGCGCGGCGATCCTGCAGATGAATCTGGGCCGGGTTGGCGGATTGCTTGAGGCCAAGAAGATTGCCGGGATGGCCGAGGTTCACCATGTCCAGATCGCCCCGCACCTCTATTGCGGGCCAATCGTCGGCGCGGCCAATATCCAGCTTGCCACCTGCTCGCCCAATTTCCTGATCCTCGAGAGCATCGAAACCTGGGGCGGCTTTCATTCCGAGATCCTCAAAAGCCCGATCCCGTTCGAGGACGGCCATGTCATTCCGCCCACCGCACCGGGACTTGGGGTGGAACTCAACGAGGAAGTGGCGCTGGCCAATCCCTACACTGGGACGATGCTGCACCTCGAGATGACCCAGCATCCGGTCCGCTGAAATGACGGCCTGCTGAAATGGACGAGTTCGATTATGTGATCGTCGGTGCGGGAACCGCGGGCTGCGTGCTTGCCAACCGGTTGACTGCGGACGGCAAGACCACGGTATTGCTGCTCGAAGCGGGGGGCAGCGACCTCTCGATCTGGATCCAGATGCCGATCGGCTATGGCCGCACCTTCTTCGATCGGCGGATCAACTGGATGTATGATACTGCGCCAATTCCGGGGCTGGGCGGGCGCAGCAGCTATTGGCCGCGCGGCAAGGTGATTGGCGGCTCCGGCTCGATCAATGCGATGGTCTATGTGCGCGGCCAGCCGCATGATTTCGATGGCTGGCAGGCGCTGGGCAATCCTGGCTGGGGCTGGGACGATGTGCTGCCGTACTTCAAGAAGTCCGAGGATTTCGATTGGGACAGCGCCTATCACGGCAAAGGCGGGCCCCAGCATGTCACCGACATTTCGCCGCATGCCCATCCGATCTGCCACAGCTTCATCGAATCTGCCGAGGCTCTGGGCTTTACCCCGACCAGCGATTTCAACGGCGGCCATTCCGAAGGGGTGGGGTTCTACCAGATCAACACCCGCGGCGGCTGGCGGGCGTCCACTTCCAATGCCTTTCTGCACCCCGCTCTGCGCCGCAAGACGTTGAATTTGCAGACCAAGGCGCTGGCCACGCGGATAGTGTTTGAAGGCAAGCGCGCCGTCGGCGTCGAATATAAACGGCACGGCAAGGTCCAGCAGGTCCGCGCTCGGCGTGAAGTTATCCTGAGCGGCGGGGCGATCAATTCGCCGCAGCTGCTGATGCTGTCCGGCATCGGTGACCCAGAGCAATTGCAGCGCGTGGGGATTAAGCCGCTGGTGCCTGCCCGGGCAGTTGGCCGCAATCTGCAGGATCATCTGGCGGTATCCTATTTTTACAAGACCCGCACCGCGACGCTCAACGATGTGCTGCATCCCGCGATCGGCAAGGCGCTGGCGGGTCTGCGCTATATGTTCGATCGGGCCGGGCCGCTCTCGCTCAGCGTCAATCAGAGCGGCGGGTTTGTGCGCAGTGATCCCAAACAGCCGCATGTCAATCTTCAACTCTATTTCAGCCCGGTCAGCTATACCCAGACCCCGCTGTCCGAGCGCAAGCTGCTCAATCCCGATCCGTTTTCGGCCTTTCTGCTATCGCACAATCCCTGTCGGTCGACCAGCCGCGGGCAGCTGGAGCTGGCCTCAGCCGATCCGACGGTCCATCCGCTGATCCAGCCCAATTATCTCTCGACCCAGCAGGACATCGACGATGTGATCGCCGGCAACCGCCTGCTCCGCCAGATCGCCGGAACCCGCCCGCTGGCGGACATCATCACCGAGGAGATCATCCCCGGCGTGGGCGTCGATGGCGACGAGGCCCTGCTTGAGGATTTTCGCAAACGCGCCGATACGGTCTATCATCCGACCAGCACCTGCATCATGGGGCCGGACGCGGCGAACTCGGTGGTCGATGCGCGACTCAGGGTGCATGGTGTACAGGGATTGCGGGTGATCGATGCCTCGATCTTCCCGACGATCACTTCGGGCAATACCAACGCGCCCACCGTGATGGTCGCGGAAAAAGGCGCAGTCATGATCATCGAGGATGCCAGATTTGATGCGTTAAAATAATTTACCGGTCCGCCCTGCTGCTGTTATGATCGCAGGTAGAAGACTCCGGTGAGATAAAACCATGCACAACAAGATCGAACTCAGGCGCCTGCCGCCGCTCAAAGCCCTCAAAGGCTTTGAGGCAGCGACCCGGCACCAGAGTATTCGCGATGCGGCGGCGGAATTGTGCCTTACACATCCGGCGATCAGCCACCAGGTGCAGCTGATCGAAGAGGCGCTGGGCGTGACTTTGTTTGCGCAGGAAGGCCGCCACATCGTTTCGACCGAAGAGGGCCGGGTGCTCTATCCTTATGTCCGCAGCGCATTTGAATCGCTGCTCGAGGGGGTTGAGGCAGTTCATCGCCACGCGCTGCACAAGCCGCTGCGGGTGCAAACCTATGTCACCGCTTCGATCCGCTGGCTCGCCAAACGCGTGCCGCAGTTTCTGCACCACCATCCTGAGATCAAGCTGACTCTCAGCACCTGTGCGGTCGAATGGGAGTTTGACGATGTCCATGCCGATGTCGGATTGGTCTATTGCGAAGAAGTACCCGATCCGGCCAAGTTCCACTGGGTGCCGCTGTTCGATTATGCGCTGTTCCCGGTGTGCAGTCCTGAATTTTTGGCCCGGATGCAGCCGAATACACGCC
>JANLQQ010000038.1:0-6294 GCA_031367905.1 Novosphingobium sp.
AGCTTGGGAGCAAGCTGATCGAGCTGTTCGGCCAGCGCAGGCACTTCCAGCATCGCGCCATAGCGGATCGCTTCGGGCAGCATCTTCTTCTGACTTTTGAAATAAGCGCGCTGTTTTTCAAACATTTCCCGGGCAGCGTCGAACTCCCACGGTTCGGACACCATCGGAAACATCACGTTGAGCGTTCGCCCGGCGGCAGCTTCAAGCAGCGCGCGGGCCTGGACTTTCATCAGCCCTTCACGGTCCAACGCCACACGCAGCGCGCGCCAGCCCATCGCCGGATTTTCTTCATGCTCACCGTCGTTGTGACGCAGATAGGGCAGGATTTTATCGCCGCCAATATCGACCGTGCGAAACACCACCGGCTTGTCACCGGCAGCGTCCAGCACATCGCGGTAGAGCCGCGTCTGACGCTCCCGCGAGGGCAGTGTCGCTGAAACGAGGAACTGAAACTCAGTCCGAAACAGCCCAATCCCGTCCGCCCCGGTCAGGTTGAGACCTGGCATGTCTTCGCGCAGCCCCGCATTCATCATCACATTGATGCGCGTACCATCGCGGGTGAACGGCTCCACCTCGCGCAACGCAGCATAGGTGGCCTGCCGTTCGCGGCTTTTGGCAAAGCGGGTTTCAAACGCTTCGACCATCGCGGGCAGCGGCCGCACTGTGGCATTGCCCTGATCGCCATCCAGCAGCAGCAGATCCCCATCGCGCAACAGCCCGCGCAGGCCGCGCACCCGGCCCAGCACCGGAATGCCCATCGCCCGGGCAACGATTACCACATGCGCGGTGAGCGAACCCTCTTCAAGGATCACGCCCTTCAGGCGGCGCTTGTCATATTCCAGCAGTTCGGCCGGGCCCAGATTTCGGGCGATCAGGATCGCATCGCCGCGCAAGCCCTGCGACGCCGCCGTGCCAAGCTGGCCTGAGACGATCCGCAGCAGCCGGTTGGCGAGGTCTTCCAGATCATGCATCCGGTCCGCCAGCAGCGGATCGTCGATCTGGCGCATCCGCATCCGGGTGCGCTGCTGGACCCGCTCGATCGCAGCCTCGGCGGTCAGGCCGCTGTCGATCGCTTCGTTGATTCGGCGGCTCCAGCCCTCATCGTAAGCAAACATCTTGTAGGTCGCGAGCACCTCTTCGGTCTCGCTCCCGACGCCGAATTCGGCTTGGCTGGCCATCCGGTCGATGCCTTCGCGCATCTTGTCAAAGGCCAGATAAACCCGCTGCCGCTCTGCCTCGATATCATCGGCAACGACATGCTCAATCGTCACGCGCGGCTGGTGAAACACCGCTACACCCGAGGCCAGCCCCTTGACCAGCGTCAGCCCGGTCAACCGCTGCGGTCCGATCTGCGCCGCGCTGAGGCTGAACGCCTCAACCTCATCGACCAGCTCGGCATTGGCGATCAGTTCGGACAAAACCATCGCCACGGTCTGCAGCGCCTCGATCTCGACCTCTTCGTAGCGGCGCGGATCGGCATGCTGGACGCACAGCACACCCACACAGCGCTCGCGCCGGACAATTGGCACCCCGGCGAAGGAGTGAAACTTGTCCTCGCCGGTTTCCGGGCGGTAAGAAAAGTCCGGGTGGGCGGTCGCCTCCGCCAGATTGAGGGTTTCGACATTGCCTGCAATCGTCCCGACCAGACCCTCGCCAATCGCCATGCGGGTGATATGCACCGCGCTTTGTTCCAGGCCCCGTGTGGCGAATAGCTCCAGCATGCTTTCGCGCAGCAGATAGATCGAGCAGACCTCGCTGTTGAGGCTTTCCGCAATAACCTCGACCACGGTGTTGAGCTTGGCTTGGGCATGGTTGCGTGAAGCCATCACCTCGTGCAGGCGGGTCAGGATCGTACGGGCGGCGGAAGCGGCGCTGCTGGTCATAGACGGCACGTAACCCAAAGCATCCGGCTTGGGAACGGATCAGGCTGCTTGCCCACGAGATTTTCGGTGCCCCTGTCTGGTGCAGCTGGGGCAGCAGACAGGGGCCGAAGGTGACTAGCTGTGGGTGATCACTTCCTTGATGCGCAGCTTCTGTTTCTTGAGGTGCTGGATCATCGCAAGGTCGGGCAAGGGTCGGCTCATTTCCTGCTGCAGTTTTTGATCGAGACCTGCGTGCTTGAGCTGAAGTGCGCTGACATGCGTCGTTTCCATTCGCGATACTCCTTTGCGTCCATCAAACCAAAGTGCCGCTCCGACAGTTTTCTGCCGCGACCGGCGATGACCCTGGCACCGACTCGGATCAGACGATCGAGTCAGCGCAATTGTCATGGAAGCATATTAAGTTTATCTTGCGAAGCAGATACGGACGGCTTGCGACAGATGCCGCGTTAACCAAGGCCAGCCGCGCAGCGATGCGTCCGGTTGGTGCAGGCTGTAAACAGGATTTTGAGGATGCCCGCGTGAGCGAAGAGGAAATGCGCAAGCGTCTTGATGTGCTGCGAGTGGAACATCGTGATCTGGACGCGGCAATTGATGCGCTGACCGGCGCGGGCAGCACTGATCAGCTCCAGATAGCCCGGCTCAAGAAGCGCAAATTGCGCCTCAAGGATCAGATCGGGCTGCTCAAAGATTACCTCATTCCCGACATTATCGCCTGAAACGCAACGGTTTATACTACCGCCGAATCATCGATTGCTGGCAGTGATGGCGTCCCTTGACGGGACAGTCCCAATTTAGCCGTGGAATCCACGCAATAACTGGTTGGCAGGCATGATTCTGTGCGCCTATCGGGGGTGCAATGAGCAAACCGGTCGCCATCAATCCCCGCATTATCGAGGGACTTTATTGCGAAGCCCTGGTCCTGTCCGACGAGGTGCGCGCAGCCTTCGATTTTTCGGGGCGGACCGATGCGGTCGGCCTGCCCGAGGATGAGGCACGGGTGGCGCTGTCGTGCGAAGCGCTGCGCACCACGACCCGGACGATGCACTGTCTGGCATGGCTGCTTAATCACCGCGCTTTTCTAGCCGGCGAACTCTCCGAGTTTCAGCTCCACCGCCACGGTAAACTGGCCGATTTCCCACCGACCGAACCCCGGGGCGCGATCCTGCTGAAGGAAGAAGTCCGCGAACTGGTCACCGCGACCGAGCGGTTTTATGCGCGTCTGCGCCGGCTCGACACGGAGTGGCACAAACGCGATGCTTCGGCCCCCAGCGCCATTGCCACCTTGCGTGAGCGGCTGAGCCGGGCGGCAGCTGCGGGTTAAACGTTCGCCAGCGCCTTGTGCCACGCCCCCAGCCGGGCCGCGCGGACATCATCGGCAAGCTGCGGAGCGAACCGCCGAACCGTGCCGCGCATCGTTTCTGCTGCAGCCTCAAGCGAAGCATACTGCCCCACGCCGACCCCGGCGAGCATCGCTGCGCCCAGCGCCGTTGTTTCGACGAAGTCTGGCCGCTCAACCGGGATATCCAGCATATCAGCCAGATCCTGCGCCATCCAGTCATTCGCGCTCATCCCGCCGTCGATCTTCAGCATCTTCCAGCCTGCGCCATCAGCTGCGAAAGCCTCAGCCAGATCATAGGTTTGCTGGGCCATCGCCTCCAGCGCGGCCCGGGCAACATGCGCCCGGGTGGTGGCAAAGCTCAGCCCGGTGATCGAGGCGCGCGCTTCGGGCCGCCAGTGCGGCGCACCAAGCCCGGATAGCGCCGGGACAACCACCACGCCACCGCTGTCTGGCACCGAGGCCGCCAGTGCGGCAGTTTCGGAAGCATCGGCAATAATCCCCAGACTGTCGCGCAGCCATTTGATCAGGCTTCCGGCAACGAACACCGAACCTTCCAGCGCATAGCTGCGCGTGCCGCCCAGCTGGCACAGCACCGTGCCGAGCAGCCGGTGGCCCGAACGCGGGACTTCGCTGCCCATATTGGCGAGCACGAACGCCCCCGTACCATAGGTCGCCTTGGTCTGCCCCGGCGCAAGGCAGCCCTGACCGATCGTGGCGCTCTGTTGATCGCCGGCAAGACCCGTGATCGGGATCGCGCCGCCCAGCAATTCGGGCAAGGTCATGCCAAAGTTCCCGGCATTATCGACCACTTCAGGCAAGGCGCCGCGCGGCACGCCAAACAGGTCGCACAGGCCTTCGTCCCAGCTCGATCCGGCCAATGGCAGCAGGCTGGTGCGGCTGGCGTTGCTGGCGTCGCTCAGCATTGCGCCACCGGTCAGCTTGAACACCAGCCAGCTTTCCACCGTGCCCAGCGCCAGCCGGCCACCCTCGGCAGCGGATTTCACTGCGGGGGAATTGTCGATCAGCCAGCGCATCTTGGTGGCGGAGAAATAAGGATCCAGCAGCAGCCCGGTGGACGACTGGATCACCGGTTCCTGCCCAGCGGCGCGCAAGCCATCGCAGACCTCGGCGGTGCGGCGATCCTGCCACACCAACGCGCGATGCAGCGGCTTGCCGCTGGGTTTGTCCCACGCCACCACGGTTTCGCGCTGGTTGGTAATGCCGATCGCCGCGATCCGGTCTGCTCCGCCGGCCTGGGTGACGACCTGCTGGGCGCAAGCCAGCGTCTTGTCCCAGATCTCACCCGCATCATGCTCGACCCAGCCAGCCTGTGGATAATATTGGGTCAATTCGTGCTGGGCGACCCCGCGCAATCGTCCTTCGGGTCCGAACAGCATTGCCCGGGTTGAAGTGGTGCCGGCGTCGAGCACCAGAATCAGATCGCCGATTTTAGTCATTCAGGTCAGCTCCATTTTGCCAGCGAACCTAACGAGCCTGCCGGGACTTGGCGAGGGGGCGGTGAAAGGCCATATACAGTTCTATGGATATTCCGCCCAAACCCTGGCCGACCGGGCTGACCGAACAATGCGAGCCATTGGTGCGCCGGGTGCTAGCCGCCAATGCCTCGCCCTATACCTACACCGGCACCCAGACTTACGTGATCGGCGCGGGCTCGGAGGTGGCGGTAATCGATCCGGGTCCGGCCGGAACCGGCGTCGCGGGGCACGCAGACACCAATGGCGCGGGTCATATCGAGGCAATTCTGGCGGCGATCGGCAGCGCCAGGCTGATCGCGATCATGTGCACGCATACCCACCGCGACCATTCGCCCGCCGCCGCGCCGCTCAAGGCCGCGACCGGCGCACCGATTATCGGCTGCGCCCCGCTGGTGTTGGAGGATGACGGCCCGCGCGCCGACGCCGCTTTCGATCCGACCTATGCCCCCGACCGGATTCTCGTCGATGGCGAGCGTCTGTCCGGAGCTGGCTGGACGATCGAGGCTGTCGCCACCCCCGGCCACACCAGCAACCACCTGTGCTATTCGCTGGTAGAAAGCGGCGCGCTGTTCACCGGCGATCATGTCATGGCCTGGTCAACCAGCGTTGTCTCGCCGCCCGATGGCGATATGGCGGCCTATATGCAAAGCCTGCAAAAGCTCCATGACCGCGCAGACCGGGTGCTGTACCCCGCCCACGGCCCGGCGGTCGACAATCCCCGCCAACTGGTCCGCGGGATGCTGGGCCACCGCCGCCAACGCGAGGCGCAGATACTGCGCCTGCTGGGGACCGGGCCGCAGGCGATCCCCCAGATGGTTGCCGCAATGTACAAGGGCCTCGATCCGCGGCTGACCGGTGCGGCCGGACGATCGGTGCTGGCGCATCTCATCGATCTTGAGCGGCAGGGCCGCGTCATAACCCGCGGGGATATATGGACGACCGCCGCTTGATTGCCCGAACGGCTCCCGCCCGCCTACCCTGGGCGATCACCATCGTCGCAACCGCGCTGGCACTGTGGACGCTGTGGCGTGCGTTTGGTCCGGCGGATAACGGCGATCCGCTCGCCACCAGCCTTGCCGCCTTTGAAAAGCAGAACAAGCTCACCGTATTCAGCGCGCAATTGGCGCCGGTTGTCGCTAGCGACGACGAGCGCCTGTTCGGGATGCTCAAGTCGCGGCAGATTGCGGTGATCCCGGCGCGGGTCGATTATACGCTCGATCTGGCGCAGATGAAGCGCGACCGGCTGAAATGGGACGCCGGGACCGAGCGGCTCGATGTGATCCTCCCCCCGCTCATCGTCAGCCGCCCCAATCTGGACGAGGCCCGCGCCCAATATCTGCGCGAGGGCGTCTGGATCACAGCGCCTGCGCAGGACAAGCTGACCCGCGACAATACCCTTCTGGCAGAGCGACAGGCGGTGGATCAGGCCGCCAACCCCGCGCTGATGGAGCTGGCCCGCAATGCTGCAAAAGATGCAATCCGGCAGAATCTGGCTATCCCGCTGCAAGTTGCGGGCTATGGGAAAGTCACAGTAACTGTCCGCTTTGACGGCGAAAAGGAACCCGCGCCATGACTG
>JANLQQ010000064.1:0-15857 GCA_031367905.1 Novosphingobium sp.
GAAATCGGCCTCGGGCGCGGGCACGTGTTCGACGATCTTGGCGAACAGCGGGGTCAGGTCGCCGCTGCGCGCTTCCATGTCGTCGCTGGCGTAGCCATTGCGGCCGCTGGCGTAGAGCACCGGGAAATCGAGCTGTTCGTCGGTCGCATCAAGGCTGACGAACAGATCGAACACCTCGTCCAGCACTTCCTGGGCGCGGCCGTCCTGACGGTCGATCTTGTTGACCACGACGATCGGCTTGAGCCCCAGCGCGAGCGCCTTGCCGGTAACGAATTTGGTCTGCGGCATCGCGCCTTCGCTGCTGTCGACCAACAGGATCACGCCATCGACCATCGACAGGATGCGTTCCACCTCGCCGCCGAAATCGGCGTGACCAGGGGTGTCGACAATATTGATGTGGGTGGTGTGGCCGTGATGGTCGTCCCATTCGACCGAGGTGCACTTGGCCAGGATTGTAATGCCACGCTCTTTTTCCAGATCGTTCGAATCCATCGCCCGCTCTTCAACGCGCTGATTGTCACGGAAGGTGCCGGACTGGCGAAACAGCTGGTCAACCAGCGTGGTCTTGCCGTGGTCAACGTGAGCGATAATGGCGATATTGCGCAAAGGGAGCGGGGCGGACATCGGGAAACTTCCAGTCAAAACGGGGATCGGCGGGCACGTGCTGCGCCGCAACATGCGCGCGCCCCTAGCGGATAAGGCGGCTGCGGGCAAGCGATGCGGCAGCAGGCTCGCCGGGCAGCCGGTGTGTTTATCTGGCAACACCGTGCGGCACTTAGGCCGCGCAGCTTGGATTACCAATTGTGTTGAGCCTCGGTGGTTTCTATGCGCCGCGCAAGAAAACCAGGGTTTTTGGATCGTGCGAACAAACGCTTTGACGACCAACCGCGCTTAGAGAGGGCATTATACAGATGATTTTTTCGAACACTCGCACCAGCCTGATGGCTGGGGCTGCACTGATCGGCTTGGCGCTTCCGGGCGTGGCTTTTGCTCAGAATGCGGCGGACGAAGCACAGCCGGCGACCGACAGCGCGGCTCAGGCCGATGATACGGCGATGGGCAATGAGATCATCATTACCGCGACCAAGCGCGAGCAGACGCTGCAATCGACCCCGGTAGCAGTCAGCGTGACCACTGCCGAGACGATCGAACGGGCCCAGATTCGCGACATCACCGACCTTGTGTCGGTCGTCCCTTCGCTCCGCGTCAGCCAGAGCCAGAGCCAGTTCGCGACCACTTATTCGATCCGCGGGTTCGGCACGAGCGGCAACAACATCGGTCTCGAGCCGTCGGTCGCCGTATTTGTCGACGGCGTTTATCGCAGCCGCTCGATCGCGCAGATCAGTGATTTGCCCGATATCCAGCGGGTTGAAGTGCTGCGCGGGCCGCAGTCCACTCTGTTTGGCAAGAATGCCTCGGCCGGCGTGATCTCGATCGTCAGCAAGAAGCCTCAGTTCGATCTGGGCGGCAGTGTCGAGGCCTCTTACGGCAATTATAACGCGATTGTCGGCAAGGCTTTCATTACCGGCCCGCTTAGCGAGACGATTGCCGCCAGCTTCTCGGCCGGGATCAACAAGCGCGATGGCTATGTCACCAACGCTTTCAATGGCGATGATCTGAACAACCGCAACCGTTGGTTCACGCGCGGTCAGATGCTGTTTGAACCGAGTGACCAGCTCAAGATCCGGTTGATTGCCGATTACGATCAGCTTGATGAAAAATGCTGCGCCGTCTTCAACCTGCGCCGCTCGGCAGCGTCAGGCGCGGTCCTGGCGGTGGGCGGCCAACTCAACAATCCCGCAACACCCTTTGCGGATGTGGTTTACAGCGACGTCGTGCCGACCAGTAAGGTCCGCAACTTCGGTTTCTCTGGCCAGATCGATTACGAATTCGGGCCGCTTACGCTGACCTCGATCACCGCCTATCGCGATACCAAGATGGAAGCGAACCAGGATGTCGATTTCAGTAGCGCGCGCCTCGCGACCGGTGCCAACATCGGCCAGGCCAGGCTCAAGACCTTTACCGAGGAATTCCGGGTCGCCACCGATCTGGAAGGGCCACTCAATCTATTGGTTGGGGCCTATTACTTCAAGGAAAAGGCCGATTCGGCTGACCAGATCGTGTATGGCGCGGACTTCCGCAATTATGTGAACCTGCTGTTGCAAGGTGCAACCGGCGGGACGCTGAATGCCAATACGGTTGAGTTCTTGCTGGGCCGGCCGCCAGGTACCTTCTGGACTGCAGGCCAGGGCTTCTTCAACAAGTTCAAGCAGGACAATGAAGCCTATTCGCTGTTTGGCAACGTCGATTTCAAGGTCAGTGAACAGCTTACGCTGACCGTGGGTGCGAACTATACCCATGATTCGAAGGATGTATCGTCAAACTCGGTCAGCACTGATCTCTTCTCGAATGTGGTTCTTCCGGCTCCCTTTGCTGGTCTGAAGCCGTTCCAGTTCCTGCCGCCGATCCTCAATATTCCCAATGCGGTCGAAAACGGCAAGACCCGCGATAGCGACTGGTCTTATGTCGCGCGGCTGGCCTATGAAGTGAATGACCACCTGAACGTTTATGGCAGCTGGGCGACCGGCTTCAAGGCGAGTTCGTGGAACCTCTCGCGGGATAGCCGGCCGACTGCTGCTGACCTGATCCTGATCCGGAACGCAGGGCTTGCAACACCCAACCTGGCAGCCGGAGCGCGCTTTGCAAAGCCTGAGAATTCCGAAGTCTTTGAACTGGGGATCAAGGGCAACTGGGGCATTGCCTCGGGTAACCTGACCGTCTTCAAACAGTCGATCAAGGACTTCCAGGCCAATACTTTCACCGGAACCGGCTTCATCTTCGGCAACGCAGAAAAGCAATCAACCTTTGGCGTCGAATTTGACGGGCGGGTCAATCCCACCCGTGAATTGTCGTTCATGGTGGCGATGACCTATCTTGAGCCGAAGTATGACAGCTATGTCGGATCGCCCTTTGGCGATGTCTCTGGCCAAACGATCGGCAATATCACCCAGCTTAGTGCAACCTTCGGCGCCCAGTGGGATCACAAACTTGCCAATAGTGATCACATCATCCTGTCCACTGACTTCCACTATGAAGCGCCGGTTCAGGTTGAAGCTGGATTGCTCAACTACATCACCACCAATACCAATGGTTCGCCCAACTATGACACCGCCCGCATTGCAGCGAGCGCTTTCCGGCGCGAGATCAATGACCTTAACGCATCGCTTACCTATGCCTTTGATTATGGGCTGGAGTTGACGGTGTGGGGCCGCAATCTGTTGGATCACCGCTATGTTGCGGATATCTTCGATTCGGTGGCCCAGAACCGGTCGGTTTCGGGCTACACCAACCAGCCGCGCACCTATGGCGTGGCCGCACGGTTCAAGTTCTGACGGGTTAAGCCTTGAAAACAATCAGAAGGGGGCCGGGCAACTGGCCCCCTTTTTGGTTGCCAGCATGCCAATTCTATGATGATTTCGCACTGTTGGCCGGACTTCCGGTGAACTGAAGTGGGGGGACACTATGCTCGACTGGATGCTGAAGCCATATCGCCGCTACGCCGATTTTTCGGGTCGTTCGCAGCGCAAGGAATATTGGATGTTCGCGCTGTTCACTACGATCGTCGCGCTATTGCTGGTGGGGATAATGTTCGCGGGCATGCCAGCAGTGGACGAATATGGGACTCCCGGCGATCCTGGCATGATGTTCTATGTGGGCATCGGACTGCTTATCCTGTTTGGAGTTGGATCGATTGTTCCATCAATCGCAGTGCAAGTGCGCCGATTCCACGATCAGGACAAATCGGGCTGGTTCGTCCTGCTCGGTTTCATCCCCTATGTCGGCGGGCTCATCGTGTTTGTGTTCATGTGTCTTGATGGCACGCACGGCGCCAACCGGTTTGGCGATGATCCCAAGGATCCGTCGAGCGCGGATGTCTTCGCCTAAAGCTCTCTCAGCGCCTGTGCCGGCCGGGCTCGCAGCAGCGGGATTGAGCCGGCCAGCGCGAAGACGATCACCAGCACAAGGCCGGCGCCCAGCACACTCAGCACGATGGTCCAATCGGGCAGCCACTCGAACTCGAACAGCTGGACGATCACCAGCCATGCGGTAGCGCTGCCCAGCGCCAGCGCCACGCCGGCCAACAGCAGCGCCAGCGCGCCATATTCCGCGAGCTGCAGCAGCAGCAATTGCCGCTGGCTTGCCCCCAGCACCCGCAGGATCACATTGTCATACAGCCGGCTGGCCCGCGCGGCGGCAATCGCGCCCAGGAGCACGGCAATCCCAGCCAGTACCGCGACCGAAGCCGCGCTGAGGATCGCGGTGCTGACCTGGCTCAGCAGATCGCGGGCTTCGCGCAAGACCCCGCCCACCTCGATGACCGAGCTGGACGGGAAGCCGCGCACCAGCGCGCGCAACAATTCACCTTTTGCCTGGCCGGCGATCGCCTGGCTGGGACCCAGATCGATCGTCGCCGCCAGATTATGCGGCGCGTCCGCGATCGCATTGGGTGAGAAGACCAGCACATAATTGAAGCCCATGCTGTCCCAGTCGATCCGCCGGAACGAGGCAATGGTGGCGGTGCGTTCCACCCCCAGCACGCCGATGGTCAGCTGGTCCCCCAGCTTCAGGTCCAGCACTTCGGCCAGTTTCTCATCAATCGAAACCAGCGGCGGGCCGGAATAACCCTTGGACCACCACTTGCCGGCGGTGAGCGCATTGCCCTGCGGCACGTCATCCGAATAGGTCAGCCCGCGCTCGCCGCGCAGTGGCCATGCCTCCTCGGGAATTTCTTTCAGGTCAGCAACGCGGATCATGGCGGCTGGCGGACCATAGGCAAGGATTGCCCCGCGCAGGGCTGGGACGGTGCGGACGATTGCCTTAGGCGCGATTGCGGCGACACTTGCCGTGAACGCGCCGACCCGGTCACGCGGCACGTCGAGCACGAAATAATCCGGCGCCCGCTGCGGCACGCGAGCCGCAATGTTGCGATCAAGGCTGGTCTGTACCGCAGCCAGCAGCACAAAAGCCGAAAGCCCAAAGCCCAGCGCCGTCACCAGCGCACCGGTCTGCGCGCCGGGGCGGTGGAGGTTCGCGAGCGCGGCGCGCAGCAGCGGATCGCGCGGGCGGGGCAGGCGCGCGGCCAGCCATCGGATCGCCTGGCCAAGCAGGCCGAGCAGCCCAAGGACTACCACTGCGCCGCCAAGAAACCACGCGGTGACGACCGGCTGCGCGGCGGTCAGCAGTGCTAGCGCAGCAATCGCGGCCATGCCAAGACCAACCGGCAGCAGGGCATCGCGTCTTGCTTTTCCAAGCGGCGAAACCCGCGCTCGCATCAACGCCATTGCTGGAAAATGCCGTGCGCCCAACAATGGCGGGGCAGCGAAAATCAGCGCGACCAGCAAGCCATAGGCACTCGCCCGCAGCAGCGCGGCGGGATCGAACACAAAGCCCGGGGAAACCGGCAGCAAGCTACCCAGCGCCTTGCCGAGTAGCGGGGTTACTGCCACTCCGGCGGCAAGCCCGCCCAGACTGCCGACCAGCGCCGCAGCAGCGATCTGGATGAGATAAATCCGCGCAATGTCGCCGCTGGTCGCACCCAGTACTTTCAGCGTGGCGATGCTGCCGCGCCGCGCCTCAAGATAAGAGGCCACCCCGCCGCCGATCCCGATCCCCGCGATCACCAGCGCGGCGAGGCCGACCAGGACCAGGAATTCGCCCATCCGGCTGACAAAACGTTCTGCCCCCGGCGCGGCCTTGCTGCGTTCGCGGATGGTCAGGCCGCCCGCTGGAAACTGCTTTTCCAGAGATGCTTGCAGCGCCGCCGCATCGCGTCCCGGCGGCAGGGCGATCCGGTATTTGCTGCGATACATCGCGCCCGGCTGGGTGAGGCCGGCGCGGGCCGGAAAACCCTCGGTCACGATTACCACCGGGCCAAGGGCGAAGCCTTCGCTCAGCCGGTCAGGCTCTTCGGCGATAATCCCGGCGACCTTGAGTTTTTGCCCGCCAATGGTCAAATCATCGCCCGGTTTCAGCGCCAACCGTCCAGCCGCGCCTTCGCCGAGCCAGGCACTATCAGCCGGCGGTGCGCCAACTTCGCGGCCATCGGTGAGCCTCAGGCGGTCAACCAGCGGCCAGTTTTGATCAACGGCTTTGAGTTCAACCGGTGCGGCCAGTTCCCCGGCGCTCACCATGGCTTGCATTCGGGTTCCGCTCGAGACCTTGCCTAATGCTATGAAGGCCGCCATTTCCCGGGCGCTGGCGGGGCGCTGCCACACTTCGACCTGCAAATCGCCGCCGAGCATAGCCCGCCCGCGGATCGCCAGTTCCTGCTCGATCGCTCCGGTTAGCGTCCCGATCGCGGCCAGAGTGCCAACCCCAAGGAACAGGCAGACCAACAGCAGCCTGAGGCCCCGGAACCGCGCATTAAGATCGCGCCGGGCGATCTGCCAGGCGACCGGCCAGGGGATTGCCGTGGTCACGCCGCAGTGCTGTCGCTGGCGATCTGCCCATCGCCCAGCGTTATCACCCGCTCGCAAGCGCTCGCCAGCGCCGGATCATGGGTGATGATGATCAAGGTCGCCTGCGTTTCGGCGCAGCGAGCGAACAGCAGATCGACAATCCCGGCGCCAGTGGTGGCATCAAGATTGCCGGTCGGCTCGTCGGCAAACAGCAGCGGCGGGCGCGGCGCGGTGGCGCGGGCGATCGCCACGCGTTGCTGCTCGCCGCCCGAAAGCTGCGCCGGATAATGCGTCAGTCGGTGGCCGAGTCCGACGGCCTCAAGCTCGGCGGCAGCGCGGGTCCACGCATCGTCCATTCCGGCCAGCTCCATCGGCGTCGCGACGTTTTCCTGGGCGGTCATCGTTGGCAGCAGATGGAAGGCCTGCAGCACAATCCCGATCCGCCCGCGTCGCGCCTGTGCCAGCCCGTCTTCCGACAAGGCTGCGAAATTGGCGCCCGCCACGTTCAATGCGCCAGAAGATGCGCGTTCCAGCCCGGACAGCACCGCCATCAGCGAGCTTTTACCCGAGCCAGATGGGCCGAGCAGTGCCAGCGTCTGGCCCTGCGGCACGATGAGATCAATCCCGCGCAGGATCTCGACCGCGCTGTCGCCGCTGCCTAGAGTGAGGGTGAGGTTCGAGGCGAAAATCGCCGGGGAAGGACTTGTCACCACGCTGCAATGGCATAGCTAGGGTATCTCGAGCAAGGGAGAGTTGCGAAATGAAATTGATCTGGGCGCTGTCCCTTGCGGTTCTGGTGCTGGCGGGCTGCAAGGAAGGTCGGCCCGTCCCGCAGGCGAGCGCCAGCGAGGCCGCGCCCGAAGCGCCGCTGATGGGCCCGGAGTTAAAGATACTCGCCTTGGGGGACAGCCTGTTTGCCGGCTATGGACTGGAGCCAGGGCAAAGCTATCCCGCCCGGCTGGAAACGGCTTTACGCGCGCGCGGAATCAACGCGCGGATCATGAATGCCGGGGTTTCGGGCGATACCACTGCGGGCGGACTTCAGCGGCTGGCATTCACCTTGAACAGTCAGCCCGAGCCGCCGGTGCTGGTGATTATTAGCCTGGGCGGCAACGACATGTTGCGCGGGCTGCCCCCCGAACAAACCCGCGCCAATCTGGATGCGATCCTGACCGAGCTGGACAAGCGCAAGATCACGGCGCTGCTGCTGGGGATGCTGTCGGCGCCAAACCTGGGCGCGGATTACCGGGCAAAGTTCGATCCGATCTATCCGGCATTGGCGAGCCGACACAGGGCCGCGCTGGTTCCGTTCTTCCTCCAACCGGTGGTGGGCAAGCCTGAGTTGATTCAGGCGGATCACATTCATCCGACACTGCCGGGGATCGATCTGCTGGTGGGCTCGACGGTTGAGGCCGTGGCGGGGGCTTTGCCTAAATCGTCCTCCCCGACTTGATCGGGGACCGCTGGCTAAATCCGCTCCAAAGTCCCCTCGCTGACCCGCCACACGGCGGCCTCATTCATGATCGCCTCGAACGGCGCGGCCTCGGTGCCGGTCAGCCAGACTTGCGCCGCCCCATCGCGCAGACGCGCAAACAGCGCTTCACGGCGTACTGGATCAAGATGCGCCGCAACTTCGTCGAGCAGCAGCAGACGCGGGCGCGTATCATCGAGCAGCCCGGCATGGGCCAGCGTGATCGCAATCAGCATCGCCTTTTGCTCGCCGGTTGAACACTCGGCAGCAGGCTGGTTCTTTCCGGCCATCGATACCAGCAGCTCGTCGCGGTGGGGCCCAATCAAAGTGCGCTGGGCGGCGCGATCACGCCGCCGGGCTGCGGCCAGCGCCTTGGCCAAGGTAGTGAGATCGGTCGGGCCGCCGGGCTGATAGGTCAGCGTTGGCCGGGCAAATGGGGCTGGCGGCAGCAGTGCCAGGGCTTCGTCCAGCCGCGCGATCACGCCTGCGCGGGCCTGCGCCAACGCGGCTCCGGCTGCGGCCAGCCCAGCTTCCAGCGCATCAAGCCATGCTGGATCAGGCTCGGCAAGCTCGCTGAGCAACCGGTTCCGCTCTCGCAAGGCATTCTCATACCGCGACGCGGTGCGGGCGTGGCCAGGCTCCAGCGCGAGGACCAGCCGATCGAGGAACCGCCGCCGGGCACCGCCGCTTTCCGCGAACAGCCGGTCCATCGCCGGGGTGAGCCAGCCGACGCTAAGCCACTCGCCCAGCCCGACCGCAGCAGTCTCAGCCTGGTTGATTTGCACGATCCGCCGACCCAGCCGCTCGGTGCGGATTCCGGTGCCGAGCTTGACCGAGCCATCGCTGCCGGTCAGTTCGGCACTGACTGCAAAGCCTCCTCCTCCAACATGCCCTGGCATCTCGGCCAGCGCGGCGCGGCGCAAACCGCGGCCCGGGGCAAACAGCGAGAGCGCCTCCAGCACATTGGTTTTTCCCGCGCCATTGTCACCGATCAGCAGGTTGAACTTCGCTGAGCCAGTAATGCGCGTATCGCGGTGATTGCGAAAGTCAGTCAGCAGGATCCGGTCGAGCGCCATAGTGCCGGGCGATAGAGTGATTTCGAGGGGAAAGGAACATTTCCCGACGCGGAAATCACGACCAGACATCAATCCGGGCCTGGATTTTGATTTATTCAAAATCAATCAGGGGCTGGTGGGAGCGGGGTGGCACTGCCATTCAAAAGGGTAATACTGAAAGTTGGGATATTTCACTAATTCTTATATATTCATCCTGGTGAAAGGATTCCGCTTAGCAGGTGAAAGCCCAGATTTGCGACATTTTTTCAGTTTGGCACAGCTTATGCAACCTATCTGTCATGCGGTGGAGCACTTCACTGACACCAAACACAACAAGGGAAATGACTATGACCAACCCCAACTTCACCAGCCGCTTCGCTGCTGCAGTATCTGCCTTTGCCCTCTCGCTGGTCCTGATCAGCGGCACTGTGGCTATGCCCACCAACGCCAAGGCGAATGATACCCAGATCGCCTCGAGCTATGCCGGTGCCATCGCATGAGCGCGCTTGATCGCCAGCGCGGCAACGGCGCGCCATCCACCGGCGGCTTTCGGCTCAACAAGGAACGCGGCAAGTTTATGGGCGTCAGCGCCGGGATTGCCGATTACTGGGGCGTCGACGTTACCCTTGTCCGCTTGGGCTGGGTAATCGGTACGCTGGTGGGCTTTGGATCACTGATCCTCGTCTACCTCGCGATTGGCCTCATCGCCGATTGATACGATCCTGGCGATAGGCCCCGCCACTATCAGGGCGGGGCCAATCAACCGATCAAATCGCATCCGTCTTGGCGAAGGGTGAGAAATCGGTCCCGGAATCAAATACCTCGACCCCCTCGCGCTGCTTGAGCCAGCCGACCACAAGGTAAGTGACGGGCGTCAACAAGGCTTCCCACACCACCTTGAGCAACCAGTTGGTGACCATGACTATCAGCACCTGCTGGTTTGACCAGATCCCCAGGAACGCGATCGGATAGAAGATCGCGCTATCGATCGCTTGCCCGAAGAAGGTTGAGCCGATCGTCCGGCTCCACAAATGTTTGCCTTGCGTCAGGATCTTCATCTTGGCGAGGACGAAACTATTGACGAATTCACCGGCCCAGAAGGCGATCATCGAAGCGGCAACGATTCGCCAGGTGCTGCCGAATACGCTTTCATAGGCGGCCTGACCGCCCCAGCCGTCTGCCGCGGGCATCGCCACCACGGCCCAGCTCATGAAGGCCATGAAGGCCAATGCGGCAAAGCCCATCCACACGCAGCGGCGGGCGTTGGCATAGCCGTAAATCTCGGTCAGCACGTCGCCAATCACATAAGAGATCGGGAAGAACAGAATACCAGCGCCAAAGGTATAGCCGCCAAGCGTCGCCAGCTTGCTTGCCCCGATCAGGTTGGACAGCAGCAGGATCGCCACGAACGCGGCCATTACATAATCGAAATAACGGAAATGGCGCCGCGCGCTGGAAGTGCCGTCAAGGCGGGAAAGGGTCTGGGTCATGGCGATGATCTAACCCGATTTGCGCGTGGCGCAAACCATGCTTATTGGCCCGGTTTGCGCACCGGGCAAACCATGCTTAAGGCAGCCCTGCGCGCGCCCGTAGTTCAACTGGATAGAGCACGAGCCTTCTAAGCTTGGAGTTGCAGGTTCGAGTCCTGCCGGGCGCGCCATTTTCGCTTGAAATTTCATCGGTTTCTGAGTGGGCGGCGAATTATTTTCACGCGTGTGGGAATTGTCACATCGCCGCAGCCATTGCCCCGCTAGACCATTATTGCGACCCGCCCGGCCGCTTCGGCAGCCGGAACTAGCCCTCGTATGCAAATACGAGGGCCTTTTTTGAACCTAGCCGCGGCTGACGCTGTCGAGAGCTTCCTCGGTGATCGGATAGCCGGCGCCTTCAGGAATGGTCAGCCATCGTACGCCGTCACGTTCGGTGATCGAGGGGGTGATCATCTGGCTGGGGAAGGTTTCGACATGGGCCAGCGCAGCGTCAAAATCCGCAAATTGCGCCAGCCGTTCCAGATTGCGGCGGGTCGGGAAGATCACCTGAATCTCGCCTGCATCGGCCATCCGCAGCGCTTCGGCGGCACTGACCCAGAACAGATGCGTGTTTTCTGTTTCATCGACCAGCAAATCAACTGCGCCGGTGCCAAGATCGATCAGATAGAACCGGGTGTCGAAAATCCGCATATGGCGATGCTTGGGCCGCCAGCGCGAGAAAGCTACCAGTCCGGTCAGGTTAAGCGTCCAGCCCATCGCTTCCAGCACCGGAGCGAGCTCGGCTTGCTGATGCAACATCGTGCGCGCTGTCTGAGCCTGTTCCAGGGTTGCGCGCTGGTGCATGCCGACAACCAGCCCGGTTTCCTCGATCGTTTCGCGTACTGCGGCGATCCGCGCCGCCCATTCATCGCGCGTTTCCGCATCCACCGCGCCAAGCGTTTCGGCCAACTGGAAGTCGGCCGCATCCACCCGCCCACCTGGAAATACTGCGGCGCCGCCAGCGAAGCGCATTTCAGCCGAGCGCTGGACCATGAGGAGTTCGGGCGAGCCCAGATCAGGGTTGCGGCGAAAGATAACCAGCGTAGCCGCCGGGGTGGCGGGCGGCGCTTCATCCAGATCGGCAAACTCGTCGGTCATATCCATTGCACATCCGTGCGTTGCCCAGCGCAATTTGCCAAGCATTAATCGAATCCCGACCATGTCGATAAGCTTTACACTAGGCCGGGCCGGTTTGTGGGCCTAGGTTGGAAAATCCACGAATTTCGGTATTTTTCGGAGTTTGGCACGCAAGATGCATAGAAGTAAACACCCCCCAAGCAGTCTCGAATTGAGGCGGGGCCGCACCCTAGTCTCCAGCGGCCCCGCCTCCCCGAGACGCTTCTTCAGAAAATCTGAAAACCGGATGAGAGTGGCGCTGTATTGCAGCGGTGGAGAGTTTTCTCGCGCAGAGGCGCGGAGACGCGGAGAAAAATTCGTTCTGCGCGCGGTCAGTTCGGCGACTTAGTAATTTGAATCTTTGCCTGCGGCGCGGTGAAATCCTTCCGCGCCTCTGAACGAAAAAACTTCTTGTCGCTTCAGCCTGCAGGCGCGACCTTGGCCTCGTTCATCAACTCGTGCAATTCGCCAGCTTCGAACATTTCCATCATGATGTCGCTGCCGCCGACGAATTCACCCTTGACGTAAAGCTGGGGGATCGTCGGCCAATCTGAGAAGGCCTTGATGCCCTGGCGGATCTCCATGTCTTGCAGCACGTCGATGCTTTCATAAGCGACGCCAAGATGATCGAGGATTGCGATCGCCTTGCTCGAAAAGCCGCATTGCGGGAACAGCGGCGTGCCCTTCATAAACAGCACAACGTCGTTCGAACTGACGATCTGGGCAAGTCGGGCATTTGTATCGGACATGGCTGGGTCAACCTGATCGGAAAATGACATGACGTTCAATTGGGAACGGCGGTGGTCAGTTGCAAGGCGTGAAGCTCGCCGCCCATCCGTCCGCCCAGCGCATCATAGACCAGCTTGTGCTGGGCAACCCGGCTCTGGCCGGCAAATGAAGGTGAGCTAACCCGGGCGGCATAATGATTGCCATCGCCGGCCAGGTCGGTGATCGCAACTTCGGCATCGGGCAAGGCAGCGAGGATCATCGCCTCGATTTCAGCGGCAGCCATCGCCATGATCAGGCTTCGCCCATCAGCGCGCGGCGGGCTTCGACCTGTTTGGCTTCCAGCGCAGCGCGGACATCGGCCTCACTGGTTTCAATCCCGGCCGAGATCAAATCGCCGATCAGCTTGCGGACCACATCCTCGTCACCCGATTCCTCAAAATCCGCCTGGACCACGCTTTTGGCGTAGGATTCTGATTCGGCTGCTGAAAGCCCCATCAGTTCAGCTGCCCACTGACCCAACAGCCGGTTACGGCGAGCATGGATCCGGAACTGGGTTTCCTCATCATGGGCGTATTTGGCCTCTTCGGCGCGCTCACGATCATTGAAAGTGGTCATCTTGGTTTCCCTTGCTGTGCAGCCCGCTCAGCTAGCCGGTTTTGGCGGCGGCGGAACCTGATAAACATCATGGCAAGCCTTACACGCCGCAGCGGTGCTTTCAACCGCTGCGGCGAGCCCCGCGTGATCATCGGCCTGAGCTGCAGCGAGCAGTGCAGTGGTGGCGGCGACAAAGGCACCTGACTTGGCATCGAAATCGCTCTGGTTGGTCCAGATCGCGGGCTTTGCGCGGGTTCCAGAGACATTGCGGGTACTGGCGGGGAACATGGCGGGCAGCGCGCTGGCCCATTTGGCCAGGCCCCGCGCCGGGAAGGCGGCTCCCTTGACCGAATCCGGCTTGGCCGCCGCCCCGCGAACCGCGCCGAGCGTGACTGCCGACATTACCATCGCCGCCTGCCGGGCATTGACTATATCCTGAAGCGCAGGTGCGGGCGGGGCTAAGGGCGCGCGGACCTTGGCCTGCACGCCCCATGCGGCGATCAGCAGCGCGACTCCGGCAACAATGCGTGCAACCTTCATGTCCTAACCCTTTCCTAGCTGTCCATCGTCACCACAACTTTGCCGATGGCCTTGCGATCAGCCAGCAGCGCAATCGCTTCGCCGCCGCGTTCCAGCGGCAGTGTAGCAGAAATGCGCGGATTGATCTTGCCTTCCTTGAGCAGGCGGAACAGCTCGGCCACATGGACGGCGTTCTCCTTGGGGCTGCGAGCAACAAAAGCACCCCAGAACACCCCGCAAACGTCACAGCTTTTGAGCAAGGTCAGATTGAGCGGCAGGCGGGCGATGCCAGCCGGGAAGCCGACCACCAGAAAGCGGCCTTCCCATGCGATCGATCGGATCGCGGGTTCGGAATACTCGCCGCCAACGATATCGTAGATCACATTAGCGCCATTCGGTCCGCAGGCAGCCTTGAACTGGTCGATCAAGGTCTTGGACTGTTCGCGATCGAACGGCGGGCGGCCATAGATCACCACCTCGTCCGCGCCGGCCTCGCGCGCTACTTGCGCTTTCTCCTCGCTTGAGACGGCCGCGATAACCCGCGCGCCGAACGCCTTGCCCAGCTCGACCGCGGACAGCCCGACGCCGCCGGCCGCGCCCAAGATCAGCAGCGTATCGCCCGGCTTGATGTGGCCGCGATCCTTGAGGCCGTGGATCGTGGTGCCATAGGTCATCAGGATCGAGGCGGCGGTTTCAAAGCTGACCCCCTCGGGCACGGCAAACAGCCGATTGGCATCGAGCACGATCTTTTCCGCAAGCCCGCCATTGCCGGTACCCGAGAGCACCCGGTCACCGATTGCCCAACCGGTTACGCCTTCGCCTAGCGCCTCGATCACGCCCGAAATCTCGCCGCCTGGAGCGAACGGCCGCTCAGGTTTGAACTGATAGAGATCGCGGATGATCAGCGTATCGGGGAAATTGATCGCGCAGGCTTTTACCGCCACGAGGACTTGGCCAGGGCCGGGGGTGGGCACGTCGATCTCGTCTAGAGTGAGCGTTTCGGGGCCGCCCGCAGCGTGCGATCTCAGGGCTTTCATATTTTGAGGGCTTTCATGCTTGGGCTCCAGTTCCGGTGGCGAGCCAGGGCAGATTGGCCCTCGCGCCAGTTTCATAAGCGGCAATCGCCGCGTCACGTGCCAGCGTCAGCCCAACTTCGTCGAGGCCGCCCAGCAGGCAGGCCTTGCGGAAGGGGTCGATCTCGAAAGTGTAGCGATCCTGAAAGCGCGTGGTGACGGTCTGGTGCTCCAGATCGATATGAACCGGGTCGGTCTTGGCGACCTCAAGCAGCCGATCGACCTGATCCTGCGGCAGCACCACGGTGAGGATGCCGTTCTTGAAGGCATTGCCCGAAAAAATATCCGAGAATGACGGCGCGATCACCGCCTTGATCCCGAGGTCTAGCAGCGCCCATGCGGCGTGTTCGCGGCTGGAACCGCAGCCGAAATTGTCGCCCGCAATCAGGATCGGCGAGCCTTTGAATTCGGCCGAATCGAAGATATTATCGGGATCTGCCCGCACCGCCTCGAACGCGCCCCGTCCCAGGCCCTCGCGGCTGATCGTCTTGAGCCATCTGGCCGGGATGATCACATCGGTATCGATGTTCTTGCGCCCGAACGGGATCGCCCGGCCGGAAACCTCGCGGACCGGATCCATCAATCGGTCTCCGGCGCGTCTTCGGGGTGGGGCGGAGGGGCGGTTGGCTTGGGCTCCTTGCGGCGCGAGGCATACAGCAGCGCCGCAGCCAGCGCAGCAGAGCCAATCGCGGCCCCGGCCATGGCGGCCTTGCCGGTCCAGTTGGGTTTGGGAGGTTTTTCGGTCATGGGATAGCTATGTGCAGCGCAGCGCTCCGATGCAAGAGGCGGATGCGGGAATTACAACCAATTCTCACAGCGCAAGCCGTCGACGCGCTTAAATTCCTTGAGGTTGCCGGTGATGAGCTTGAGCCCAAGGCTGCGCGCGTGACCAGCGATGAGGAGATCGTTGGGTCCGATGAGATTGCCCCGCTTGCCCAAGTTGAATTTGATGTCAGAAGCGTGGTTGCTGGCAACATCATCGAATGACAAAACTGTCAGCCGGGTGGTGAAGTCTTCAACGCGCTCACGTTGCACTGCAGGGTGGTCCGATTTGGCTACTCCATGCAATAATTCATACAGAACAATGGTCGAAATCGCAATAGTTTCAACTTCTTGCTGAAATCGCTGGGCATAGGCTGGCAGCCGGTCACGAATCACGCGGATGCAAGTATCCGTATCGAGCATCGAATGGAGCATCAAAAGCTTTCGCGTTCCTCATACTCACCCTGCGGCGCACGGTCCGGGAAATCCGGGCAAGGAGGTTGGCTAAAGAAATCATCCCACAGGGCATCGACCGGCGTGAAGACCAGCGA
>JANLQQ010000186.1:0-4623 GCA_031367905.1 Novosphingobium sp.
GCGAGGATGTCCGTCTCGACGGTGCGATCCGGATGGCGCCGCGCTAAACAGGGGGGCTAACATGGGCTATTCGCAAATCAGCTATGAGGTGAGCGAGAAGATCGCGACGATCACGCTTAACCGTCCCGAAAAGCTCAATGCTTATACCCGCACCATGGCAGACGAGATTGCCGATGCGATGGACCGGGCCGATGGCGATGACGGGGTCCGCGCGGTGATTTTTACGGGAGCGGGCGACCGGGCGTTTTGCGCCGGGGCCGATTTGACCCCGGAAGATGGCCGGGCAGTGTTCTCGAGCAGCGATGCGGTGGACGATTTGTCCGACGAGCGGGTCCGCGATGGCGGCGGGCTGCTGACCTTGCGGTTGTTCCAGTCGGTCAAGCCGTTGCTGTCGGCTTGCAATGGCGTTGCAGTGGGCGTGGGCGCGACGATGCAACTGGCGATGGATATGCGCCTCGCCTCGGATACCGCGCGCTACGGCTTTGTCTTTGCCCGGCGCGGGATTGTGCCCGAAGCCTGCTCCAGCTGGTTCCTGCCGCGGCTGGTCGGGATTCAACAGGCGATGGAATGGTGCATGACCGGGCGGATCTTCGATGCCGCGGAAGCCAAGGGTGGTGGCCTCGTGCGTTCGGTCCACCCGCAGGCTGAACTGATCGAGGCGACCCGCGCCCTGGCCCGCGAAATCGCCGAAAACACCTCGGCGGTTTCGGTGGCGATGACCCGGGCGATGCTGTGGCGGCTCTCCGCCACCGAGCACCCGATGATGGCCCACCGGATCGATAGCCGGGCGATCTATCGCCTCTCCAAAGGGGCCGACGCGAAAGAAGGTGTGCAAAGCTTTCTCGAGAAACGCCCGCCCGCCTTTCCGGCGAAGGTTTCAAGCGATATGCCCGATTTCTATCCCTGGTGGGAGGAACCGCCGTTCGCATGAGTGACGCACCGCCTGCTTCGCAACCCGATGCCCCCCCGGGCGCCCGGGAACTGCTGCTGGAAACGGCCTCATCGATCATGCGCGAGGGTGATATTGTCGATATTTCGCTATCGGAACTGAGCCTGCGTTCGGGGCTTAATTCGGCGCTGGTGAAGTATTATTTCGGCAACAAGGCCGGGCTGATGAAGGCGCTGCTTGATCGCGACATGGAGGATATCGTTCATTCGGTCGCTGCGCTGATGGCCAAGGATATGGATCCGGAAACGCGGCTGCGGCGGCATATTCCCGCAGTGGTCGATACTTACTACAAGACCCCTTACCTTAATCGCCTGCTGATGCGGCTGGTCCGCGAAAGCGATGATGCCGAGGCGCAGCGGATCGCCGATTCCTACCTTACTCCGCTGCACCGCGCCTATGACCGGCTGATCCGTGACGGGGTGAACCAGGGGGTGTTTCGCGACGTCGATCCGCAGCTGTTCTATTTTACCCTGACCGGAGCGGCCGACCGGTTCTTCTCGGCCCGGCTGGTGCTCAAGCACTGTTTTGACCGTGATACACTGACCGAGGAACTGCGCGATCGCTACCGCGCCCATTGCATCGATTTCGTCATGGCAGGGATCCTCGCCCCCAAATGAGCGGTGCCTGGCACATCGGGGTAATCGGCGGCTCGGGCCTCGCCGCCGGGCTTGAGCTTGAGGATGCGCAGGAAATTGCGGTCGCCAGTCCGTTCGGTGAAGCATCTGGCCCAGTCACCATGGGTACGCTTGGCGGGGTCCGGGTTACTTTCCTCGCCCGCCACGGAGCGGGGCACAGCCTGCCGCCCTCTTCGGTCAACTACCGCGCCAATATCGATGTTTTGAAGCGCTGCGGTGTGACGGACTTGCTGGCGCTCTGCGCGGTTGGCTCGCTACGTGAAGCCATGGCGCCGGGGCATTTCGTTGCGGTGGATCAGTTCATTGATCGCACCACCGCCCGCACCGGAAGTTTCTTCGGACCGGGGCTTGTCGCCCATGTCGGCCTCGCCGATCCAGTGTGCCCCCGGTTATCCGCAGCCGCTGCAAGCGCCGCGCAGGAATCCGGGGCCACGGTGCATGAGCGCGGTACCTATGTGGCGATCGAAGGCCCGCAATTCTTGCCCCGCGCCGAAAGCCGGTTGGTTCGCAGCTGGGGCGGGGATGTGATTGGGATGACTGGAATGCCCGAAGCGCGCCTCGCCCGCGAGGCCGAGCTGCCCTATGCCCTGATCGGCATGGTTACCGATTATGACAGCTGGCGCGAAGCTGATGCCGGGGTGGATGTGGCACAAGTCTTGGCGGTTATGGAGGTAAACGCAACGATCGCCAGCGACATGGTTCGCCGCCTCGCCGAGATGCTGCCGCCGACCCGCGAACCAAGCCCGATCGATCGCGCGCTGGATGGGGCGATCATGACGGCACCGGCCGCGCGCGACGCTGGGCTGGCGTTGAAGCTGGCTGCGGTGGCGGGACGGGTGCTGCGATGAGCGAGGTGGTGCTGTATGATTACTGGCGCTCATCCGCCGCCTACCGGGTGCGCATCGCACTGAACCTGAAGAGCGTGGCCTATCGCGCGGTTACGGTGGATCTCGCTAAGGGAGAGCAGGCCACTGCAGAGTTTCGCGCGCGCAACCCGTTGGGACTGATCCCGGTGCTAGAAATCGATGGACAGCAGCTGGCGCAGTCGCTGGCGATCATTGATTATCTTGATGCCACGCGCCCCGAACCGCGCTTGTTGCCCGCCGATCCGGCGCTGCGCGCCCGGGTGCTGGCGAAGGCGATGACGATCATCTCGGAGATCCACCCGCTCCAGAATCTGCGTGTCGCCAATTACTTGCGCGACGAGCTGGGGCAGGACGCTGACGGCGTCACGCGGTGGTTACATCGCTGGGTTGGAGACGGGCTGGCCGCGCTTGAATTTGCGGCCCCAGACAGCGGATTGTTTGGCGGCGAAAAACCCGATCTAGTCGATCTTTGTCTGGTTCCGCAGATGTATAGCGCGCGCCGTTTCATGGTCCCGCTCGAACGCTTTCCCCGGCTGGTTCGGCTGGATCAAGCGCTGCGGATGATCCCGGCAATCGCTGCCGCCGCGCCGGAAGCGGTAAAACCCGCGTAGGCTCCGCGCTTTAGCATTGCGCTCGGGCCGGGCCCGCCCTAGCAAACTGGTTGCAACAGGAACCGGATTACCGATGGCCGCGAAGTCTCCTCGCCTTGCTGATTTCCTTCCCTACCTGCTGTCGGTTACCTCTAACGCGGTGAGCGGCAGCATTGCCGAGGAATATCGCACGCGCTTTGGGCTCAAGATCCCGGAATGGCGAGTTATGGCGGTGCTGGGCGATGCCGGGGGGCAGACCCAGCGGGAACTCGCCGGGGCGACGCGGATGGACAAGGTGGCGGTCAACCGGGCGTGCAAGGTGCTCGAAGAACGCGGCCTCGCAGTGCGCCGCCCCAATGCTCACGACGGCCGCTCGCATCATCTCGAACTGACCCATGAAGGCCGGGTGATGCACGGCGAAATCATGCCGCTGGCGCTGGAGATGGAGCGCCGCCTGTTCGCGCCGCTGAATCCGGCTGAGCGCAGCCAGTTCAAATCGCTTCTCGCCCGTATTTCCGATCAGGTCCGCGCGCTGGAAGGCACCCGGATCGACCATGCAGAGGAATTTTAGCGTATGAAACTGGCTTCCTTTCCGCAGGGCCGCGATGGACGGTTAATCGTCGTCTCGAATGATCTGGCCTGGTATGCCGATGCCGATCATATCGCGCCAACCATGCAGGCGGCGCTGGATGAGTGGGACCAGCTAGCCCCGGCGCTGGAAGCTTTGGCGACCGAGCTTGAGCATGGGGCGATCCCGCAAAAGCGGTTCCACGAGCGCGAAGCGGCGGCCCCGCTGCCGCGCGCGTTTCAGTGGGCCGATGGCTCGGCTTACGTCAATCACGTTGAACTGGTCCGCAAGGCGCGCGGCGCAGACCTGCCCGACAGTTTCTGGCACGATCCGCTGATGTATCAGGGCGGCAGCGATGATCTGCGTGGCGGACGTGAGCCAATTACCTTGGTTGACGAGGCTTGGGGCTGCGACATGGAAGCTGAGATTTGCGTCGTGACCGGCGATGTCCCGCAGGGCGTTTCGGCCGAGGCAGCGCTGGGCCACATCCGGCTGGTCGGGCTGGTCAACGATGTCTCGCTCCGCAATCTGATCCCAGGCGAACTGGCCAAGGGTTTCGGCTTCGTCCAGTCCAAGCCGGCGAGCCATTTTTCGCCGGTATTTGTCACGCCGGACGGCTTGGGCCCGGCGTGGAGCGGAGGGCGGCTGAGCAAGCAGGTGCAGATCGATCTCAACGGCCAGCCGTTTGGCCGGGTTGAAGCGGGGGAGGAGTGCACTTTCGATTTCGGCACGTTGATCGCCCATCTGGCCAAGACCCGGCGGATCGGGGCCGGCTCGATCATCGGATCTGGCACAGTTTCCAATCGCGATCCCGATGGCTCGCCCGGCCGTCCGGTGGCCGACGGCGGGCGCGGCTATGCTTGCATCGCAGAACAGCGGATGGTCGAGACGATCACTGCTGGCGCCCCCAAAACCGAATTCTTGCGCTATGGCGATCTTGTGCGGATCGAGGTCCGCGATGCCAAAGGCCGCAGTGTGTTTGGCGCGATCGAGCACGAGGTAGCCAAGCCCTGAA
>JANLQQ010000194.1:0-7448 GCA_031367905.1 Novosphingobium sp.
GGCCGGGCGATTGACAAGGATGCGGGCGGCGCGGGCATGGAAAAAAAGAAGCAGGAGGGGTATTTTTGATGACCGATACCCCGGACAGTTCCGCCTATCAGACCGACACCCTCATCGCCGAGGATATCGACGCCTATCTGGAAACCCACCAGCACAAGACGATGTTGCGCTTCATCACCTGCGGCAGTGTCGATGACGGTAAGTCGACGCTGATCGGGCGGCTATTATACGACAGCAAGATGATCTTCGAGGATCAGCTTGCCGCATTGGAAGCGGACAGCAAGCGGGTTGGCACGCAAGGGCAGGAGATCGATTTTGCGCTGCTGGTCGATGGGCTGGCGGCCGAGCGCGAGCAGGGCATCACCATCGACGTGGCCTATCGGTATTTCACCACTGAAAAGCGCAAATTCATCGTCGCCGATACGCCGGGCCATGAACAATACACCCGCAACATGGTCACCGGAGCTTCCACCGCCGATCTTGCCGTAATCCTGATCGATGCGCGCAAGGGCGTGCTCACCCAGACCCGGCGGCATAGCTATCTAGCCCATCTCATCGGCATTCGCCACATCGTGCTGGCGGTGAACAAGCTGGATCTGGTTGACTACAGCCAGTCCCGGTTTGACGAGATTGTGGCCGAATATCTGCGCTTTGCCGCCTCGATCGGGATTGACCAGATCACCGCGATCCCGATTTCCGGTTTCAAGGGTGACAATATCGTCGGTCCCAGCGCCAACACCCCGTGGTATCATGGCGCGAGCCTGATCGAGCATCTGGAGAGCGTTGAACTAAACAGCACCGCCGATCAGGCACGGCCGCTCCGGATGCCGGTGCAATGGGTCAACCGGCCCAACCTTGATTTCCGGGGCTTTGCCGGGCTGATCGCCAGCGGCACGGTCAAGCCAGGTGATGCGGTGCGGGTGCTGCCTTCGGGCAAGACCAGCACGGTAGCGCGGATCGTCGCTATGCCGAAGGGTTCCGGCTACTCAAGCGAACCGGGTGGAGACGGCGATCTGGCTGAGGCGGTTGCTGGCCAATCGGTCACGCTGACGCTGGCGGACGAGATCGACTGCTCACGCGGGGATGTGATCGCCGCCGCCGATGCGCCGCCGCAAGTTGCCGACCAGTTCGAGGCGACCCTAGTGTGGATGGCCGACGAGGCGCTGATTCCAGGGCGCGGTTACTGGCTCAAACTTGGCACGCAGATGGTTTCGGCCACGGTCCATACGCCCAAATACACCGTCAACGTCAACACGATGGAACACGTCGCAGCCAAAACCCTGGAATTGAATGCGATCGGCGTGGCGGAACTTGCCATCGACAAGCCGCTCATTTTCGAGGCCTATGCGGACAGCCGGACGCTCGGCGGGTTCATCCTGATTGACAAGCTGACCAACGCAACCGTTGCAGCCGGGATGCTGCATTTCAGTTTGCGCCGCGCGCAGAACGTCCATTGGCAGGCGCTCGACATCAGCCGCGAGGCGCATGCCGGGCTCAAGAACCAGAAACCTGCGGTATTATGGTTCACCGGGCTTTCGGGTTCGGGCAAATCGACCATTGCCAATCTGGTCGAGAAAAAGCTCCACCGGATGAACCGGCACACTTTTCTGCTGGATGGCGATAATGTTCGCCACGGGCTTAACAAGGATCTGGGCTTTACCGAGACTGACCGGATCGAGAATATCCGCCGGGTGGGCGAGGTGGCCAAGCTGATGGCGGATGCTGGCCTGATCGTCATCACCGCCTTCATCAGCCCGTTCCGCGCCGAGCGCGAGATGGTCCGCGCGATGCTTCCTGCGGGCGAGTTCATCGAAGTGTTCATCGATACGCCGCTGGCCGAGGCTGAAAAGCGCGATGTGAAGGGCCTCTACAAAAAGGCGCGGGGCGGCCAGCTCAAGAACTTCACCGGGATCGACAGCCCTTATGAGGCGCCAGCCTCGCCGCAAGTGCGGATCGATACCACCACCATGACGCCCGAGCAGGCGGCGGATCTGATCGTCGATGTGCTGTTGGAGAGCGGTTAGCCATGTTACTGTTCAAAGGACACGAAACCCATTCGCGATCGGTGGTCAAAGCGGCTAGCTGGCGCTTGCTCGGCAGCATCGATACCTTCTTGTTAAGTTGGTATTTTACCGGCAGCCCCAGGGCGGCAGGCGCGATTGCGCTGACTGAAGTGCTGACCAAGATGGTGCTGTATTATTTCCACGAACGTGTCTGGAGTTCGGTTCACTGGGGCGCCGCGCGCACAGCAACGCCGCGCCCGGTCCCCGAAGTGGAAGCGCCATGACCGACGCCGAGCTTGCCGCGCATCTGGCCGAGACTGCTGGCCAGCTGGCGCTTGCCGTTCGCGGTGCGGGGGTGCTGGAGGGCAAGGCGCTGGGCGACGCTGGCGATGCCACAGCCAATCAGTTTCTGGTGGCTGCGCTGCGTCACCAGCGACCCGGCGATGGACTGCTGTCCGAAGAGAGCAAGGACACGGCCGAGCGGCTGATAAAATCACGCGTCTGGATCGTCGATCCGATCGATGGCACCCGCGAATATGGCAAGGCGCGGATGGATTGGGCCGTGCATGTTGCGCTGAGCGTTGATGGCGTTGCCAGCGTTGGCGCAGTGGCGCTGCCCGGACTTGGGCTGGTCTTGCGCTCCGATCAGCTGCAGCCAGTGCCACCGGCTGCGCACCCTTTGCGCATGGTCGTCAGCCGCACCCGCCCGGCCGCAGAAGCGGTCACGCTCGCCAAGGTGCTTGGCGCCGAATTGATCCCGATGGGCAGCGCCGGGGCCAAGGCCATGGCAGTGGTGCGGGGTGAGGCGGATATCTACCTCCATTCCGGCGGCCAGTATGAATGGGATAGCTGCGCGCCGGTTGCGGTAGCCCTGGCGCATGGATTGCATTGTTCCCGGATCGACGGCTCGCCATTGGTTTACAACCAGGCTGATACCTCCATGCCCGATCTGCTGATCTGCCGGGCCGATCTCGCCGCGCAAATGCTCGAACTGATCAGGATTCTCTAAGGCCAGCACCGCCAAAATTCAGTGAAGATTTTTCGGCCGGATTTGTTTATAATACACCCGTCTGGGAGAATGCCGCATGGATCCGCTGAAGTCCTTTCGCGAACACCCCGCCAGTGTCGGTGAAACCTATGGCGAACATTTTCGTCATGCGACCGGCTTTGGCATCCGGATGGTGCTGGGCGGCATTGCGTGCACGGTCCACGGCTTTTTGCCGTTCCTGTTCGTCAAGACTGGCAGCAAGCAGATCTCGACATTGCATGACCGGATGGTGGCAAATCGGGCTGCCGGTAAATTGCCGGCGATTCTCGATTTTGTGATCTAGGCAGCCGGCGGCGTCTGCAAATGGCGGATTGCCTCGCCTTCCGAAATGACTTCGGCGTATTTCGCCTGCAGATCGAACAGGCTGGCCTCGTGCGGGCCGGAATGGCGGTCGCCGCAGGCCTCGCGCACTACGAAGGGCGGGAAGCCGTGCTGGCAAGCATCAAGCGCACTCGCCCGGACGCATCCCGAGGTTGAAAGTCCGGTAATCAGCAAGGTATCGACGCCCAGTTCCGTTAGCTCAGCGGCGAGGTCTGTGCCGAAAAAGGCAGAGGCATATTGCTTGGTGATCACTCGCTCACCCGCGCGCGGGCGCAGCGTTTCGGGGAAGGCGCCATAGGCTGAGCCGCGCTCAAACACGCGAAGCGCTGGGACTTTGCGGTAGAATATCCCGCCATCCGCGCCGCCGGGTTCATATTCGACATTGGTGAAGAATACCGGAATTTCGGCCAGGCGAGCAGCGGCGAGCAGGCGCTCATTGCTGGCAAGGGCATCTTCCACCCCGGCATAGAGCGGCGAGGCGGGATCGAGATAGGCCATGACGAAGTCGACGATCAGCAGCGCAGGGTGCTGGCCGAACGGCAAATGGCCATCGAAAGCGCCGACGTAATTCGCAAATAGGTCACCTTCATCCTTGGCCATCAGATTGCGCCCGCCGCTTTGAGCCTGGCCAGATCCTCTGCGCCAAGGTTCAGCAGCTCGCCATAAACCTCGGCATTGTGCTGGCCGACGATGGAAGGCGCAGGCCGGCGGATGCTGCCCGGGGTTTCGGACAGGTGCGGGAAAGTGCCCTGCATCTTGAGCTTGCCGAAGCGCTCTGTCTCCACCTCGACAATCGCCCCGCGCGCCTGGAAATGCGGATCGGCGATCATCTCGGGCGCGCGATAGACTTGCCCGGCCGGGACCGAATGTTCGATCATCAGCGCGCCAACCTCGGCGATCGTCAGTGTCCGGGTCCAGTCGCCAATCAGGGCATCAAGCTCGATCTGGTTAGCCCCGCGCGCGACATGAGTGGCATAGCGCGGATCATCGCCCAGCTCAGGCCGCCGCATGGCAAGCGCGAGCCGCTTGAAGATCGCATCCTTGTTGGCCCCGATCATGAAGTCACCGTCCTTGCAAGGGTAGACGTTGGACGGGGCGATGCCGGGCAGGAACGAGCCGGAACGCTCGCGGATAATCCCCATCCGGTCATATTCCGGGATCAGGCTTTCCATCACCTGCAGCACGCTTTCATAAAGCGCGGCGTCAACCACCTGGCCCTTGCCTGACTTTTCGCGGGCATGCAGCGCGGCCAGCACGCCCATGCAGCCGTAGGTTGCGGTCAGCGTATCGCCGATCGAAATGCCCATCCGGCTGGGCGGGCGATCCGGCTCGCCGACGATATAGCGCCAGCCCCCCATCGCCTCGCCAATCCCGCCGAACCCGGCACGGTCCGAGTATGGCCCGGTCTGGCCATAGCCGGACATCCGGGCAATGATCAGGCGGGGGTTGATGGCGTGGAGTTCAGCCGGGCCAAGCCCCCATTTCTCCAGCGTGCCGGGCTTGAAATTCTCGACCAGCACGTCGGCGGTGGCGATCAGCTGACGGACCAGCGACTGGCCTTGCGGAATGCGCAGATTGGCGGAGATCGAACGCTTGTTGCGGGCGATAACCTCCCAATTGACCTTCTCGGCGCCTAGCCCCCATTCGCGCATCGGATCGCCCGCACCCGGCGGCTCGACCTTGATCACGTCTGCTCCCATATCGCCCAGCAATTGCCCACAGAACGGCCCGGCCAGCAACTGGCCCAGCTCAATCACGCGAATATCCTGCAATGCTCCGGTGTTGGTCACAGGGGCTACTCCGCGGCTTCCAGCTGCGCCCAGACTGGCTGGATCGGCGCGGGCAGGCCTGTTTCGGCCAGGCAGTTTGCCCGCAGTGCATCGATCCCGGGGCCATAGTTGAACAGCGGGAGTGGCCCGCGCTGCTGGCGAATGTCCCTCCGCAAGGCCTCAGTCGCCGCGCCATCTACTGCACCTGCGGCCGTAGCCACCACCCCATAGGCCAGCGCGCCCTGTGCCGTTACCAGCCCTTGCGTTATCTCCTTGCCGACCAGTTCAGGCGCGCGTTCCAGCGGATCGCCCCAGCCGCCGCCGCCCCAGGTGATGAAGTGGAGCTGATCGCCAACCTCGACCGTCACATCCTCCACCTTGTTGCCAACGATGATCTGGGTCCCGTCAGCCTTCTCGAGGATCTTGCGCGCCCGCTGCCCCGGCTCGCCGCCGTTGACGCCCCATGGCGGCACGAACCAGCGATCATCGTGGATCGAGATCGTCCCGGCCTCAAGGAACCGATAGGTCATATGGATGCCGTTGCCGCCGCGGTGCAGGCCGGCGCCGCCGCTGTCGGGCTCGGTCTCGTAGCGTTCGATCATCATCGGGAAATAGCGTTCGAGGAATTCATTGGGAACATTGGTGAAGCCCGGCCACAGCGAATGCCCATCCGGCCCATCGCCCATCGGGCGGCCGGGAATGCCCCCGAACCCGATCTGGAACAGCTGGAACCACTCGCCCTTCTTGCCGGGGCGGTTGTCGTTGCCTGAATAGAACAGGTGCGGGCTGGACGAAAACCCTGCGGCATTGAGGAATTCGGGCGTCTTCTGGCCGAGCAGTCCGCCCAGAATGTCAAAAATCCGCCCCAGCGCGTGCGTCCGCCCGGATAGCGCCGCGGGGAACTTCGGCTTGAGCAACGAGCCTTCCGGGATCCGCACATCGATCAGATCATAGAACCCGTCGTTGAACAGGATCTGCGGATCAAAGACCATGATCATGTAGATGCCGAAGAACATCTTGAACATGTTTTCGTTGAGGTAAAAGTTGATTGAGGCGGCGCTTTGCGGGTCGGTTCCGGAAAAATCAAGCACCACCTTGCCGTCTTCGCGCCACATGGTGCAGCGGATTTTGTAGGGGCCAAAGCCTACCCCATCATCGCAGATGTAATCCTCAAAGCTGACCGGTTCCTCGGCGATCGCCATCCCGATCAGGGCCGCCATCGCGCGGTGGTTGCGGGCCAGCAGTTCCTGGGTGGCCGAAACATAAACATCATCGCCAAACCGTTCCGCCAGCTCGATCACCCGCCGCGCAGCGACCCGGCACGAGGCGATCAGCGCGTTGAGATCGGCCTGGCACCAGTCGGGCTTGCGGGTCTGGTGCATCACCAGCTTCATCAGATCATCGTTGTACACGCCCGTTTTCCAGATCTTGACCGGGGGAATACGGACCCCTTCCTCAAAGATCGAATGGGCATTGATCGGCATCGAACCGACCACCTTGCCGCCGATATCGGACATATGGCCGAACATCGCGGTGTAGGCGATCAGCCGGCCGTCCTTGAACACCGGCAGCAGCACCAGCCAGTCGTTCGAATGGCTGACCGCGCCTTCGCAGCTGTAGGGATCGGATAGGAAGATCATGTCGCCATCTTCCAGCGTGCCATCGAACTGCGTCAGAAATCCGCCGATAAAGCTGCCAAACTGGCCGACGATCATCTTGCCGGTGTGATCGGCGATCAGCGGAAAGGCATCGCCCTGTTCGCGGATGCCGGGCGACATTGCGGTGCGGACCAGCGTCGCGTCCATCTCGATCCGCGCATTGCGCAGCGCGTTCTCCATGATGTCGAGCGTTACCGGGTCAATCGCGACTTTGGCAAACGGGGCGGGGTTGGTTGTAACGATAGTGGCGGGCATGATGCGTCCCCTCAGGCCAGATTGATCAGGATATTGCCGACAGCGTCGACCGATGCGATGCAGCCGCTTTCGATCAGCGTGGTTGCATCCATTTCGACCACGATGGCGGGGCCGGGGATCACATCGCCCTGCCGCAGCTTGCTGCGGTCATAGATCACCGCCGCTTGTTCGCGCCCGTCCATCCACAGCTTGTGATCGCGCATTTTTGCGGCCACCGGATTACCGTCACCCTTGGGCAGCTGAGCGGCAGGCAAGTCCAGCGCCTCACCCAGTGCGACTGCGCGCAGGTTCACGATTTCATGCGGGGTATCCATGTTGAAGGTGAACAGCCGGTTGTGCTCTTCATCGAAGCGTTTCAGAATTCCCGCGATACCATCGGCGCGCAGCACATCGG
>JANLQQ010000027.1:0-6599 GCA_031367905.1 Novosphingobium sp.
CAGTTCGCGGCTATCGCGCCGAAACGCGGTGAGCGCAAAATGCAGCGCGGAATTGCGGTCCCCCCGCTCGATCCCGATCTCATAGCTGCGACTGCGTTCGGGGGTGAGTGCGGCGTTGCCGTAATCGGACAACAGCTGGTACAGCGTCGGAGCCTTGAAGCCCTCGCCATAGGAGGCGCGGATCCGCCAATCGTCCGATACAGCGAAGCTGCCATTGGCCCCAAAAGTCCATTCGCTGCCGAACTGGCTGTGATCATCCAGCCTGACGCCTGCGGCAAGATTGAGTCGATCGGTATTATAGGTCAGCAAAGCGTGCGTGCTGGAGAGGCGCGCCTTCTGCTCGGCATCGAAGTTGCTGGAGAAACGGCTCCATTCGCTATCCGCACCGAAAATCACGCGGAATTGATCGGACAGATCCATCCCCCCCGAAACATCGGCCCGCTCGCTCCGGCCCTTGTAGCCATAGCTGGGCGCGGTGCCGTAAGTCGGATCGTAATAGTCGCGGTGGATATCCGACAAGGCATAGCCCACACCCAGTTCCCAGCTGTTCCCCTGGTAGGCGAGCCCCGCCCTACCCGACGCTTCGCGGGTCTTCTGGAATTCGGGCGTATCGGCAAAATTGTAAAGTGGCGCCGGATAGCCATCGAGATCGATCTGACTATCGGCATAGCGCGCGGCAAGATTGGCCGAGAGACCTGGTGCCAGATCAAGCCGCCCGCGCCCGCCGACGCGCCATTGGCGAAAACCATCAGCCTCGGTGCCGCTGGCTGCGGACGAAATGCCATCGGTGCGCGTGTAACCACCGTTCACGCTGATAGCGTAGCCACCTTTCGCCAGACCGGCGCTGGCGCTGGCATCAAGGCTGTCACGTGCGCCATATTCGACGCTGCCTTCGGCGCCGTCCAAGGCCTTGGAGGTGATCGCCAGCACCCCGCCAATCGCCTGGCTGCCCCAGACCACGCTGTTGGAGCCGCGCAGCAACTCGATCTTGGCGATCCCGCCGCTCAGCAGATTGCCGAAGTCAAACCCGCCGCCGGGCGATGAGGGATCATTCACCCTGACGCCGTCAACCAGCACCAGCAGTTGTTCGGCATCCGCGCCGCGCAGGCGCACTCCGGTAAAGCCGCCGAGGCTGCCATTGCGAGTGATGGTGATGCCGGGCAACCGTTCCAGCACCCGGGTCAGGTCCGGCCCCTGGATCGCGGCAATTTCAGCCGCGCCGATCACACTCACCGACTGGCCGGTCTGGTCGATCCGCGACTGCAAGCCCGTTGCAACGACGGTGATCAGATCATCGCGGATCGGATCGGCGATGATGATCTCATTAGTCGCTTCCTGCGCTGCCGCAGGCGCAGCGACGATGAGAGAGCAACTCAGCAAAAACAGATATTTCATTAATAATCCTCACAACATGAACGAATGCCGCTCATGGCGAGGCCGCCCGCACGAAATCGCGAGCTCCTGCTTACACCCGGTACACCCCGCCCGGCTGCGGAACGACCGTCATCGGCAGGTCTCCTGGCTCCCGGATCAATGCCTGCCCCCGCCTTCCCAGCCTGACGACCAGTGGCATGTGGAGGACAAACTCCCCGGTCACAGTTGCGGGGGCAGCGCGGGATTTTCAGCCCGCTTCCCTCTTAGGCCCGGCTTTCACCGGACAACCTATGACGTGAAATGGCCGATAGCCCCCGCTTTCTGATCTGGCAAGCCGGGCTTATCTGGCAAGCAGGGCATTTTTTAACCGCTTCACACTATCACTGGTCACTGTTCCGGATCGATACAGCCCGAAATGTCGGGGCGCGGTGAACACCAAACCGGGTTACGCGGCAGCACGCGTTGCCCATTTGAAAGATCCGATGACCAAGCCGATCACCTTTCCTTATGAACCACGCCCGGGTGACTTTGCCGTGCGGCTGCCGCGGCGCGGGACGCGGACGCTGGCTGGCTCGGTTGCCCGCAAGCATCATGGCAGGCGCGCGCTGATCCTGCTTGCGGCGATCGCTGTGCCTGCCTTTGCCGCACCGGGCGAATGGCGCAGCTTCGATATCGGCAATGCCGGCCATGCTGAAGTGCAGATCGAACCAATGCCGTTTGAACAGGCTGGCGGCAGCTTCCCCGGCTCGGCATTCTATTACCTTGCACCCGGCAATGCGCCGCTGCTGGCCAGCGAAGCGCATTCCGATGCTGTGGACGCACGTGCTGCGGATCCTATGGCCGGACCGGTCGCCCGCGCGTTTCGGATCGATAACAGCGGGATTGATCGCAGCCGCGCGCTGCAATGCCTGACCGCCGCAGTCTATTACGAAGCCGCGAGCGAGGCGGACGCAGGCCAGCGCGCAGTAGCCCAGGTGGTGCTGAACCGGGTAGCCCATCCCAGCTATCCGAACACCGTATGCGGGGTGGTTTTCCAGGGATCGGAACGCCGCACCGGCTGCCAGTTCAGTTTCACCTGCGACGGCGCGCTGGCCCGCGTTCCCAGCCGTTTTTTCTGGATGCGCGCCGAAAGCGTCGCCCGCGCTGCGCTGTCGGGCTATGTTGAACGCAATGTCGGCCTCGCCACGCATTACCATACGATCCAAATCCACCCTTATTGGGCCGACAGCCTGATCCACCTCGGCACGATCGGAATGCACCGCTTCTACCGGTTCGGCGGCGCGGCCGGTTTACCCGCCGCCTTCCGGTTTGCCTATTCCGGCGGCGAGCCAGTGGCCGCACCGCATCCGCGCAGCGCTGCCCTCGTTACCGCCGAGGACCTAGCGCTCGATCCAGTCGCGCTGCAACGCGCCTATGATGCCGGGCTGAAAGCCGCACAGGGCAAGGCATTTGCCCCAACTGCCGCAGGCTTTGCCCCGGCCCACCCAACCACCGCCCGCCTTGCCCATGCGCCAACCTACACGCAGGATCTCCAGTCGCGCGGCGGCGAGGCGCTCTACAAGGGCGAGAAGCTGCCCGAGGCGTCCGCCGTCCGCCCCGAATACCAGAACAGCGGCCGCTGGATCAACCAGCCCAACTGATATTCGCCGCTATATCAATGTTAAGGTTCGGACAACCATAGCCAAACATACAACTTTAGCGGGGCATCGTTATAGCGTGTCTCGACGTTCTCCCTCATGGTCCGGACCCACACATGACGATCCATTTCGCTGCAGCTCGCCCTGCCGTCAGCGCCATTCTGGGACGCAGGCTGGCAGCCGTGCCGATTGGCCGAGCCGCCAACGACAATTACGCCGATTTTGCCGATGAGGCGCTGTTGCGCAGCGCGCTGCTCCATTTTGCCCAGCATGGTTTGGGCGCAGCTGCGCAGGCCCGCGATTGCGCGGAGCAGGCCCTCCTTGCCGAAGACCGCGACAGCTATCGTCACTGGCTGGGACTATGCCGCACGCTTGATCGCCGGATGGCGCTTGGCCTGCTGGCGCGGACCGGTGTAGCCGAGGCCTGATTTCACCAGCGCTCTGAATTAGCCACCTGTCGGCGGGCGGATGACGAGGTTTTGCGTTAGTTATGCAATTGCGAATCATTATCATAAATTGTCGTAACTCGCTACTTTTCCCGGGTTGCAATCGCCTGCTCTCTTGCCTAGGACATGGTGCCTTACTGAGTTTTTTGCACCTTCGTGGGGCAATGCAGCTTATCATATGCCAGACGCGGTCTCGCGATTAGGGCCCGCGATAAGAGAAGGAATTCGTCGGATCATGGTCTCCACGACTGCACGCAAGAAGATCGCGCTGATCGGCGCCGGCAACATCGGCGGCACGCTCGCCCATCTCGCCGCGCAGAGGGAACTCGGCGATATCGTCCTGTTCGATGTGGTCGAAGGCGTGCCCCAAGGCAAGGCACTCGATCTGTCGCAGTGCGGCCCGGTTGAAGGCTTTGATGCGAAGATCACCGGCTCGAACGATTACAAGGATATTGCCGGTGCCGATGTGATCATCGTCACCGCTGGTATCGCCCGCAAGCCGGGAATGAGCCGCGACGATCTGCTGGGCATCAACCTCAAAGTGATGAAGGCGGTTGGCGAGGGGATCAAGAACAACGCCCCCGGCGCTTTCGTGATCTGTATTACCAATCCTCTGGACGCAATGGTCTGGGCGCTGCGCGAGTTTTCGGGCCTGCCGCATCACATGGTGGTCGGCATGGCGGGCGTGCTCGATAGCGCGCGGTTCAGCCATTTCATCGCCGATGAGTTCCAGGTTTCGGTCCGCGATGTGAACACCTTTGTGCTCGGCGGCCACGGCGATACGATGGTTCCAGTGGTGCGTTATTCCACCGTCAACGGCATCCCGGTGCCAGACCTCGTCAAGATGGGGCTGTCCAGCCAGGACAAGATCGACGCGATTGTGAAACGCACCCGCGGCGGTGGCGGCGAGATTGTTGCGCTGCTCGGCACTGGCTCGGCGTTCTACGCGCCTGCTGCATCAGGCATTGCGATGGCCGAAGCCTATCTGGGCGATCAGAAGCGCATCCTGCCATGTGCGGCGCATGTCAGCGGCCAGTATGGGCTGGACGGGCTTTATGTCGGCGTGCCGGTGATGATCGGCGCGGGCGGGGTCGAGAAAATCATCGAGATCGAGCTAGACGATGCCGATAAGGCCGGCCTCCAGGTGAGCGTCGATGCAGTTAAAGAACTGCTGGTGGCGTGCCGATTGATTGATCCGAGCTTGAGTTGATTTCGTCGTCCCGGGCTTGACCCGGGACCGCTGGCCGAACGGCGCAGCAATCCGGCCAGCGGTCCCCACTTTCGCGGGGATGACGCAAAGGAGAATTGAATGTCCATCCTCGTCAACAAATCCACCAAGGTCATCACACAAGGGATGACCGGCGCGACCGGCACATTCCACACTGAGCAGGCGCTGGCCTATGGCACGCAGATGGTTGGCGGGGTAACCCCCGGCAAGGGCGGGACCACCCATATCGGCCTGCCCAACTTCAACACCGTGGCCGAGGCCAAGGCGGCAACCGGCGCGACCGCCAGCTGTATCTATGTGCCGCCACCGTTCGCTGCGGACTCAATTCTTGAGGCGATCGATGCAGGGATGGAGCTGATCGTCTGCATAACGGAAGGGATTCCGGTGCTCGACATGGTCAAGGTCAAGCGCGCGCTGTCTGGCTCCAAATCGCGCCTGATCGGGCCGAACTGCCCCGGCGTGCTGACGCCGAATGAGTGCAAGATCGGGATCATGCCCGGGTCAATCTTCAAGAAGGGCAGCGTCGGCGTGGTCTCGCGTTCGGGCACGCTGACTTATGAAGCGGTGCATCAGACCACCATGGTTGGCCTGGGCCAGACCACTGCGGTCGGGATCGGCGGCGATCCGGTCAACGGCACCAACTTCATCGATATGCTCGAGCTGTTCCTGGGCGATGACGAGACCAAGTCGATCATCATGATCGGCGAAATCGGCGGCTCGGCCGAAGAAGAAGCCGCGCAATTTTTGCGCGACGAGGCCAAACGCGGCCGCAAGAAGCCGATGGTTGGCTTTATCGCCGGGCTCACCGCACCTCCGGGCCGCCGCATGGGCCATGCCGGCGCGATTGTTTCGGGCGGGCAAGGCGGCGCAGAAAGCAAGATTGCGGCAATGGAAGCCGCCGGTGTGCGCGTATCCCTTTCACCCAGCGAACTTGGCACCACGCTCGACGCGATGCTCAAAGAGCTGGTCTAGGGATAAGCGGGGAACACGCCGGTAACGCGGCGCAAAGCCCCTCGCGAGTAAGTGGGGCACAGGCAGAAGGTGATCCGCATGGGCAACGAACTCCACGAATTCCTTCCCGAAGACACTCAACCGGGCCCATCCTGGCAGCGTTCCAATTGGCCGCTGGCGGGCGGCGGGGCCGAGGATGATTTGACTCAGGCGCTTGATCCACTGGCGATGCAGCTGGCGATCAAGTCAGCCGCAGCCAAGACCGGTGCCCCGCTGGATGCCCGCGCGATCGAGGATGCCGCAGCGGATTCGATCCGGGCGATGATGCTGATCCGCACCTACCGGGTGCGCGGACATCTGGCGGCAGACCTCGATCCGCTGGGCCTGTCGAAGCAGGAGCTGCCGGCCGATCTCGATCCTGCCTATCACGGCTTTGTCGGCGCTGCACAGGACCGCAAGGTTTATTTGGGCGGCACGCTGGGCCTGCAATGGGCCACGGTGCGCGAACTGGTCGTGATTTTGCGCGCCAATTATTGCGGCAAGGTCGGCCTCGAATACATGCACATCGCCGATGTCGAGGAGCGCCGCTTCCTGCAGGAGCGGATGGAGGGCGCGGACAAAACCATCGACTTTACTCCAGAGGGCAAAAAGGCGATCCTTTCCGCAGTGATCCGCGGCGAGCAGTATGAGAAATTTCTCGGCCGCAAATATGTCGGCACCAAGCGCTTCGGGCTGGACGGCGGGGAATCGATGATCCCGGCGCTCGAAGCGGTGATCAAGTCTGGCGGGCAGCTGGGGGTCAAGGAAATCGTCCTCGGCATGGCCCATCGCGGCCGGCTCAACGTGCTCGCCAATGTGATGGCAAAGCCATACCGCGTGATCTTCCACGAATTTTCGGGCGGCACCGCCAACCCTGAAGATGTCGGCGGATCGGGCGATGTCAAATATCACCTTGGCACCAGC
>JANLQQ010000048.1:0-6772 GCA_031367905.1 Novosphingobium sp.
GCAATATTCGCCCACCAGCCGGGTCGGCACCACCTCGCCCTCAACCCCGCTCGGCTCGGTCGATCGCCCGGCGTCCCCTTGCGCCTATGCGCTGGGCAGCGGCGCGCGGTTTGTGGCGCGCGGGATCGATGTCTCGAAGAATTTGCCCGAAGTGCTCAAAGCGGCTCATGCGCACCGCGGCGCGGCCTTCATCGAGATTTTCCAGAACTGCATCGTCTATAACAAGGACGTGTTCGGCGCCTTCACCGAAAAGGCGGGTGCTGCCACCGGCCAGCTCTGGCTGAAGCAGGGTGAGCCGATGCTGTTCAACAACGGCACGCAAGGGATTGCGCTCGATGCAGCGGCGCTGACATTGAAGGTGGTCGATGTGGCGGACGGGAATTGGCAAAGCGCAGGCGTGATCGTCCATGACGTCACCAATCGTTCTGTGGCGCATATGCTGGTCGAGCTGCCGTTCGGACCCTTCCCGATGGCGCTGGGCGTGATCTACGACGATCCGCGCCCAACCTATGAAGCCGGCGTGATCGAAGAACGCGCCAAGGCCAGCGCAGGCAAGGAACCCAACCTTGCCAAGCTGCTCGCCAAGGGCCAGACTTGGACCGTTACCGAGCATGGGCCGGACCTATAAGGCTCGCTTTAAGGCGCGATTCCGTTTTCCGAGGGTGCTGCCCGTATCACGATGAAGTGCCAAACCAGTACCCAGCCAATCGCGGCTAGCCAGCCAGCCACGACATCGCTGGGATAGTGTACCCCCAGCCAAACCCGGCTGAAGCTGATCAGCGAGCCGATCAAAAGACCGCCAATGATCAGCGCGGGGGTGATCATCGGGTGGCGGCGGGCTGGCGCGATCGAGGGTGCAAAAGCCAATGCCAGCGCAAGGTACAGCGAGGTGCCACCAAAGGCATGCGAGCTGGGGAAGCTAAACCCCCCCGCGTCAACCAGGTGAGCGACTACACTGGGTCGTTCGCGGCCAAACAGATACTTCATATTGCTTACGATTATCCGAGCAGGCAGCGCCGCCAGCACCAGAAATGCCGCGCCGCGCCATTGCCGCAGCACCAGCAGCGCAACGCAGCCAGTCGTCATCACCACAAATCGTACCGTCCCGCTACCCATATCGGTGATGGCGATGAAGGGACCGTTGAGCGCCGCCGGGCCGCGGCGCAGGGCGATCAGGATCGCCTCGTCCAGCTGCTGCGTCCAGCCTTGCGTTACCGCCGCCGCAATCGCAGCAAAGCCCAGCCAGCATAGCCCGGCAATGGTGGCGGTCCGGGTGGTGGGTGGGGCAAGTTGGGCCATCGTGCGGCACTGATTTGCATGGCGAAGGTGTGATGGCAACCGCTTGCCATGGGCAGACTTTCTTGCCACGCGTCAAGAATGAACAAACTCTCCCATTATTTGATCGAAGCCGCATTCGGTGAGACCGGGTTCAAGCGCCGATCATGATGCAGCCAACCATCGTCTGGCTGCGCCGCGATTTGCGGTTGGCGGATCAAGCCGCGTTTCATGCCGCCGCCGCGTCCGGCCCGGTGATCCCGGTTTATGTGCTGGATGACGATACGCCAAAGCACCGGCGGATGGGCAGTGCCTCGCGCTGGTGGCTGCATCACAGTCTGGCCAGTCTCAATACCGCTTTGGAGGGAATCGGATCGCGACTGATCCTGCGGCGCGGCAATTGTGACGAAGTGCTGGCGGCGCTGGCGGTTGAAACCGGCGCGGGCGAAGTCCACGCACTCCACCATTACGAGCCGTGGTGGCGCAATGCCGAGCGGGCGGTTGCCGCCCGGATCGGCCTGACCTTGCACCATGGCAATACGCTGGCCCCGCCCGGCTCGGTGCTGACCGGCAGCGGCGCACCTTACAAGATTTTCACCCCGTTCTGGCGCGCCCTGAACGAACAGATGCCGCCGCCGCTTCCGCTGACTGCGCCGAGATCGCTGCTCGCGCCAAGCCAATGGCCTGCAAGCGAGCGGCTGGCGGATTGGAATTTGCTTCCAGCCAAGCCCGATTGGGCTGGCGGTTTTCGTGAAGAATGGACCCCCGGCGAAGCAGGTGCGCAGACCCGGCTTGAGGATTTTGCGGAAAACTCCGCGCGCTATGAAGCACGCCGCAATTTGCCCTCGGTGGAAGGCACCTCGCGCCTTTCGCCCCATCTCCATTTTGGCGAGATTTCGCCCAGCACGATCTGGCACCGCCTTGCCGGGGCAGGCGGATCGACCGCCAAGTTCCTTGGCGAGCTGGGCTGGCGTGATTATGCCCAGAATGTCATCCTGCAATTGCCCGATTACGGCGCGCGCAATGCCCGCCCCGGGTTTGATGCCTTCACGTGGCGAAGCGGGCCAGAGGCTGACGCCGATCTTGCCGCGTGGCAGCAGGGCCGCACTGGCTATCCGATCGTCGACGCCGGAATGCGCCAGCTGTGGCACAGCGGCTGGATGCACAACCGGGTGCGGATGATTGTGGCCGGTTTCCTGATCAAGCATCTGCTGATCGATTGGCGCAAGGGCGAAAGCTGGTTCTGGGATACGCTGGTTGATGCCGATTATGGCTCCAACGCGGTCAACTGGCAGTGGAATGCGGGCAGTGGCATTGATTCCAACATGTTTGTGCGGATCATGGCACCGCTCAGCCAGTCGGCAAAGTTCGACGCGGCGGACTATATTCGCCAATGGGTGCCTGAACTTGCCGCGCTTCCCGATGGCGAGATCCACGATCCCGAACTGCTCCGCCCGCGCAATTATCCGCCCCGGATTATCGAACACCGCGCCGCGCGCGAGCGGGCGCTGGCAGCTTTTGCGGGGATGAAGGACAAAGTGTGACCGCGCAACCTTGCCCGCCAGACTCCAGTGGCCCATATATCATCCCATGAACGCGCAGGCACCGGGGAGGGGAGCTCAGCTCGTCACAGCAGGACAGTGGATCGGAACCGGTCCGCAGTGGTTGTCGCGCGTCTTTACCGGGGGCTTTCACCGCATTCTAGATCGGCTTGATCGCGGCCTGCTGCGCGGCTCGATCACTGCAACCCTGCCTGATGGGAGCACCCGGCTGCTTGGCGCGCGCGCGCCGGGCTTCGATGCGCTGCTGCATATTCATGACTGGCGCGGTTTGCTCCGGCTGGCGACTGGCGGCTCGGTCGGCGGCTATCAGGGGTGGGAGCAAGGTGATTGGTCCAGCCCCGATCCGGTTTTGCTGTTCGCCGTACTGATGGCCAATGGTAAAGCGCTGGGCGATACCGGGCGTGCGCATGGACCGTGGCGCTGGCTGGCGCGGCGGCTGCACCGGCTGCACCGCAACACCCGGGCCGGGGCGCAGCGGAATATCCATGCCCATTATGACCTTGGCAATGATTTCTATGCGGCCTGGCTCGATCCGGGGATGAACTATTCCAGCGCGCGCTTCGCTAAGGGCTCAGAAACGCTGGAGACGGCTCAGCAGCACAAGCTCGAATCGATTGCAGCGCGGGTTGCCGGAGCTTCGACTGTGCTGGAAATCGGTTGCGGCTGGGGCAGCCTTGCCGGGCATCTTGCGCGCCATGGCATGGCGGTGACTGCGATCAGCCTGTCGGACGAGCAGCTGGCCTGGGCACGCGCGCACCACCCGGCTGAAATTGACTTTCGCAAGCAGGATTACCGCGATGTTGCCGGGCAGTTTGACGGGATTGTCAGCGCCGAGATGGTCGAAGCGGTTGGCCAGGAATTCTGGCCGGCGTTCTTCGATTGCATCGCCCGCAATCTGAAGCCCGGCGGCCGGGCAGCAATCCAGTATATCGCGATCCGTGACGAATTGTTTGGTGGCTATGCGGCCAGCGCAGACTTCATCCAGACCTATGTGTTCCCGGGCGGGATGCTGGTGAGCGAGACAAGGTTCCGCAAGCTTGCTGCGACCCGCGGACTCGAATGGCAAGATCCGGTCAGTTTTGGCCCGGATTATGCCGAAACGCTCAGGCTGTGGCGCGTGAACTTCGATCGAGCGGTGGAGGAGGGCCGCCTTCCGGCCGGCTTCGATCAACGCTTTGCGGGGTTATGGCGTTTTTACCTGATGTATTGCGAGGGCGGCTTCCGCGGCGGCGGAATCGATGTCGCCCAGGTGACCCTGATTAAGCGCTAGGTTTTTACAGTATCGGCCGATAAACCGTTTCGCCGCGATAGCGGGCCAGGATGTTGTCATGGACAATCGGGCTGAGCATATTGTCAAAGGCGCAGCCGGCCAGGCTGTTGTCCCACCAGATCACTTCGCCCTGCAAGGCCTCAAGGCCCGGCAGGGTGAGCCAGCAAACCATGCCGGGATGAACCCGGTTGACCGCAGCAGCGCAGAACCCGCTGAGAGAGAGGTCATGCACCACCGTCTGATATCCGCGCCCGCCAGATATCCGCATGGATGCAGGAATTGCGATGCGCGTGCGCGGCGCGCTGCGATCTTCCTGCGAGGCAAGAAGATAGGGGTCGCGTGTTCCAACCATCAAAGCGTTCATAATCCACGTCCCTCCTGTTGCCTTCCGGCGGCTTCCCCAAGCTGGTCAGAGTATGGACCGACTGGGTTGAGCAGAGCTTATGAGGAAGGGTTAACGGTTTCGCGGTGCGGGCTGGTGTATTGTTCACCAAGCATCGCAACCAATCGCGCAGCGACCACTTCGGGCGGCTTGACCGAGGCCGGATCTTCGCCCGGATAGGCCCGCGCCCGCAGCGCGGTGCGGGTGGCGCCGGGATTGATGATCGCTACGCGGATCTTGCTGATATTACGCACTTCATGTGCATAACATTCGGTCAGAACCTCGGCCGCAGCTTTGCTTGCAGCATAAGCACCCCAGAAGGCACGGGGCTGCGCGACCACACCGGTAGTCAGTAACACAAACCGCGCATCGGGGCTTTTGCGCAGCAGCGGATCGAAATTGGCGATCAGCGCTTGGGTGGCCAAAACATTAACGGTTAACGCCTTGCCAAAGCTGGCCGAATCAATATCGCCAACCGAAGTCAGCTGCGGCAGGATCGCAGCGCAGTGAACCACGATGTCGAGCCTGTCCCAGCGACCGGCTATGGCGCTGGCCAGCCGGGCGATACCATCGGGCGCAGCCAGATCGATCGGCGCAATCGTGGCACTGCCGCCAGCCGCGAAAATCTGCTCTTCTACCATTTCGAGGGCTTTGGTATCCCGGCCGGTCAGCACGACATGGGCACCGGCTGCGGCCAGCGCCTCAGCAGTCGCCGCACCAATTCCGCGGCTCGCTCCGGTGACGAGCGCAACCTGGCCTTCAAACTGCATCAGGCGACCTTGTTTACCGACAGCGCCAGCTGGGGAGCATCATCCTCGCGTCCGGCGAAATCGGTCAGCCGGGTGGGATATTCGCCGGTAAAGCAGGCGTCACAATGCTGCGGGCAGGTGTTGTCGCGCTCTTTCTCGCCCATCGCGCGATAGAGGCCGTCGATCGAGAGGAAGGCCAGACTGTCTGCCTCGATGAATTTGCCCATCGCGGCCACATCCATCTGCGCGGCCAGCAGCTTGCTCCGTTCGGGCGTGTCGACTCCGTAGAAACAACTATACTCATAGGGCGGGCTGGCGATCCGCATATGCACTTCGGCGGCGCCTGCATCGCGCATCATCTGCACGATCTGCAGGCTGGTGGTGCCGCGAACGATCGAATCGTCGATCAGTACAATCCGCTTGCCCTCGACAATCGCGCGGTTGGCGTTGTGCTTGCGTTTTACGCTGGAATGGCGCGCCCCATCGGAAGGCTGGATGAAAGTCCGCCCGACATAGTGCGACCGGATGATCCCTAGCTCGAACGGAATACCCGATTGCTGGGCATAACCGATCGCGGCAGGCACCCCGCTATCCGGCACCGGGACCACCAGATCGGCATTAATCCCGGCTTCTTTGGCCAGCTCAATCCCAATCCGCTTGCGCACCTCATAAACCGATTTTCCGCCCATCACGGAATCAGGGCGGCTGAAATAAACATGTTCGAAAATGCAGGGGCGAGGGCTTGGCCGTCCGAACGGGCGGTGGCTGGTCATCCGGCCGTCGGCCCTGACTTCGACCAATTCGCCCGGCTCCACTTCGCGCAAGAATTCGGCGCCGACCACATCAAGCGCAACGGTTTCGCTGGCAAACACGGTTGCATCGCCAAGTTTACCGATGACCAGCGGGCGAATACCTAGAGGATCGCGGCAGGCAATCATCCGCTTTGGCGTGGTGCAGATCAGCGAATAGGCCCCTTCGACCATCCGCAGCGCATCGACAAACCGGTCAAGCAACGTGGGATAGCGGCTGGTGGCGATCAGGTGGATGATCACCTCGGTATCTGAGGTCGACTGGAAAATCGCGCCCTTGTTGACCAACTCCTGCTTGAGGTGCAGCGCGTTGGAGATGTTGCCATTATGCGCGATCGCAAAGCCGCCGCGGGCAAGATCGGCGAACAACGGCTGGACATTGCGCAATCCGGCGCCACCGGTGGTTGAATAGCGGACGTGGCCAACCGCCATTTCGCCAGGCAATTCGGCCAGCGCGGCGCTGCTCGAAAAATTCTCGGCAACATGACCAAGTCCGCGGCGCGAATAGAACTCCTTGCCATCAAAGCTGGTGATGCCCACCGCCTCCTGGCCGCGGTGTTGCAGGGCATGGAGCCCAAGGGCGACGATCACCGCTGCATTGGGCGCGCCGATCACGCCAAACACGCCGCACTCTTCGCGCAGCTTGTCACCATCGGGATCAAAGAACGGATGGGTAAGGTTCATAGAAGGATGCGCCCGGCCAGTGGTAAGCCCTGTCGCAGCGC
>JANLQQ010000088.1:0-3577 GCA_031367905.1 Novosphingobium sp.
CCATAGACGGTCGAGAGGCCGAGCCCGGTGCCCCCCATGATTCCACCCCGGCCCTGTTCTTTGGTGGTGAAGAACGGCTCAAAGATCTTGCCGAGATGTTCGGGCGGGATGCCGCCGCCGGTATCCTGCACCACCAGCGCGGTATAATCGCCGACCGGGATGATCTCGCTGCGCATCCCCTGAACATCGGCCGAGGTGATCCGCCGGGTTGCCAGAGTCAGCTTACCGCTCTGGTCAATGCGGCCCTGCATCGCATCGCGGGCATTGACGACCAGGTTGACGATCACTTGTTCGAGCTGGGTCGGATCAGCGCGGACTGGCCCCAGATCACGATCATGGATTACCGCGAACTGGATCTTCTCGCCGATCAGTCGCCGCAGCATCGCCGAAATGTCAGAGACGACATCGGGCAGCTGCAACACGACAGGCCGCAGCGTCTGTTGGCGCGAAAAGGCCAGCAATTGGCGGGTCAGGCTGGCGGCGCGGTTGGAATTGGCGCGGATCTGCTGAATGTCGTCATAGTCGCTGTCGCCCGGCGTATGGCGCAGCAGCATCAGATCGCAGGTGCCAAGGATCGCGGTCAGCACATTGTTGAAATCATGCGCAACCCCGCCCGCGAGCTGGCCCACGGCTTGCATCTTGGTCGCCTGGGCGACTTGCCGCTTGAGCCGGGTTTCCTCGGTTGAGTCAGTGAGCCCCAGCAGTACGGCGGCATCCCCGAGCCCGCGCACCCCGGCCAGGCTGAGCGAGACCGGCTCGTCCGGCAGCTCGCGCAGGCGGATCGCGATATCGCCCGAATTGGAGGAACCTTGGGCAAAGCGGCGGATCGCATCGGACAGCGCGCCCTTGTCTTCGCGCACCACCAGGTCGGTCGGATAGGTTGGCGGCGCCTCACCCTCCAGTCCGGCCGCGCGCATGAAGGCCGGGTTGGCAAACAGCAGCCGCCCGTCGCGGTCGGCCATGGCCAGGCCGAGCGGGAGCTGGCCGAGCAGGGCTTCCAGATGCGGGACTGCGGCCTGCACCTCACCGCCGCCGCCGCCCAGCCCGACGCCACCATCCACCAGCAGCATCAGCGAAGGCGTGGTTTCGGGATCGGCAGCAACCGTCGCATCGGGATCGGCGACGGGCAGGTAATACATGGTCAGGGGCGAGCCCTTGTTGCCTTCACGCGCCCAGCTGATCCGATCACGCTCATCCTGGTGGAGCAGTGTAACAAAATCCGTGCCTGTCAGTAGCGCGGCGACATCACCTACAGCACGGGCAGAAAACCCCGCATTGACCGCGCGGATCTTGCCATCGGGATCGACAATCGCGGCGGAAATTCCGGCCAGCGCCAGCGCTCGGCCGAGTTTGCCATCAAGCTGGATTACGAGATCTCCGACCGGATCGGCCGCGCTCACCGGACTTATCTGCCAGACCAGAAAATCATCGCCGCGGCCGGCCCGCAGGGCCTCGCCTTTCCAGCGTCCGCCACCGATATCGGCAAACACCCCCTCGATCAGATCGGCGCTGCCCTGGCCATCCCGCCAGCCACTGCGCGCCGCGCGGGCGAGGCGATCAAGCGAGGGGCTATCCACCGGCAGGCGGGGCGGGGCATGGGCGGTACCGAACCATTCCTCATAACGGGCATTGGCGCAGACCAGCCGCCCAGCCCGATCGGTAATCGCCACGGCGGTATCAGGACGCTCAATCGCAGCAACAGTGACCGACCAGTCCGGCAGGGCATATTCCGCCTCGCGCAGCGGCGGCTCGCGCAAGGCGAAGGAGCGTATCAGCGCGCCCAGCGCCAGCACTCCGCCGCCAAATCCGGCGACAACCAGCGGCTGCCCGGTAATGAACCACAGCAAGATCAGGCTCGCGAGCAGCCCTGTGCCAATCAGCAGCCAGTCCGAGCGGGGCAGGCTTTGCTTGCCTGCTTCGCGCATCGACTGGCGGGCAGCGGGCATCAGGATGCAACACTACCGGCGGCGGCGGAGCGCTGCTTGATGCGCGCTTCCAGCCGGGCGCGCCGCTTGTGCCCAGTCCACCAGCGCCAGATGAGGCTGGTCGCCAGATAGCTGACTGCCGCCGAAATCACCGCCAACACCACCAGTCCAAACGCCGTAACCAGCGTTGCCCCGGTCAGCCAGGTCAACATATTGTCAAACTGGGTCTGTTCCATTGTCCGCGCAACCGGCTGCATCATAGTCATCGCATCGACGTGGAGCAGCCAGCTGCCGACCTTGTAGGCGACCACCCAGATGAACGGCGTGGTAAAGGGGTTGGTGATGAAGGTGGTCAAACCCGCCACCGGCACATTGGCCCGCACCGGCAGACTGAGCATTGCGGCGAACAGGATCTGGGCGAACGGCACGATAATCCCCACCAGCATTCCCAGGGCCACCCCGCGCGGAACCGAGCGGCGCGTGAACCGCCATAGTTCGGATGCCAGCACCCGCCGGGGAACCCAGCGGCTGCGCTCCATCTGCTCACGCTTGGGCATCGTGCGCTTGGCCCAGCCTGCAAAACGGGAGAGCATCCTGCTCATTTGTGCTCACGCATAATCATCATTTGTGCTCACGCATAATTCGGGCCTTATCGCGCTGCCAGTCCCGGTCCTTGATGACATGGCGTTTGTCCGCAGCATTCTTGCCCTTGGCCAGCGCCAGTTCAACCTTGGCACGGCCGCGGCCGTTGAAATAGATCGAAAGCGGGACCAGCGTCATCCCCTTGCGCTCTACCGCGCCGTGAAATTTGGCAATCTCGCGCTCTTTGAGCAGCAGTTTGCGGGGGCGCTTGGGTTCGTGGTTGTAGCGGTTGCCGTGGCTGAATTCGGGGACGTTGGAATTGACCAGCCAGACTTCGCCGTGCTTGACCTCGGCATAGCTCTCGGCAATCGAGCCTTCACCAAAGCGAAGCGATTTGACCTCGGTTCCAGTCAGCGCGATGCCGGCCTCGAACACCTCTTCGATATAATAATCATACTTCGCTCGCCGGTTTTCGGCGACGATCTTTACCTTGTCGAACGGGGCGGGAGTAGGGCGGGCCATTATGATTGCGCATGTAGGGTGCGTTGCGGCAAAAGGGAACGGTCGATTCCGTGCCGCAGCACAGGATCATCAAACCAGCCTGAGTGTTAGCCACATCAGGATCAAGGCATTGGGGACAAAAGTGAGCACAAATCCAAAGGCGCGCGCGCAGGGAGTGAACAAATAACCCGCCAGGAAAGATATCCGTCCCATCACAAAAAGCATTGCCAGAACAGGAAAGGCAATTGCAGCCCGCTCAGGCATGGCGGTTGCAAGTCCCGCCCATGCGATCAGTGTAAGCACCAGCTGTTCCAGAGTGTTGCGGTTGTTGCGCAGCAGAATGTCAAACCGTTGGCTGACCCCATCGGGTCGCCCGTCAATCGCTATGTCATGAGTGAAACGGTAGATTGCGGTGCTCAACAGGCTGGCAAGCAAGGCTAAGGCAGGCAGAACGAGCCACTTCAGCGCAATCAGCAGCCCATCAATGGAGCTCACATTCAGCGCGGGAGCAGATTTAAACACATACCAGCGCGAGACCTGAATCACCACGATCGCCAGCACGGCACCAG
>JANLQQ010000101.1:0-12816 GCA_031367905.1 Novosphingobium sp.
AATGAGAATCCAGCGAGTGGCTAAATCAATTACGCGGTGTCCAACAATCCCGCCGCTCCCAATAGCGGTTTGCCGATAAACGCAACGTCCGGTTCTAGGCATCGCTCTCTTTCTATTAAACGACGACAATGAAGGTGCGAGGCAGTCATTCGCTCCCTCTAGAACCTCCCTGAGTTCGACAAGCGGGGAGTTAATGGATCGGCATTTTTCGGAATTTGTAGGCGAGCATGATCCACTCGCGGCAACCCATCTTGAGGGCGAAAAGTGCGTGGTACCCTTCAGTGAAGGCACAATGCCGACTTCGCGCCAATACAGTGACCTCGACGCATACCCTCCAATGCCGGCCTCCCTCGGTTTTCCAAAACTTTTGAAAGTGGCAATTAATCTCAGATTGCCTTGACGAGATAGGCAGCCCAAGCCGTCATCAACTTACGGCTCAGCGTCGGCATAAGTGCTCGGGTCAATCCAAAGTGATCAGCAAATGGTCAGCAGATTCCGCTTCGTTCTCGGATGATTCCCTCTCCGTTCTTCAATTCAGCAACGCAATTCAACCGTTTCGTAGGCTGAATCACCCTTCACACTGGTGGGGTCGCAGGTTCAATCCCTGCCGCGCCCACCATTGGCGCCGCCCATCGGTGCGATGGCACCTCACCCGCCCTACCCACCACATCCCGTCATCCTGAACTTGTTTCAGGACCCATCGCGCCTTGGGCACCTTTCGCTCGTGGGGAGAAATGGGTCCTGAAACAAGTTCAGGATGACGATGGGGGGAGTGTTGCGTGTGACGCGGAGAGGCGGCATAGCCCCCACACCATGCATGACATCCGATATATCCGGGAAAATCCGCAAGACTTCGACGCCGCGCTGGCGCGGCGGGGAGTCAATTTTGCGATCATCATTGATGACGCCGACCCGTTGCCCGGTGTCGGTCCAGACTGTCTGCCCTCTATTCACATCCTTAAGTTAGATGAGTGGCGGCGCAGTGTGGCCACGGAATTACAAATTCTACAGAGCAAGAGAAATGAAATTTCAAAGCTCATTGGGCAATCAAAAACAGTAGATCCGAGCCTAAATATCGCTGTTTTGAAAAATGAGATTTCTACAATCAAGGAACTAATCGAAATTAATTCCGGCATTGAGAAAAATCTCACAAAACAACTTCACGACACATTATCAGTCTATCCCAACCTCCCCGACCCCGGCGTTCCCGACGGCACTGATGAATCACAAAACGTTGAAGTCAGTCGCTGGGGAACACCGCGCCAGTTTAATTTCACGCCGAAGGAACACGCAGACCTCGGCCCTGCACTCGGCCTTGACTTCGAAACTGGCGCGCTGCTCTCGGGCTCGCGGTTCACATTCCTGCGCGGACAAATGGCGCGGTTGCAGCGGGCAATCGGCCAGTTCATGCTTAATCAGCAAACTTTGCAACGTGGTTATACCGAGTGTGCAACGCCGTTGCTTGTCCGCGAAGAGGCCCTGTTCGGCACTGGCCAGCTCCCCAAGTTCGCCGAGGACAATTTCCAGACCACCGATGGCCGCTGGCTGATCCCCACCGCCGAAGTTTCGCTGACCAATTCGGTCCGCGAGCAGATTCTCGATACCGCCACCCTCCCGATCCGCCTCACCGCGCTGACCCCCTGCTTCCGCTCCGAAGCGGGTGCGGCGGGGAAGGATACGCGGGGCTATATTCGCCAGCATCAGTTCGAGAAGGTCGAGCTGGTCAGCATCTGCCGTCCGGAAGATTCGCCGGCCGAGCATGAGCGGATGGTGCAGGCCGCTGAATCGATCCTCGAAGCGCTTGAGCTGCCCTATCGTAAGGTCCTGCTGTGCACCGGGGATATGGGCTTCACCGCGCGCAAGACCTTCGATCTGGAGGTCTGGCTGCCCGGGCAAAATGCCTATCGCGAGATTTCCTCGATCTCCAACTGCGGCGATTTCCAGGCGCGGCGGATGAACACCCGGTTCCGGCCCGAAGGCGCAAAAACCAACGAATTTGTCCATACCCTCAACGGTTCGGGCCTCGCGGTGGGCCGGACATTGGTGGCGATCCTCGAGAATGGCCAGCAGGAGGACGGCTCGGTTGAGCTGCCATCCGCGCTCCATCCCTATATGGGCGGGATTACCCGGCTTGAGGTGCCCGCCTGATGCGGATTCTGCTGACCAACGACGATGGCATCCATGCCCCCGGCCTCGACGTGCTGGAAGCGCTGGCCCGCCAGTTCAGCGACGATATCTGGATCGTCGCCCCGGCTGAGGAGCAATCGGGCGCGGGCCATTCGCTCACCCTGTCGCGCCCCGTTCGGCTGCGCCAGCATAGCGAGCGGCGCTTCTCGGTATCGGGCACGCCGACCGATTCGGTGATGATGGCGCTGCGTATGGTGATGCCATCGCCGCCCGATGTAATCCTCTCGGGCGTTAACCGCGGGGCCAATCTGGGCGATGATGTGACCTATTCGGGCACCGTTTCGGCGGCGATTGAGGGCGCCCTGGCGGGGATCCGCTCGATTGCGCTGAGCCAAGTCTATGCCTCTGAGGGGATGGGTGACACTGTGCCGTTCGCCGCGGCGGAACTATGGGGCGCCAAAGTGCTTGCCCCGCTGCTCGATGTGCCGCTGCCGCCGCGCACGCTGGTCAATGTCAATTTCCCCGCCCGGCTGCCCGAGGAAATTCAGGGCATCCGGGTGGTCCGCCAAGGTTTCCATGATTATGCCCGCGGTTCAATCGTCGAAGGCACCGACCCGCGCGGCTATCGCTATTTCTGGTTCGGCCTGCACGGGATTGAGCATACCCCGGGCCACGCGACCGATCTGGAAGCGATTGCCGATGGTTATATCTCGGTCACCCCGCTCCAGCTCGATCTGACCCACAATGCCTCGCTGGCAGAGCTGGCGGGCCGGTTCGAATGAACCAGCTGGCGCTCCTCGCCGCAGCAATCGCCATGTTCTGTGCCGCGCCGCTGGCCGCGAAGGATCCAGACCCCAAAGCTGAAACCGAACATGTGGTGAAATCTGGCGAAACTCTCGGCGGGATCGCTGCCCGCGCCGAAGTGCCCCGGATCCTGATCATCGAGGCGAATGGCCTGAAACAGCCGTTCACCGTGCGCAGCGGGCAGCGCCTGATCATCCCGCGCCGCCGCAGCCACGTGGTGAAGCCCGGCGAAACCGGCTTTGGCATCGCAATCGAGTATGGCGTGCCGTGGGGCGTGATCGCGGTGGCCAATGGATTCGATTCCAAGGCGCCCTTACGGACCGGGCAGAAGCTGGCGATCCCGACGGTGAGCAAGACCCCTGCCCCAGCCGCGCCTGTTGCGTCCGCCAGCGCCTCACCTGATCCCGTCAGCTCGGCCCCGCAGCTCAACTGGCCAGTGCAAGGCCCGATCCGCCGCGGCTTTGCCCCGCGCAGCAAGCGTTCCTATCATGACGGGATCGATATCACCGCCGAGGAAGGCACCGCCGTACGCGCCAGCGCCGCCGGGCGGGTGATCTATGCCGAGGCCGGTCCCAGCGAATATGGCAATACGGTGATCGTCCACCACGGCGAGCGCTGGACCACCACCTATGCCCAGCTCAGCCGGATCACGGTGAAAAATGGTGAGCGGGTCAAGGTCGGCGAGCGCATTGGCCTGATCGGCCACAGCGGCATTTCCCGCGACGACGGGCTCCACTTTGAAATACGCCACAACCGCGAGGCGCTGGATCCGGTGGCGGTGTTGCCGCCCCGTTTGGACGATCAACCCAAAAGCCGGATCAAGCCATAAACCAGAAACTCGTGCCCATCACCAGATAGGCGCAAATCCAGAAGGCGGCGTGGGTGAGCGTTGCCTCGAGCAATGCGCGCTGATGGCCGAGCGTGATCCACAACGCCGGGATAATGAATGTTATCGCCAGCCCGGTCGACATCATGAAATAGAGCCAGGGCTTCTGGTCCAGCTTGCCACTGCCGACCCGCGCAAACATATGTCCCAGCATGATTGCCGAAATCAGCAGCAGCACAAATGTAATGGTGATCTGCGCCACCGGAATGCCATGCGCCAGCGAACGCGGACCAGTGGCGGCAGTCTTGATCCGCCCGAACAGCGGGCCGTACCACAGTCGCTCCAGCACCAATGCTGCTGTGGCTGCGACGAGAACGCCTAACCAGTTTACCGATCCCATCGCAAAAACTACTCCTCTGGCCGCGCTGTAGGGCCGCGCTGCAGGTTTTGCCAAGTCGTGCGCTCGGTAATGCGGCGACATGGCCTTGTAGTGCGGCAATCGACCGTGCTGCAACGCCGCAGGTGACGCGGGCGACATTTGCGCCTAAGGGCCGCGCCCATGGCTTTACAGATTCCCGCACAACGCAAGATCGGCATGGTCAGCCTTGGCTGCCCCAAAGCACTGGTCGATAGCGAACGGATCCTCACCCGGCTGCGCGCCGATGGCTATGCCATGTCCGCCGATTATGCCGGGGCCGATGTGGTACTGGTCAATACCTGCGGCTTCCTCGATTCAGCCAAGGAAGAAAGCCTCGCCGCGATTGGCGAGGCGATTGCCGAGAATGGCCGGGTGATCGTGACCGGCTGCATGGGCAGCGAAGCCGAGCTGATCCGCGCAAAGTTTCCCGCCGTGCTCGCAGTCACCGGCGCGCACCAGTATGAAGCGGTGGTCGAGGCAGTGCATGAGGCCGCGCCGCCCAGCCAGGGGCCGTTCGTCGATCTGATTCCGCAGAATTACAGCGATATGGCCGATATCAAGCTGACCCCGCGCCACTACAGCTATCTCAAGATATCCGAGGGCTGCAACCATTCCTGCGCCTTCTGCATCATCCCGCAGCTGCGCGGCAAACTCGCCAGCCGGCGGATCGACGCTGTGCTGCGTGAGGCGGAAAAACTGGTCGCGGCGGGCACCCGTGAACTGCTGGTAATCAGCCAGGATACCTCGGCCTATGGCGTCGATACCCGCCACGAAAGCCGCGACTGGAAGGGCAATCAGGTTCGCGCGCATATGACCGATCTGGCCCGTGAACTGGGCGGATTGCGCACGCCCGCCAACGAGTTTGGGGGAGGCGCTGCGCCCTGGGTGCGGCTGCACTATGTCTATCCCTATCCCCATGTCGATGCGGTGATCCCGCTGATGGCTGAAGGGCTGGTGACGCCCTATCTCGACATTCCGTTCCAGCACGCCAGCCCGGCGGTGCTGCGGGCGATGAAACGTCCGGCCAATGAGGCCAAGGTGCTCGAGCGGCTGAAATCATGGCGCGACATTTGTCCTGATATCGCGATCCGCTCCAGCTTCGTGGTCGGCTTCCCCGGGGAAACCGAAGCCGATTTCCAATATCTGCTGGAATGGCTCGATGAAGCGCAGCTTGACCGGGTCGGTGCGTTCCGGTTTGAGCCGGTAGCCGGTGCCGCCGCCAATAATTTGCCCAATCCCGTGCCCGAAGCGCTCAAGGAAGAGCGTTATCAGCGGCTGATGGTAAAAACCGCTGCGATCAGCGCCGCCAAGCTCGCCGCCAAGATCGGCCGGATAATCCCGGTGATCGTCGATGAAGTAGGCGAGGCTGACGAAGATGGCGATATCGGCGCCACTGCCCGGTCACAGGCAGATGCGCCAGAGATCGACGGCAACGTGTTCCTGCGCAATGTCCCCGCTGGCCTTGCGCCGGGTGACATCGCGCATGTGCTGGTCGAGGATGCCGATGCGCATGATTTGTTCGGCGTAATTGCTGCCACCTGACGACGATAAATGCCCCGAAAATTAGGATTACGTAAACCATAGTGGTTTAGCTTTGCTGCTGCTTGATCATGTTTTCTGATCAGCTGGAGGTGGGCTTAGGGGCAATGGCAGTCGGTAGACTTCTTCGGGGATTGACCGGAAATTCCGGTGAGCCAGCTACTGCAACTGCCGATTATGGCTCGGTGGCGGTTATCCGGCCCACTGACGCGAAACGCCGACTGGCGGTTCTGGACGATTTTGAGCGCGCCGGGATTGGCTGGCTGTGGGCGACAGACGCCGAGGCACGGTTGATCTATATTTCCGAGAACGCTGCCGAAAAGCTGAGCCGCTCGATCGAGGATCTGCTTGCCAAGCCGCTGATATCGCTGTTTGAGACTGATCCCGACGATCCTGACAATCGGTCTGGCCGCCCGCTCAATTTCCAGCTGAACGCGCGCAACAAGATCACCGATCTGACTGTCCGGTTGACGCTTGCCAAGGCTGAACTGGAAGGCCGTCAGACCTGGTGGTCGGTTTCTGGCCATCCGAAATTCGATAGCTCCGGCAAGTTCCAGGGCTATCGCGGTAGCGCCAAGGACATCACGGTCGAATATCAGCGCAAACTGCAAGATTCGCATCTGGCCGAATATGATTCGCTGACCGGGCTGGCCAATCGTCACCGGCTTAACCGGCGGCTCGAATCAACGCTGACCGCCTACCGCGCGGCCAAGCGCAGCTGCGCCTTGATGATGATCGATCTCGATCGGTTCAAGCAGGTCAACGATACGCTAGGCCATCAGGCCGGGGACGAATTGTTGAAGCAGGTTGCCGATCGGCTTACCCGGGTGATCGGTGATCGCGGCGAGATTGGCCGGCTGGGCGGCGACGAGTTCCAGCTGATTCTGCCCGATGTTGATGACCGCGGCAAGCTGGGCGAACTTGCCGCAAAAATCATCCAGATCGTCTCGCAGCCCTATCCGATTGGTGACCAGCGAGCGATCATCGGGGCTTCGGTGGGAATTGCGATCGCGCCTTACGATGGCGTCGAAAAGGACGATCTGGTCCACAGTTCGGATCTGGCGCTCTATGCCGCCAAGAACGGCGGCCGCGGCCAGTTCCGCTTCTATTCGGCCGATCTCAAGGACGAGGCGGAAGAACGCCGCCTGCTCGAAGACGATCTGCGCGAAGCCTTGGCCAGCGAGCAGCTGCAGCTGCATTATCAGCCGGTAGTCCGGGTCGAAGACCATATGGTCATCGGGTTCGAAGGGCTGATGCGCTGGGAACACCTGGAACGCGGCAATGTCAGCCCGGGCCTGTTCATTTCGATTGCCGAAGAATCCAATCTGATCAACATGATCGGCGAATGGGCCCTGCACCGCGCCTGCCGCGATGCGATGAACTGGCCCAAATCGGTGCGGGTGGCGGTCAATGTCTCGGCCAAGCAATTCACCAATCCCGGCTTTGTCGACATTGTCACCAATGTGCTGGCAACCTCAGGGATCGAACCAGACCGGCTTGAGCTGGAGCTGACCGAAAGCGTCTTCATGGGCGACAGCGAGGCCACCGACGAGACTTTCAAGGCACTGAAGCAGCTTGGGGTTCGCTTGGCGCTGGATGATTTCGGGACCGGCTATTCGTCGCTTAGCTATCTGCGCTCTGCTCCGTTCGACAAGCTGAAAGTCGACAAGAGCTTCGTCGATACTTGCACCCAGACCGATCAGAACAGCGCCAAGATTATCGCCGCCATCATTGGCCTGTCCGATGCGCTGGGGATGGAAACCACGGTCGAAGGAGTCGAAGCCTTCGATCAGTTCAATCTGGTCTGCTCCAAGGGCGCTAAGTTCATTCAGGGCTGGATCTATTCCAAGGCGCTGCGGCTCGAAGAAATCGAAGCACGGATGGGCTCGGGCGATTTCAAGATCATCCCGGATGGTCCCGAAAAGCACCGCCACGAGCGGCGTTCGGTTTACCGCAGAGTTGGCTTGATCCACGAAGATCACCGTTATGAGGTGGTGATGCGCGATCTATCAACCACCGGTGCGCGGGTCGAAGGCCTGATCGGGGTCCCTGTCAAGACCGGGCTGGTCATCGATCTGGGCGGCGGTCAGCTGGCCGTGGGTATTGTTACCCGCACCCAGGATGCGACCATCGCGATTGAGTTTGAAAGCCCGCTGGTCAGCGACGGGGCGGGTGGTCTGTGCACTCGGCACCGGGTTTCACCCTATGCACTGGCTGCGGCCGGAATGCCGCTCGCCGCGTTGCCGCCGGGCAGTTACCCGCTTGAGCTTGGCCCTAGTGGGAGCAGAAGCAAACCACAATTCATGCAAGTGGTCGTCGCGCGCTAGAGTGATTTCGAGCCAGATAGCATCATCTGGTGACTCAGAAATCACGGCAATCCAGCAATCTAGAGTGCCGCCTTTGGTACAATCAAAGTCAGCACTCTAGAGCGTGATGCGAAAAAGTGGGAACCGGATTTTCGCAATAAATCACGCGACAACAAAGAATTATGGAGCATGATGCGATTCAGTTTTATCGCATTATGCTCTAGCCAGCTATTTGGTGGCGGGGTCCTTCACTTTGAAAGGATCGGTCGGTGCCGGAGCGGTTGGCAGCGGCGCACGCGGCAATTCCTTTTCGCTGTTTGCAGCTTGCAACAACATCGCCGCCATGATCGTTGCCGCCTGACGCAAATCGTCGCCGCGCAAGTGATCCAGCGTATCCAGATTTGAATGATGGACGCGGCTGTCATAATCCAGCGGATCCTGGATGAACTGATAGGCCGGTATGCCGATCGCCTGAAGATAGACGTGATCGGTCCCGCCGGTCTTCTGCGCCACGACCTTGCCTGCGCCCATCGCGCGGAACGGGGCAAGCCATTCCGCCAGAATCGGGGCTGCGCCAAGGTTGCCCTCGGCATAGATCCCGCGGAACTTGCCGCCGCCATTATCCATGTTGAAATAGGCCTTGAGCTGGCCATAGCCAGGCAGCGGCTTGATCGGCCAGGCATTGCGCCAAGCGGTGTAGCCATCAATCCCGGTCAACGTCGGATCAACCGGGCGGGTTGCGAGATGGCGCTCGATGTAGGCGCGGCTCCCGAGCAAGCCCTGTTCTTCGCCGGTCCACAGCGCAAAGCGAATCGTCCGCTTTGGCTTGACCCCAAGGCGACTGAGGATCCGTGCCGCTTCCAGCACCACCACGCTGCCTGCACCATTGTCGGCCGCGCCATCGCCGGCGATCCAGCTATCGAAATGGGCGCCGGCCATTACGTAACCGGCGTTTGGATTGCTCCCCGTGATTTCGCCAAAGATATTGTTGGCCTGCAAATTTCCCTCGTCAAAGCGGGCTTCGGCCGCCAGCTCGATCACCGGCGCAGCGCCAGTTTTGGCGAGACGGACCAAGCGGCGGTAGTCTTCGGCCGCCAGTTCAAACGCCGGGAGCGTCAGCGTCTGGCCCGGCTCAAACGCATAGCCTTCGCCGTGCAGCAGCATCCCGTCACGATAGCTGATCCGGACCATTGCCAGCGCGCCCTCGGCCTTGAGGAACTCGGTCAGCTTGCGGGCAAAGCCGCTGCGCTTCAGGCCATCTGCGGCTGCTTCTGGATCGAAGTTCGGCAAGTCAAACTTGTCCAGCTCGCCAATCTCGCTGTCGCTAAACCGTTTGAAGTGGGAATCCTTCGGCTCGCTGGTGGTGCCAGGCAGGCTGACCAGCACGATCCGCCCTGCCAGCTTGCCGCGCCATTCGGCAAAATGCTCTTCCTTGCTGATTGGCGCGACCGTGATCGGTGCGCGGATCGCCGCGCCAGTAGGCGGTGACCAAGCGACCGGGATCGCGGTCAGCTCAATTGCGCGCGGGCTGATCATCCGGGCCGAATGGGCTCCCAGATTCCAGCCGAGCCCAAAGCGGAAACCCTCGGTATGCACCGCGTTCAGCCCGATGCTGCGCATCCGGGCCAGCGCCCAGACTTCAGCCTTGCGGTAGCCATCGGAGTTGGTCAGGCGCGGGCCGATTCCGTCCATCAGCTCAGAGGCGGTGAGCATCGCCTCGCTGCGGTTGGTCCCTTCATCGACGATCGCCGCGACCGTGCTATCATCAGGCCCGGCAATGGCGGGAGCGGACCACAACGCCAGCGCTGCAGCGCCACCCAGCCAATACGAATTATACATATGAAATAGCCCCTTGCGAACAACAAAGCCAAGTCTGAAACGTTCTTCACGCCCTGCCAAGAGGTAAGCGACGAACGACTTGTGGTTCAATCAGAACACTTGAATGACACGGATTTGACAACTCCGGGCTGTTCGAACGCACTGGATCAAGGTCACTGGTTCATGATATAACGCAGCATTAAACGGGAGAGTGCTATGTCCGCCCCAACGCCTCGGTCGATCACCGCGTCACGGATCCTTGCAATCGCCGCTCTGGCGCTGGCCGGAGCCAGCCTGCCGGCCTGGGCCATGGGCGGCGGTGGCGGTGGCGGAGCTGCACCCAGCGAGACGGCGGCGCAGTTCGATCCGGCAGTGGAATATCGCAGCGGGGTCGAAGCCTTGACGGCCGAGCGCTGGAAAGATGCCGAAAAAGCCTTTCGCAACGTGCTGTCAGTTGCCCCGCGCGATGCGAATACCAACTACTTGATGGCGCTGAGCAAGCTCGGCCGGAATGATTACAAGGGCGCCAAATCCTTCCTTGAAAAGGCCGTGCGGTATGGCCCCGATCTGATCCCGGCGCACCAGCAGCTTGGGGTCACTCACGCAAAGCTTGGCGATCCCGTCAAGGCCAAGGCAGAGCTTGATTGGTTGCAGGCCCATGCCACCAGCTGCGCCAGCACCTGCGCCGATAATCCCGCGCTGATCGAGGCAGTTCGCACAGTCGAGGCCGCGCTGCTCGCAGGCAAACAGGCCAGTGTTGTCCTGCCCCGGCTTGACCGGTTTGCCTCGGACACTATCGGCGATGGCGCTTATCTGTCGGCCGTGTCGCTGATTAATGAGCACCGTTACGCCGAGGCAATTGGCTCGCTCGAAACCGCTGGCCAGGCGCTCGGGCCACATCCCGATGTGCTGACCTACCTGGGTTTCGCCAACCGCAAGCTGCAGCGCTATGACCTGGCTGAGGTTTATTACCGCAGCGCGCTGGCAGTCGCGCCGGGCCATCGCGGAGCCACTGAATACTATGGCGAAATGATGCTGGAACGCGGTGACATCGCCGGTGCCACCCGGATGCTGGCGCGGCTTGACAGCCAATGCACCTATGGCTGTGCCGAAGCGGATGAGCTGCGCCGATGGATCGACCGGCGATCAAGCGCCTCCTGAGCCTCGCGGTCCTGCTGGTTGCGGCAGGAGCCGCCGCACCGGAGCCGGGCTTGCGAACGGCGCGCTGGACCGCGCCCGATCGGGCCGCCGAAGTGCTGACAACCGAGCCTGCCGAATGCCTGCCCCCGGCCGCCGATCCAGTGCAGGATTTGCGCATTGCGATCGGCCGAACTGCTTTCCGCTCACCCCTGCTGCTGGGCGGGCAGGCCGCCCGGATCGGCCTGTCCTGCAACAGCTGCCACCGCAGCGGGCACGGCAACCCGGCGTTTGTGTTCCTGGGTGTTTCAGGGGAACCGGGGACTGCGGATGTTACCTCTTCGCTGCTCAGCTCGCACCGCGGCGACCGCGTTTTCAATCCCCGGCCGATCCCCGATCTGAGCGGGCTCAAAACCGGCCTGAAAGTCGATCAGACCGCAGCGGCCCACCGGCTTGAACCGTTCATCCGCAGTCAGATCATGGAAGAGTTTGACGGGCCCGAGCCGACCCCTGCCACGCTCGACGGACTGGCCTCGTATGTTCGGGCGCTCGCCCCGCAATATTGCGCAGCGCCGGTGCCGATCACCCTGGCCCGTGATCTGGCCCGGGCGGACGAGGCGCTGGCGGCGGCGATCACTCTGCTTCGTCAGGGCGATCCGGCAACGGCGCGGGTCATGATCGCCGCTGCCCGGTCTGCACTGGGATTGATCGACGAGCGCTATCAGCCCGGTGCGCTGCGCCTGCGCACTGCCGGATTGCGGCGAGCCTCGCTGGCGCTGGGAGCGATCGAGCGCCGGCTGCCCGGCGATCCGAATGGCGCAGCGGCGGCGCTGTCAGCCTGGCTGGCGGCAAAGGACAGCTGGCGCAGTGGCTTGCGCGCCGCCGAGGATCGTTCGCTCTACAATCCGGTGCTGCTTAGAGCGTGATGCGAAAAAGTGGGAACCGGTTTTTCGTAATAAATCACGCGATAACAAAGAATTATAGAGCTTGATGCGATTCAGTTTTATCGCATCATGCTCTAGGTAAGCCGGTCAGCTGGCGCCGACGGGCCGCACATAGACCCGCGTCACCACCGGGAACTGGCGGGCCACGGCCTGTTCGATATCGCGGACCGTCTGTTCCACATCCCGCGCTGTGATCGTATCATCAAAATCGGCACTGATCACGCTGACCACCATATTGGGAGCGTGGTGGACGGTGAGGACTTCATCGACCGAGACCACCCCGGCATGGGCCGCCGCACATTGCCGGATCGCATCGATCAGCGCGGGATCGGCGCTTTCACCGATCAGCAACCCCTTGGCCTCGATCAACAGCAGTACCGCCGTTCCCCCCAGCACCAGGCCGATCAGCACCGATGCAGCGCCGTCCCAGCGCGGATCGCCGGTCCAGTGGGCCAACGCGATTCCGCCAGCCGCAATCGCCAGCCCGGCCAGTGCGCCCGCATTTTCCAGCAGCACGATCAGCGTTGGCGCATCCTTGGTATCCTGAATCGCGCGGAAGATTGATTTGGCCCCGCGCGAGAGGTTGAACGCCTTCATCGCTTCCCAGGTTGACCAGGCTTCCAGTAAGGCGGCAACACCGAGCACGGCAAAGGCGACCCCGATCCCGCTGGCCGGCTCTGGATTAAAGATATGAAGCACGCCTTCGTAGAGCGACACCCCCGCGCCCAGCGAGAATACCAGCATCGCGACGACAAAACTCCAGAAATAAAGCTCGCGGCCATAGCCCAGCGGATGCAGCGCATCGGCCTGCTTGCGGCTGCGCCTCGTGCCGTAAAGCAGCAGCACATGGTTGGTTGAATCGACCAGCGAATGAACCCCTTCGGTGATCATGGCCGA
>JANLQQ010000130.1:0-9279 GCA_031367905.1 Novosphingobium sp.
GAGCAATTTGACGATTGCATAAGGCACCAACAGCTAGATCGCCAAAGCCAGAACTGCCGAGCCGGACGAAGTGCCGATATAAGGGGCGAGCAGATCCGCAAGCGGGGTATGAAGATAGTGAATCGCAAAAAGCGCGATCACCCATGCTGCGAGCGCCAGAATCTCTTGCACGAAGCCGCGCATGAAGCCAGTGATTGCGCCCAAGCCAACGAGCAGCAGTACGCCAATGTCAAATCCTGTCATAAGTTCAATAAACTAGGCTTCGACCATGATCCGGTCAACGAGATTTGGCAGCAACGCCATTCCGGCATACCGCACAGAGCCAAGATCCTGCCCGCCTGCGGGCGGTCCGCAGGCTTGGCCAAAGCCAAGTTTGGCGGCTTCACGCACCCGGATCGGCGCATGAGCGACCGGGCGAATTTCCCCGGCAAGAGACACTTCGCCGAACCAGACGGCATCTGCAGCAAGCGGACGATCGGCCAGGGCCGAAACCAAGGCCGCTGCAACAGCAAGATCTGCCGCTGGGTCGGCCAGCCGGTAACCCCCTGCAACATTGAGATAAACTTCGCAGGATGAAAAATTAAGTCCGCAGCGCGCCTCAAGCACCGCCAGCAACATGGCAAGCCGTCCAGTGTCCCAGCCGACTACTGCCCGGCGCGGGGTGGCGCCGCTCGCCAGTCGAACGATCAGCGCCTGGATTTCAACCAGCACAGGCCGGGTCCCCTCAATCGCAGGGAACACCGCGCTACCCGGAACGGGTTGGTCCCGCCCCGAAAGAAACAGCATCGAGGGATTGGCAACTTCTTCAAGCCCTGCGCCGGCCATTGCAAAAACTCCGATTTCATCAACCGGACCAAACCGATTCTTGAGGCTGCGCAGGATCCGGTACTGGTGGCTACGCTCACCCTCGAAGCTCATCACCACATCGACCATGTGTTCCAGCACGCGCGGCCCTGCGATGCTGCCATCTTTGGTAACATGGCCAACCAGGACCAACGCAACGCCGTTTTCCTTGGCATAGCGGATCAGTTCAAAGGCACAGCCGCGCACCTGGCTGACTGTGCCCGGCGCGCCTTCGATCTGATCGGAATGCATGGTCTGGATCGAATCGATCACCAACAGCGCGGGCGGCTTCATCGCGCTTAGCGTGGTGACAATGTCGCGGACCGAAGTGGCCGCAGCGAGCAGGATTGGCGCAGCGGCCAACCCCAACCGATCGGCCCGCAGACGGACTTGCCCGGCCGCTTCCTCGCCGCTGATGTAAACTGCATCACCGCCGCCTTGTGCAACCAGCGCGGCGCTTTGCAGCAGCAGCGTCGATTTTCCGATGCCCGGATCACCGCCCATCAGGATTGCGGATCCCGGAACCAGTCCCCCGCCCAGCGCCCGGTCAAACTCCGCCAGCCCGGTTGAGCGGCGGCGGAGCAATTCGCCCGGTGCATCAAGCGGCTCGAACGCGATCGTGCGGCCGCCGGACGATAGATCATGCTTCGATGAAAACACCGTTTGCGGTGCCTCTTCAGCCAAGGTGTTCCATTCGCTGCAATCGGTACACTGGCCCTGCCAGCGGTTAGCAACACTGCCGCAGGCGGCACAGACATAGCGGCGTTTTGGTTTGACCATGAAATTAATCTAACGAGAACGGATCAAGAACGCAATTGCCAACTGCGCTGCACTGCGCCAAACATGCGGGATGCGGCAAAAGGAACTCCGGATCGCTCTGGTCTGCTACGGCGGGGTAAGCCTTGCGGTCTACATGCATGGGGTCACGAAAGAGCTGTGGCATCTTGCCCGGGCGAGCCGTGATTTTCTGGCCCGCAAGGAAGGCTCGGTCGGCGCGCACGGGGTATACGCTCACCTGCTCCAGCGAATCGAGCAACACCACGGTCTGCGGCTGCGGGTGCTGCCCGATATTGTGGCAGGGGCCAGTGCGGGCGGGATCAACGGGGTGTTCCTGGCGCAGGCGATCCATTCGGGCCAATCACTTGAGCCGCTGACCAAATTGTGGCTCGAACGCGCCGATGTTGATGTATTGCTCGATCCAGGCGCACGGCCGTTCTCTCGGCTGAGCAAATTCTGGGCGATGCCACTGGTGTGGTTCATGCTGACCCGCCCTGGAAATGCTATTTCTTCCAGCGTTGCCCCTGAAACAAGGGTCGAAGTCCGGGTCAAACTGTCCCGCCTGATCCGCGCCCGCTGGTTCACGCCGCCGTTCGGCGGACTGGGCTTTTCGCAGCTGCTGGCTGAAGCGCTGGATGTGATGGCTGCCTGCAAGAGCGAGCCGCCGCTGCTTCCCCCGGACCACCCGCTCGATCTGTTTGTGACCGCGACCGATTTCAAAGGCCATATGGAAGTGCTGCGGCTAAACAGCCCAGCCTTGATCGAAGAGAGCGAGCACCGGGTTTCAATCGGGTTCCGCGCCTTAACTCCTAAACAATCCGGAGGCTCGCTCGCCTCGCCGCTGGAGCTGATTTTTGCCGCACGGGCAACAGCCAGCTTTCCCGGCGCTTTTCCGGCCCTGCAGCTGCGCGAGATCGATCAACTTGCTCAGCTTCGCGGCACCCCGTGGACCGGGCGCGAAGCGTTTATCACCAGGGTGATGCCCGAACATACCCGGCGCGACGAAACCGATGGGGTCGCGCTGATCGATGGATCGGTGCTGGTCAACGCGCCGTTTGCCGAAGCGATGGATGTGCTGCGCGATCGCCCGGCCCAACGCGAAGTTGACCGGCGGTTTGTTTATATTGACCCCCGGCCGGATGAAGTTGGCGGGATGCTGCGCAGCGATCCGCGCCCGCCAGGGTTTTTCTCGGTGATTTTCGGTTCGCTCTCGTCAATCCCGCGCGAACAGCCAGTGCGCGACAATCTGGATCAGATTGCGCGGCATTCGCGCCATCTGACCGGCCTGCGGGTGATAATCGATGCCCTGCGGCCCGAAGTTGAGGAGGCCGTCGGTAAACTGTTCGGACGCACGCTGTTCTTCGATCGGCCAACTGCCGGGCGGCTGACTGGCTGGCGCGGCAAGGCGCAACAGGCGGCGGCAGAAAAAGCCGGCTATGCCTATCATGGCTATGCTCAGGTCAAGTTTGCCGGAATTGTCGAGGCGCTGGCCGAGGTAATCCACGCCAGCGCGCCTAGCCTGATGCTGGCTGGGCCAGATCCGATTTCCGATCATCTGATGGCCCACCTCGCCACTGTCGGGCTGGACCGGATTTCGGCGATGCGTGGCGGAGCAAGCGAAAAAGCGATCGAATTTTTCCGCGATCATGATCTGAGTTTCCGGATCCGCCGGTTGCGGCTGCTGGCCCGGCGGCTGTCAACCGATTGGGACGATATCGATGCGACCCATCCCAATGCGCGTGAACATGCCCGCGATGCGGTTTACCAGGCCATGGCGCTTTATTTTGAACGCGAAGCGGCAACCGCGCTTGGGCCTGATTTCGGTGTGATCGCAACGCAGGTGTTCGATGATCCGATGCGGGTGATCGATACTATCGCCGTGCGCCGTCAGTTGGCCGCAACCGACCTGCTAGTCGATACCATGCTGGTCAAAGCGATGAGTGGAATTCCGCGCGAGCTGCGGCGACGGATTCTGCTGATTTTTCTGGGATTTCCCTTTTATGATACGGTTACGCTACCGTTACTGCGCGGCGAGGGATCATCCGAGTTCGAACCGGCCAAGGTTGACCGGATTTCGCCCGACGATGCCAATTCGATCCGCGGCGGCGGCGCGCAGGATTGTCTGCGCGGGGTGGAGTTTTACAACTTTGGTGCCTTTTTCAGCCGCGCCTATCGCGAGAATGATTATCTGTGGGGGCGCCTCCACGGGGCCGAGCGGATGATCGATCTGGTCGTCTCTGCCCTTCCGGCTGGCGCGCTGTTCGATCAAGCGGAGCTTAAGGACATCAAGCGAGAGGCGTTTCTGGCGATCCTGAACGAGGAGGAAGGCCGCCTGATGGCCGAACCGGCGCTCGTCCCCAGTGTCCGAGCCGAGGTGGTGGGCGACTAATGCTTGTGGGCGCGCGAGGCCGGCATGGCATCCAGGCTTTGCCAGATCGCAGTTGCATAGACGTCCGCTGAAATGAAACCGCCAGGCTTGTAGAGCGGCTTAAACGGATTGGCGGCAAGGAAGCCTGCCATCGTTTGTTTGCGCGCCCGGGCCGCGCGCACGGTTGCGATCGAGCCCGCGATCATATTGCGCCACGCCTGCAGATCAGCCTGGGTTGCAATTGGACCATGCCCCGGAATGATCTTAGTCGATGCATTGGTCAGCCTGAGGATCTGGTCGAGCGAGCTGACAAATTTTACCGCATTGCCGCCAGAACTTACATCGATGAAGGGAAAGCCAAGGCCGTTCATCATCAAATCACCGGTATGGAGCACATTGGCCTTGCGCCAGTGCAGCACCGTATCGCCGTCAGTATGCCCGCCGCCGGTGAATACCGCAGCTATATCGTCACCGTTGAGATGAAAAGTCAGCCCCTGCCCATAGGTCACAACCGGCAGGGCGGCCGGGGGTGCTGACGGAGTGACGTTTCCGGCAACATTGCCTCCTGCCGCCATGCGGACCCGAACATTGTCATGGGCAAAGATCGTGGCCCCTGCTTTGCCAAGGTTTTCGTTCCCGCCGCTGTGATCAAAATGCCAATGGGTGTTGACCAGATAGCGGACCGGCGTGGCACCAAGTCGGGAAACCGCCGCTGCGATCTTCTCGGTCAGCGGGGCGAATTGATCGTCGATCAGCACGGTGCCGTCCAGGCCATAGGACACGCCGATATTGCCTCCCAGGCCAAACAGCACAGCTACGCCTGGGGCCAAAACCTCAGCTTTGATCTCAACTTTGCTGAAATCGGGGGCCTGCGCCGCAGCGGGTGCTGCAATTGCTACAAGAGCGGCGGTTGTCAGTTGGATTGCAAGGAACGGGCGCATCAGTCAGCCTCCAGCGGGGATATGCGAAACTATACTGCAGGTTCCGTTCGGGGAAGCCCCAAACTCAGACTTTAAAAGCTTCCGTCAGTCGCTCGAAAAAGCCTTTCGATTGGGGGCATTCTTCACCGGTTTCGGTGGCCTGAAGCTCTTTCAGCAATTCCTTCTGGCGGGCCGAAAGCTTGGTCGGGGTTTCCACCATGATTTCGACTACCAGATCGCCGTGCCCCCGGCTTTGCAGCACGGGCATCCCCGCGCCGCGCTTGCGCAGCTGCTTGCCGGACTGGATTCCGGCTGGAATACTGACTGTGTGGGTTTGGCCATCAAGCCCCGGAATCTCGATTTCTCCGCCCAGCGCCGCGCTGGTGAAAGTGATCGGGACGCGGGTGATCAGCGTGCTCCCGTCACGTTCGAACACCGCGTGCCGGCGGATATGGAGGAAAATATACAGATCGCCGGAAGGCGCCCCAAACGGTCCGGCTTCACCCTTGCCGGTCAGGCGGATGCGGGTGCCGGTATCGACGCCGGGGGGGACCGTGACGTCCAGTTTCTGGGCTTGATCGACCCGGCCCTTGCCGCGGCAAAAAGCACAGGGCTTTTCAATCACCGTGCCGCGGCCCTGGCAGGTCGGGCAGGTCCGCTCGACCGTGAAGAAGCCCTGCTGAGCGCGAACCTGGCCGTGGCCGCCACACAGATTGCAGCGGCGTGTACCGGTGCCAGGTTCGGCACCTTTGCCATCGCAGGGCTCGCAAGTGGTTGAAACTTCGATTTCGATCTGGGCGGTCTTGCCGTGGAACGCCTCGTCGAGGCCAATTTCCATGTCATAGCGCAGATCGGCCCCGCGCCGCGCTTGCTGCCGCCCGCCGCCGCCAAAGGCACTACCGAAGATCGTTTCAAAGATATCGCCCAAGTCGGAAAAGCCGCCTGCGCCGCCGCCATTGCCGCCCATCCCGCCATTTTCAAATGCGGCATGGCCGAACCGGTCATAGGCTGCGCGTTTTTGCGGATCGCTCAGGCAGGCATAGGCGGTGCTGATCGCTTTGAATTTGGATTCGGAATCATCACAGCCGGGGTTCTTGTCCGGGTGAAACCGCATCGCGAGCCGACGATACGACGATTTGATCGTCGCATCGTCGGCGGTGCGTTCAATTTCCAGCAGCTGATAGAAATCAGTTTCGACTGACATTGGTGAGGCCCCTCACACCCCTCCCTTTTCGGGGAGGGGACTTTGCCTGATCAGCCCTTGTTCTCATCGACTTCCGAGAATTCGGCATCAACCACATCTTCAGCGTCCTCAGCCGAAGCGTCGCCGCCCGGAGAGGCAGCAGTGGCCTGTTCCTTCTCGTAGATCGCCTGGCCCATCTTCATCGCCTTGTCGGTCAGTTCCTGGGTCTTGGCGGTCATCGCATCGGCATCGCCGCTTTCGATTGCGGTCTTGGCCTCGGCGATGGCGGCTTCGATCTCGGCCTTTAATTCAGCGTCGATCTTGTCGCCATTTTCCTCAAGCTGACGCTCGGTCGCATGGACCAGGCTATCGGCGTTGTTCTTCGCCTCGGCTTCGGCGCGGCGCTTCTTGTCCTCTTCGGCAAACTGTTCGGCATCGCGGACCATCTGATCAATGTCCGCGTCCGAAAGTCCGCCAGAGGCCTGGATCTTGATCTGCTGTTCCTTGCCAGTGCCCTTGTCCTTGGCGCTGACGTTGACGATCCCATTGGCGTCGATATCGAAGGTCACTTCGATCTGCGGCACGCCGCGCCGCGCGGGCGGAATGCCGAGCAGATCGAACTGGCCGAGCATCTTGTTGTCGGCGGCCATTTCACGCTCACCCTGGAAGACCCGGATCGTCACCGCCTGCTGGTTGTCATCAGCGGTTGAATAGATCTGGCTCTTCTTGGTCGGGATCGTGGTGTTACGATCGATCATCCGGGTGAATACACCGCCCAGCGTTTCAATCCCCAGCGAGAGCGGAGTAACGTCGAGCAGCAACACGTCCTTGACGTCGCCCTGCAGCACGCCCGCCTGAATGGCTGCGCCCATCGCGACGACTTCGTCTGGGTTCACACCGGTGTGCGGTTCTTTACCGAAGAAATCTTTCACCGCTTCGCGAACCTTGGGCATCCGGGTCATCCCGCCGACCAGCACCACTTCATCAATATCCGCAGCCTTGAGCCCGGCATCGGCTAGTGCTTTCTTGCACGGATCCAGAGTGCGCTTGATCAATGCGCCAACCATCTTTTCAAGGTCAGCCCGGGTGATCACTTCGACCAGATGCAACGGCGTGGTGGCGCCCCCTTCCATCCGGGCGGTGATGAAGGGCAGGTTGATTTCGGTCGACTGAGCGCTCGACAGCTCGATCTTGGCTTTTTCGGCAGCTTCCTTAAGCCGCTGAAGGGCGAGCTTATCGGTGCGGAGATCCATGTTCTCCTTCTTCTTGAACTGCTCGGCCAGATATTCGACGATCTGGGTGTCGAAATCTTCGCCGCCCAGGAAGGTGTCGCCGTTGGTCGATTTGACCTCGAACACGCCGTCGCCGATCTCGAGGATCGAGACGTCGAAAGTGCCGCCGCCAAGGTCATAGACTGCAATGGTCTTGCCGTCGGTCTTGTCGAGGCCGTAGGCCAGCGCCGCCGCCGTCGGCTCGTTGATGATGCGCAGCACTTCAAGGCCCGCGATCAGCCCGGCGTCCTTGGTCGCCTGGCGCTGCGCGTCGTTGAAATAAGCCGGAACGGTAATAACCGCTTGCGTCACGGTTTCGCCGAGATAGCTCTCCGCCGTTTCCTTCATCTTCTGAAGGATGAACGCGCTGATCTGGCTGGGTGAGTAATCCTCGCCGCCGGCCTTGACCCAGGCGTCGCCATTCTTGCCCTTGACGATCGGATAGGGCACCAGCTCGGTGTCCTTCTTGGTCACCGGATCATCAAAGCGGCGGCCAATCAGGCGCTTCACCGCAAAAATCGTGTTGTCACCATTGGTCACCGCCTGGCGCTTGGCCGGCTGACCGATAAGTCGCTCACCATCCTTGGTGAAAGCAACGATTGAAGGCGTGGTGCGCGCACCTTCTGAATTCTCGATAACCTTGGGCTTACCACCGTCCATAACCGCAACGCAGCTGTTGGTTGTACCAAGGTCGATACCGATAACTTTAGCCATTCTAACCCCATCCTTGCATCTTGTGTGACACCGCAGCCTGCGCTTCCCGGATAAATGGCGAGGCGGATCGTGCGGCTCTGGTATTTAACGTTCTTGGGGCCGGATATAGGTGCGGTTTTGCTTGGCACAAGGGCGCGGCGGCATTAGCGGCAGGGGATGTCCACTCTTGGAACAGCCACACTTGGAACAGAAGGTTTTGCCCAAATGAAATTTGCTCCTCTTGGCCTGCTCGTTGCGCTGTCGCTGGCCGGATGCCAGGAAAAGGCGGCGGCTCCGCAAGAAGCCAACCCCGACGCCAAGCCGGGCCTGACCCTGACAGACGGGCAATTGACCCTGCCAGCTGTGTCCGGAAATCCGGGAGCGGCCTATTTCACGCTGACCAATGGCGGCAGTGGAACGGCAACACTGGCGGCTGTCAGCATTGGCGGATCGGGAAAGGCGGAGATGCACGAAACGGCAGGCGGATCGATGGCACCGCTCACCGCAGTCACGCTCAAAGGCGGCGAGAAGGTCAAGTTTGCACGCGGCGGCAAGCATGTGATGGCGTTCGGGCTGGATGCCAGCATCACCCCCGGTAGCAAGGCCGAGATGACGCTGACTTTTGCCGATGGGGACAAGCTCTCGGCCCCGCTTGAAGTTGTGGCAGCGGGTCAGATGCCGATGGATCACGGGGACATGCGCTGAGCGAAGTGGAGCACTCCTGCCCGGTCGGCGACGAACGGCCACTGACCGCAGGTGAGATGGCCATGGTGCGGCGGATCTTTGGCACCGCGATTGATCCTGCGCCGGTGCGAATCCGCCGCAAACGCTGGTTTCCGTTGCAGCCGCGCAGCACCACGATGGCGCCCAGCGGCCACTTGCACTTCCACCCCCGATCCCCCAGCTATTGCGATGATTTCAGCAAGGCAGGCTCTGAGTTACAGGGACACTTCATCCACGAAATGACCCATGTCTGGCAGGCACAGAAGCGCGGGCGCTTTTATCTGGTCTTCCGCCGCCATCCATTTTGCCGCTATAGCTACAGCCTGAAACCGGGCTGCAAGCTGGAGCGTTACGGCATTGAACAACAAGCCGAAATCGTCCGCCACGCCTTCATGCTGCGGAGCGGCTGGTCGGTCGCCGGAGTGGTGGACCAGCGGGCCTATGATCTGCTGGTGGATTTCCCGGGGGCGGCGTAACCACGTCGTCCCCGGCTTGACCGGG
>JANLQQ010000155.1:0-17544 GCA_031367905.1 Novosphingobium sp.
CGGCAACAAAACCCGGTTCCTCTCGCCGGTCCGCGCCGGCAAGCGCGTGCGCGCCCACACCAAGCTGCTCGAATTGGTCGAAAAGCGCCCCGGCCAGTGGCAGCAGACCAACGAGATCACCATCGAGATCGAGGGCGAGGAAAAGCCCGCGTTGATCTGCGAATGGATCACCCAGTTTTTCGTTTGAAACCATCGATCTATTCCAAAATTCGCGCGGGCTGAGCCTGTCGAAGCACCTGCGCGACGCAAACCAAGGATATGACCATGCGCGACGCTCTCATCGTTTCTGCCGCCCGCACGCCGATCGGCCGGGCCTATCGCGGTGCTTTCAACGCCACCACCGGCGCCACCCTTGGCTCTTATTCGCTCAAGGCCGCGGTTGAGCGCGCCGGAATCGAAGGCGCCGAAGTTGACGACGTTTTGTGGGGCTCGGCGCTTCAGCAGGGCTCGCAAGGCGGCAATATCGCCCGTCAGGTTGCGCTGCGGGCCGGGCTGCCGGTCACCGTTTCGGGCATGAGCATGGACCGCCAGTGCTCATCCGGCCTGATGAGCATCGCCACGGCTGCCAAACAGGTGGTGATCGACCGGATGGATGTGGTCGCCGCCGGTGGTCAGGAATCGATCAGCCTGGTCCAGACCGCCGAAATGCGCGTTGCGCCCGATCGGGAACTGATGGCCATGCACGGCGCAATCTACATGCCGATGCTGCAAACCGCCGAAGTGGTCGCCAAGCGTTATGGGATCAGCCGCGATGCGATGGATGAATACGCGCTCCAGTCGCAGCAGCGCACGGCTGCCGCGCAGGCTGCGGGCAGGTTCGATGCCGAAATCGTACCCGTCACTACGGTGATGAACGTCACCGACAAGGCGAGCGGCGAAACCTCGCAGAAAGAGGTGACCCTCACCAAGGATGAAGGCAACCGCGCCGACACCACGCTGGCAGGGCTGCAATCGCTTAAAACCGTGCTGCCCGACGGCACCATCACGGCCGGCAACGCCAGCCAGCTGTCAGACGGTTCGGCGGCCGTCATCGTGATGGAAGCAGCGCTGGCCGCCAAGAAGGGTCTCACCCCGCTGGGCCGCTATATGGGCATGGCGGTCGCAGGGACCGAACCCGATGAAATGGGTATCGGGCCGGTGTTTGCCGTGCCCAAGCTGCTGGGGCGCTTTGGCGTAAGCATGGACGATGTCGGTCTGTGGGAACTGAACGAGGCTTTCGCGGTGCAGGTGCTTTACTGCCGCGACACTCTGGGGATTCCGAATGATCGGCTCAACGTAAATGGCGGGGCGATCTCGATCGGTCATCCTTATGGAATGACCGGTGCGCGCGCCACTATCCACGCGCTGATCGAAGGCAAGCGCCGCGGCGCCAAATACGTCGTTGTGACGATGTGCGTCGGTGGCGGCATGGGCGCTGCCGGGCTGTTCGAAGTCCTCTGACACGACATATTGCCATCGTTTGAATTGGCGCGCATCTTCAAGGCAGTCTGGTCTTGAGGAGCGCGCGCCATGACCGAACATCTGGGTATTGTCGAAATTCTCGGGATTGCCGGCAGCGTCAGCCTGCTATCGGGTTGGCGGCTTTACTTGTGCGTACTGGCAACGGGCGCTGCGATGCAATTCGGAGTGCTGCCGCTGCCCGAACATCTGGCCGCGTTGCAAATCCTTGCTAACCCGTGGGTGATGGGCGTGGCCGGCGGTGCTGCTGTGACCGAATTCTTTGCCGACAAGGTCGCTTGGCTCGACACTATCTGGGATACGGTCCACACGCTGATCCGCCCGCTTGGCGGGGCACTGCTGGCACTGGCGGTGGTCGATCCGGGCGATCCGGCAACGCAGGCGATCGCCTTTATCCTTGGCGGAGGCGGCGCGCTGCTGGCGCACGGCGGCAAAGCGGGCGCGCGGGCGGTGGTCAACGCCAGCCCCGAACCGTTCAGCAATATCGTGGTTTCAACCGCCGAAGATGTTGTCACCGGTGGGCTGCTGTTCGTTGCGTATAAGTATCCACTTGCGGCCGGGGCCATCGCGGCCGGGCTGGTGGTGCTGGCGATCTGGCTGTTGCTGATGGCACGGCGGGTGCTCAAGCGGTTCTTCGGACAGCCCGCACCGCCGCCGATAAAAAGCTAGAGTATGATGCGATAAAACTGAATCGCATCATGCTCTACAATTCTTTGTTGTCGCGTGATTTATTACGAAAAACCGGTTCCCACTTTTTCGCATCACGTTCTAAGCAACCACCTTCAGTCGCGCCTTGGCGTGGGTTGCCATCCAGTCATCGACGATCGGCGCAATCGAATCGCGCCATTTGCCGCCGTTGAAAATGCCGTAATGGCCAACCTCAGCGGCGAGGTGGTATTTCTTGCGGGCTTCGGAAAGGCCGGTGGCAAGGTGCAACGCGGCTTTGGTTTGGCCGATCCCGGAGATATCATCGCGCTCGCCTTCAATCGCCAGAATTGCGGTATCGCGGATCTTGCCAAGGTCGATCAACTTGCCGCGATGAACAAACTCGCCCTTGGGCAGCGAGTGCTTCTGGAACACCTCTTCTACCGTCTGGAGGTAATAGGCGGCATCGAGATCGCTGACCGAGCGATATTCGTCATAAAAGGCCTTGGTCGCATCCGCGCTTTCATCCGCACCGACCACCAGATGTTTGAACATCTGATAGTGGCTCACCATGTGATTGCCCAAATTCATGCTCATGAACCCGGCCAGCTGGAGAAAGCCGGGATAAACCCGCCGCCCAGCGCCCGGATATTGCAATGGTACGGTCGCGATCACTGTATTGCGAAACCATTCGATCGGGCGCTGCATCGCCAGATCATTCACGCTGGTCGGAGCTTCGCGCGTATCAATCGGGCCGCCCATCATGGTCAGGGTGGCGGGCCGGCAAGGATGCTTCTGTGCGCCCATCAGCGCGGTTGCGGCCAGCGCCGGGACCGACGGCTGGCAGACCGCCATCAGATGTGTTCCGGGCCCGATAAACTCGAGATAATCGATCAGATGGTCGATATAATCATCCAGATCGAACGATCCGGCACTAAGCGGCACCATCTTGGCATCGGCCCAATCGGTGACATAAACTTCCGCGCGCTCTACCATCCGCTCAACCGTGCCACGCAGCAGCGTTGCAAAGTGACCGCTCATCGGCGCAACCAGCAGCAGTTTTGGCGCATCTGTGGACAGTCCCGGATGCGTAAATCGCAGTAAATTGCAGAACGGCCCATGTTTTACGATCGCTTCGGTGATCGGATAACGCGTGCCGTCCACCGTCACCGCCTCGATATCGAAGGCCGGCTTGCCATAGGGTGCGGCGGCGTGGGCGAAAACTTCCAACGCTGAGGACAGCACCGGTCCGATCCCGGTGTAGCCAAACGGCAAAGCCGGATTATTGAGCAGTTCGGCGCCGAATGAGGCCCAGGTGCTGGCGGCATTGAGCCACGAGCGTTGCAGTTCATAGCCGGTGTAAAGCAACTGGGGACCCCCTATGTGCAGCGTCAGAGCTGCGACTTCGCAGTATGGTGCAGCGTTTTGATCAATGTTGCAATGCGGCATTTATGATCACTTCTAACAATCGGTGCCCATTTGCCACTTTATGCCCATCGTGGTTGTGCTAGGGGCGCGCCATGACTGCGACCCCCGACAGCTCGGCCCCGACTGAGGCCGAACCAGCCACCCCAGCCAAGCCTGTCCGCAGCCTTGGCCCGCTCAGGATGATCTGGGATGCGGCAATCGCCTATCCTGGCCAGCTGGCGATGGCCGGTGTGGCTCTGCTGATCACTGCTACGGCCACGCTGGCGATTCCATCTGGGTTCAAGCTGATTATCGATAAAGGCTTTGCGGCGGGTGGCAATCCCGACGATATCGGCCGGTGGTTCCGCTATCTGCTGATAATCGTGGTGGTTCTGGCGATCGGGACTGCGCTGCGATTTTACTTCGTTTCCTGGCTGGGTGAGCGCGTGGTCGCAGATATCCGCTTGAAAGTGCAAACCAATTTGCTGCGCCTGGCCCCTGGTTTCTTCGAGGAAAACAGCCCGAAGGAAATCTCCAGCCGGATGACGGCCGATACCACGCTGATCGAACAGGTTGTCGGGACCACCGTATCGGTGGCGCTGCGGAACATCATCATGGGGATCGGCGGGCTGGCCTATCTGTTTACCCTCGCCCCCAAATTGACGCTTGGTCTGGCGCTGGCTATCCCATTGATCGTGCTTCCGATTGTGTGGTTCGGGCGGCGGGTGCGCAATGTTTCGCGCTCCAGCCAGGACCGTGTCGCCGATATCGGCGCGATGGTTTCCGAAGTGCTCGGTGCGATGAAAATCGTCCAGGCGTTCAATCAGGAAACCCGCGAGCAAACCCGCTTTTCCGTCGCCGTCGAGGCGACTTTCACCACTGCCAAGCGCCGCATTCTGTTGCGTGCGGCGATGACTGCAATCATCATCGTGCTGATTTTCGGCGCGATCACCCTGCTGATGTGGGAGGGCGCGCTGGGGGTTGCCAAGGGCACGATCAGCGGCGGTACGATCGCTGCCTTCGTGCTGACTGGCGGGCTGGTTGCCGGCGCTTTTGGGGCGCTTACCGAAGTTTATGGGGATCTGCTGCGCGGGGCCGGTGCGGCGAGCCGGTTGAACGAGCTGCTCAATGAAAAACCCGCAATCGCCGCGCCGGTCCGGCCACTGGCTTTGCCGGTGCCGCCACGTGGGCAGATCACTTTCGATCATGTCAATTTCCGCTATCCAACCCGGCTGGAAACCCCGGCGCTGGCCGATTTTTCATTGACGGTCGAACCGGGTGAGACGGTCGCGATTGTCGGGCCTTCGGGGGCCGGAAAATCCACGTTGTTTCAGCTGGCTGAGCGGTTTTACGATCCCCAATCGGGCACAATCAAGCTTGACGGGGTGCCGCTGACCTCGGTCGATCCGGCTGAAATCCGCCGCCGGATGGCGCTGGTCCCGCAGGAGGGCATTCTGTTCGCCGCAGATGCGCGCGACAATCTGCGCTATGGTAACTGGGAGGCTTCGGATGAGGCGATCTGGCAAGCGGCACGCGCCGCCAATGCCGAGGATTTCCTGCGCGAATTGCCCGATGGCCTCGATACCTTCCTTGGCGAGAGCGGCGCGCGGCTCTCGGGCGGGCAACGCCAACGCATCGCCATTGCAAGGGCACTGCTTCGCGATGCACCGATCCTGCTGCTGGACGAGGCAACCAGTGCGCTGGACGCCGAAAGCGAGGCGCAGGTTCAGGACGCGCTCGACCGGCTGATGGCCAGCCGGACCACGCTGGTGATCGCCCACCGTCTCGCCACTGTGCGGCAGGCGGACCGGATTGTGGTGCTGGACAAAGGCAGGATCGTCGAGACCGGCACCCATGATGTGCTGAGCCGCGCGGGCGGACTTTATGCGCGGCTCGCCGCGCTGCAATTTGACGACCGCACCGCGCCGATCGAGGTGAATTGATGGATCTGACGCTTACCGCGATCCTGCTCGGCATTGTTGAGGGACTGACCGAGTTCATCCCGGTTTCATCGACCGGGCATCTGATCCTTGCGTCCGAGATCTTCGGCTATGATGCCGAAACCTGGAAGGTCTTCAACGTCGTAATCCAGCTCGGTGCGATCCTAGCGGTGGTGGTGCAGTATTGGCGGACTTTCTGGGCGGTGGGCTGGGGGCTGCTGCGGCTTGAACCGATGAGCTTTGCGTTTGTGCGCAATGTCCTCCTCGCCTTCTTGCCGTCCGCTGTGCTGGGTCTGGCGCTGAAGGATTATATCGACGTCATGCTCGGCAGCCCGATGGTGGTCGGCTGGGCCTTGCTGGTGGGCGGCATCGCGATCCTGGCGGTCGAGCGCTGGGCCAAGCCCGGCCCGGCCAGTGGGGTCGCCCAGCTACCCGCAAAGCAGGCGCTCGGCGTCGGGCTGTTCCAATGCATCTCGATGATCCCGGGGATCAGCCGTTCGGGTGCGACGATCATGGGGGCGCTGGCGATGGGGATCGAGCGGCGGACAGCAGCCGAATTCAGCTTCTTCCTCGCCATCCCGACCATGATCGGCGCGACTACGCTGGAGCTGTGGGATAACCGTGCGGGCCTGATGGCTGGCAGCGGCCCGGTTGGCTGGAGCGAAATCGCGGTGGGTTTTGCGGTGTCGTTCGTGGTCGCATTGGCGGTGATCAAGGTCTTCGTCGCCTATGTCAGCCGCGCCGGGTTCGCCCCGTTTGCATGGTACCGGATTGTTGTGGGGATTGCGGCGATCTGGCTGCTGTCGCGATGATTGTGCCTTTGATTTCACGCGGCCTGCCGCATCCGTGGAACAAAATAGCCCGATAAAGCTTTCCCATTGCATCTCAGGCAAGGGAACTTAATCATGGGTATTCTTATTCTCATTTTGATCGGTGGCATTATCGGCTGGCTGGCCAGTATGATAATGCGCACCAATGGCCAGCAAGGCATGGTGCTCAATGTGGTGGTCGGTGTGGTTGGCGCGTTTCTTGCCGGCTTCATTATCAACCCGATGATCGGTGGCGGTAACATCATGAATGGTGATTACAGCGGCAGTTCGCTGCTGGTTTCGTTATTGGGAGCGGTCGTGCTGCTGGCCATCGTCAACCTGTTTCAACGCGGTGCGATGCGCTGAGCAACCTCCGGTAATCAACGCTCCTCAACATGAGCAGCTCTTCTCAACACGGGAAGCATTTTATGAAGACTCTTTTCAAAACTACGATGATCGCCTCGATTGCTGCGATGGGTCTTGGCTTGGCAGCGTGCGACAGCACGGCCGAAAACAAGGCTGAAGATAAGGCAGATGCCGTTCGTGACAGTGCCTATGCGTCCGCCGATGCAATGGAAAACAAGGCTGATACGCTCGACACCAAGACCGACGGCATGGACACTCCGGCTGAAAATTCCATGGAAAGCAAGGCAGCGGCTGTTCGCGCGAAGGGTGAAACCAAGGCCGACGCCATGGAAGACAAGGCCGACAAGATTCCGGGCTGATCGCCTGCCAATGGCTGTCAGGATAGAGTTCACCAGTTGAACAGCGGGGAGGTCGGCAATCCGCACGGTTTGCCGACCTATTTCTGTTAAGACTGGCTTGGCGGCGTTCAGACTGGCTTGGCACCCGATCCGCGCCCGCCGCGCAACAGATATTCCTGGGTGCCGCGATGAAGGACATTGTCGACATCAATCACCGCCGAATTGGCATAGGTGAACCCGGGGCCAAGGCTGCGATAGAGCCGGTCGAAATCGCGCTCGACCGTCTGCCGGTATAGATCGGCAAAGCTTACGATCACGAAGTAGGTCGGCTGAAGATCGTCGATCACATAATCGGTCCGCATCACCCGATCGACATTCAGGAAGATCCGGTTCGGAGACTGCGCCTCGACTGCATAGACCGCCTCGGCCGGGCCGGAGAGGATCCCGGCACCATAGGCGCGCAGCTCGTTGCCCTCCATCACCAGCCCGAATTCTACCGTGTACCAATAGAGCGCACCCAGCGATTTCAGGCGGTTATAGCGCATCGCCTTCCACCCGGCACGGCCATATTCCTGCATGTAATCGGCAAACACCGGATCGGCCAGCATTGGCACATGGCCGAACACATCGTGGAACACATCGGGTTCCTGAATGTAATCGAAAGTCTTACGGGTGCGAATGAAATTGCCCGCCGGAAAGCGGCGGTTGGCGAGATGCCAGAAAAACACATGGTCGGGGATCAGCATCGGCACCGGCACCACGCTCCACCCGGTCAGCGCGCTAAGTTCTTTGGAGAGACGCGCGAAATCGGGCACGCCGCCGCGTCCCAACCCGAGCTTTTGCAGGCCCGCCATGAAGGCACTGGCCGCCCTGCCCGGTAGTATATCAAGCTGGCGGGCATAGAGATCATCCCAGATCGCATGCTCTGGCAGTGTATAGCTGCGCTGCTCCGGCTCCAGCCAGTCCGCGCCAACCTGGGCCGGGCGCCTGAGCGGCGCGGTGAACACATCGCCGCCCATTTCAGGGAGGTGGGTGTAATCGGGATCAAGGGCAGGAATGTCTGACATAGTTACGTTTGCAACTTCTATCACCCCAACCTGGATGAAGCAAACGGCGCGCAGGAGCAAATGTTGCGCTGCCGGTGCGGATCGCGCAAGCTGCTGGCCAGCAAAAAAGGAATCGCAATGGGTAAGCTAAAGCGCAAGAAATTTGACAAGCTCTATGCTCCGCTGGAGGAAGAGCTGGTCGCCATGGCCCGCTGGGCCTCAGCCACAGGCGCGCGGGTTATGGTGCTGTTTGAAGGCCGCGATACGGCGGGCAAGGGCGGTTCGATTAAGGCGCTGGCCGGGCCAATCAACCCGCGCCAGTGCCGGATTGTTGCGCTGTCCAAGCCGAGCGAGCAGGAGCAGAGCCAGTGGTATTTCCAGCGTTATGCCGCCCATCTGCCCGGCAAGGGCGAAATCGTGCTGTTCGATCGCAGCTGGTACAACCGGGCTGGGGTCGAAAAAGTCATGGGCTATGCCAGCGATGCGCAGGTCGCGGCGTTCCTTAAAGCGACGCCTGAATTTGAAAAGCAGTTGATCGATGATGGCATTCTGCTGTTCAAATATTGGCTGACCACCGATCAGGCCCAACAGGAAGAACGCTTCGCCGAGCGGCTGGAAGATCCGCTCAAGTGCTGGAAGCTCTCACCGATCGATCTTGCCGCACGGACGAAATACGCCGAATATACCAAGGCGCGCGAGGCGATGCTGAAAGCCACGCACAGCAAGCACGCGCCGTGGACGCTAGTCGATTTCAACGACCAGAAGCTTGGCCGGTTGACGCTGCTCCGCGATTTTCTGGACCGGCTCCCCGATACCCAGGTTGATGCCGCAGAACTGGTGCTGCCGCCACTCGGGCATGAGCCGATGGTTGAGAGCTTTGGCGCGCTGCAGCCGATTCCGCCATTCAAGGGTTGATCTGGGCCGCTCCTTCTTGACTTTGCCCCGCGCTTGGACCAATGGCCCAACCTTGCAAGGGCGGCGCGGGGTACGTGCCGCTCGAATCATTTCAAAGTTTCAGGACAAGCGCCATGGCGAAGCCCGCAACCGTCAAGATCCGGCTGGTCTCCACCGCCGAAACCGGTTTCTTTTATGTGACCAAGAAGAATCCGCGCAACACGACCGAGAAGATGACCTTCCGCAAATATGACCCGGTGGTGCGCAAGCACGTCGAGTTCAAGGAAGCCAAAATCAAGTAACGGACCTTTCGGGTTCATTCACAGTTCAAGCCTGCAACCTTAACGGAGATAGGCATGAACCACTTGATCAAGATCTCCCATCGTCTCGCTGCTGCCGCCGTATCTGCGGCACTTGTTGTTGCGGCCCCGCTCGCCGTGATTGCTCCGGCTGCGGCCCAGGCACCCGCCGCAAGTGCACAGCTTGCCGAATCAGTCGCAGCGTTGCGGGCGATTTCCACCATGCGAGCCAATTTTACCCAGACCGATCGCAACGGCAAGCAGCTGAGCGGGGTGCTGACGCTCAAGCGCCCGGGGCGGATCCGGTTCCAGTATGCGCCGGGCGTCCCGTTGCTGATCGTCTCGGATGGTGCCGCCTTGACGCTGGTCGATTACGAGGTTCGCCAGGTCCAGCGCTGGCCGATCAAGAACAGTCCGCTGGGCGCACTGCTCGATCCCACTCGTGATGTGATGCGCTTCGGCCGGCTTCAGCCGACCAATGACCCAAACGTGACCAGCGTCGAGGTTCGCGACGCCAAGCATCCTGAGTATGGAGTGATCACGCTGGTCTTCGTGCGCAAGGCTTCCGCTCCCGGCGGGATGGAGCTGTCGAGCTGGGTCTCGCTCGATTCGCAGAACGCACGGACCACAGTCCGGTTGTCGAATCACCAGTATGGACAAGCGGTATCAGACAACACGTTTCGCTTTAACGATCCGCGTCGGAGCGGTCGGCGCTAGCTGCTCGTCGATGGTCTGCCACGCATCGTCGCAGAGCGTGCCGATGTTGCGACAAATCGCGACAACTTACTGACGATTGTTCATGGGCGAGCAAGCAGAAACCGGGTAGAACTATCGTTGACGGCGCGGTTTGAGGCGGGTTTCCCCCCTGTTGCCCCAGCCTCTACCCGATCGCTCCGTCAAAGCGTGACGAACGCAAAAAAGAACTCTCGTCCCAATGCCCCCGGGACGAGGGTTTTTTTGTGCACGGGGACAGGCTAACGCCCGAATCATGGTCACCATTGCAACTTGGAATATAAACTCTGTCCGCCTGCGGATGCCTCAGGTTGCCCGGTTTCTTGCCGAACAGGCACCCGATGTCCTGTGCCTGCAGGAAATCAAGACTATGGCGGAACTGTTCCCTTATGAAGCGTTTGCCGCGCTCGGCTATGTTCACCACGCGGTCCACGGGCAAAAAGGCTATCACGGCGTTGCCACGGTCAGCCGGATTCCGCTGCGCGAGGTCACCCGCCACGATTGGCAGGACAACGGCGAGGCGCGCCATGTCGGGGTAGAACTGCTGGATGCGGGACAGGGCTTGATCCTGGAGAACGTCTATGTCCCAGCCGGCGGGGATGAGCCGGACCGGGCTGTTAACCCCAAATTCGGCCAGAAGCTCGATTTTCTTGAACGGATGACCCGCTGGGCGGAACAGATCGACCGACCCAGTGTCATCGTCGGCGATTTCAACATTGCCCCACTCGAAAGCGATGTGTGGAACCACAAATCGCTGCTCAAAGTGGTCAGCCACACCCCGCTCGAGGTGGCAACGCTGGCGCGGTTTCAGGCGGCGCACGGCTGGGTCGATTTGGGACGCCAGCATATTCCGGCGCCAGCGCGCAACTGGACCTGGTGGAGCTACCGCGCGAAAAACTGGCGCGATGGCGACCGGGGCCGGCGGCTCGACCATATGTGGGCCTCACCCGATGTGGCTGCCCAGTCGCGCAGTCACCGGGTGATCGAGGAAACCCGCGATTGGGTGCAATGCTCCGATCATGTGCCCTTGATTACCGAGTTTGCACTTTGAGCAGCGGACCCCGCCGAACTGCCCAGGCGATCGACGCCCTGCGCCACGGCTGGCCGATCACGATTGATGGCGGGGCGGTCCTGCTTCCCGCTGAAACTGCCGTCACGGCGGGTACAACCGCGCCGCGAATGCTGATCTCCGCAGCCCGCGCGGTAACGCTAAAGCTTGCCAACCAGCGCGAGGCGGCCGAGCCGCACGCGCCGGTGCTGATCCGCGGTGCCGAGCCGTTTGATCTGGCCGCTGCACGAGCGCTGGCCGATCCCGCGCTCGATCTGCGCTATCCGCTAAAAGGGCCGTTCCTGGCCGAGCCGCTGGGCCAGCCGGAAGCCGCCGCAGCGGCACTGGAGCTGGCGCGGCTAGCGGGGATCTTGCCCGCATTTCTGGTCGATCCCGATCCGCCAGGCGAAGCGCAGGCGGTCAGCGCCGCTGATCTTGCCGCGTGGAAAGACACTGCCCAACTGACCATCGCCACCCGCGCGCAGCTGCCGGTGGCGGCCTGTGAAAGCGCCGAGATCATCGCCTTTCGCTCAGCCAACGATCTGCGCGAACATGTTGCGCTGGTGATCGGCGCGCAAGATGCCGCCCGCGTGCCGCTGGTGCGGCTTCATTCCGAATGCCTCACCGGCGATGTCCTCGGCAGCCTTAAATGCGATTGCGGCCCGCAGCTCGATGCCGCACTGGCCGCCATGGCGGATGAAGCCAAAGAAGGAGGCTGGGGCGTGCTGCTGTATCTGCGCCAGGAAGGGCGCGGGATCGGCCTGATCAACAAGCTGCGCGCCTACCAGCTGCAGGATCAGGGGTTCGATACGGTCGACGCCAATAACCGGCTTGGCCTGCCTAACGAGGCGCGCGATTTTCCGGTTGCGGCGCGGATGCTGGCCCTGCTGGGAGTGAGCACGATCCGGCTGATGACCAACAATCCGGCCAAGGTTGTCGCGCTGGAGGGCGAGGGGGTGTCAGTGGTAGAACGCGTGCCCCACCAGCTCCCGGCCAATCCGCACAACACCCGCTATCTCGATACCAAGCGGGACCGGTCGGGGCATTTGCTGTAATGTCGCCCCCGGCTTAACCGGGGACGACGGATCTACCGCCGGTCGTACCGCTTCAATCCCGCTCCCAGCAGGTTCGCGCCGATCACCAGCCGGTCGCCCGACCAATCTGCGATGAAAGCACTGTCCCGGCTGACGCCCGGCGCAAAGCGTGCGTCATTACCTTCGATCACCAGCCCATCGGCGCTGTTAGCGTGTCCTTCGGGGGCGATGGTGATGAAGGCGGAATAGTTCTCCTTGTCGCGGCCTTGGACCATCCAGTTGTCAGCGATGCGGCCGCCTGACCCGACCGACAAGTCGATCATGTAATTGGTGGTCTTGCCGGCCGAATCATCGAAGCTGTTGCCCTCAATGCGGACCCGGGTGGCGTGGGTTTTCAGATAATGCCCGCCGCGCCCGGCTTCAAACCGGCTGCGGGTGACAGTCAGCTGGCCATAATTGGCGGTGTAGATCGAGTGGGCACAGCTGAGGCCGCGGTCACAGCGGCCGAGCCGGGTGAAGGTGGACTTGTCGATCGTGATGGTGCCTGAAGGATCGGCGGCGGTCAGGATGCCTTCCTCGCTATCGCGGAACCAGCTTTGTGAAACGGTCAGATTGCCGCGTTCCAGCCGGATTCCCGCGCCGTTGCCATCAGGAACCCGCAAATTGGCGAAAACCAGCCCTTCGACGGCGGCGGACCGCCCGCGCAGCACCAGCGCCGCCTTACCTTCGCAGGTGGCCCCATCGAACACCGATTGGCCTGCCGCAGCTGCCGCAAAGCGGATATCGCCTGCCTGTTGCACGCCGCAATCGGCAAACCGCCCCGGCGCAATCCGGATCGTACCAATCCCGCTGCCGATCGAATTGATCGCAGCTTGCAGCCGCGTGAAGCTTTGCCCACTTTCGATCACCGTATAGGGCGCGCTCTGCGCCTCGGCGTTCAGTGCAGGAACCACGATGAGGGCAAGCGCGGCAGCAGGGATAATCAGACGGGCAAGGTTGCGCATGGGACATTGCCTAGCAGCGAAGGGTAAACAAGCGGCAAACTGGCGGCGATCAATCTCTCTTGGGCGGGCGGCCACGGCGGGCGGGCTCGGCCGGCAGCGGTCTGATTCCGCGCCGGGCTAGCGCCTCTCGCAACAACACTTCGACTTGGGCGTTAACCGAGCGAAAATCCGTCGCCGCGGCTCGCTCCAACGCGGCGAACAGCGCCGGATCGAGCCGCAAGGGGAAGTTCTTTTTGCCCGCAATGGCCACAACAGCGCCTATTGGTACAACGAGCCCGCGTTGACCACCGGCTGGGTGTCACGCTCGCTGCACAGCACCACCATCAGGTTAGAGACCATCGCCGCGCGGCGCTCGTCATCAAGGTGGACGATTTTTTTCTCGCTCAACATATCGAGCGCCATTTCGACCATCCCGACTGCGCCTTCGACCAGCGTCTTGCGGGCGGCGACTACCGCCTCGGCCTGCTGACGGCGGAGCATCGCGCCAGCGATTTCCTGCGCATAGGCGAGGTGGGTAAAGCCGCATTCGTCGACCGAGATGCCGGCGGTCTGGAGCCGGGCGATCAACTCGGCGCGCAGCTCGCTGCCAACTTGATCATGATTGCCGCGCAGCGTGATTTCGGCGTGAGTGAAATCGTCATAGGGAAAACGCGAGCCGATGGTGCGCACCGCCGCCTCGATCTGGACCATGACGAAAGCCTTGTAATCATCAACGTCATACAGCGCTTGCGCCGTATCGACCACGCGCCACACCACTTGCGCCGCCATCTCGATCGGATTGCCGCGCAGATCGTTGACCTTGATCTTTTCCGAGATCAGATTGTTGGCGCGCATCGAAATCTTGGCCTTGCCCATCCACGGCCAGACCCAGCGCAGCCCGGCGTTGCGATCGGTCCCGCGATAGCTGCCGAACAGAGTGATCGCCGCCCCGGTATTGGGCTGGAGCATATAGAAACCCGACGAGATCAGGATCATCGCGAGCACGGAAAGCCCGGTCCCGGTAAGGAAGCCGAAGACAGCTGAATCTTCCGGATTGCTGCCGGCAATGCTGATCACGCGCCACACGGTATACCCTAGCAGCGCCAGGAACATGACGAGCATCAGATAGCCGCTGGTGCTCCACGCTGTCTTTTCACGGCTGGCAGTCATGGCAGGATGTGCATCGGACATGGTAGATAACCCCTGTGTTTGTCATCACCATTAAAGTGATATCATATTAATATCATGATTCGTTTTGGTGTCAATAAGCCTTGAAACAGGATCGCTTCGTTCTTAATATGCCTATTGCGGGACCGGGCCCCTCTGGCTTGGCACTATCGCTTTTTTTAAGCAGGTGCCACGCGATGTCGGACCGCATCGGATGTTACCGATGCTTGGGTCCGGGGTACTGTCCTCTTCCCCCTCCCGGTACTGCTGCCCAGCGCGGCACATCCGATCGAACTGTCGTTTCGATTAGGGAGTTTATGTCATGTCCGATCGTGTATTCCGCCTGCTGGAACGTCACCAGAGGCTCGATGAGCGGCTGCGCCGCGTCCAGGCCATGCGCTGGCCCGATCCGTTTGAAGTGGTCCGGCTCAAGAAGTTGAAATTGATCCTCAAGGATCGGCTGTTCCGGCGCAACGCGCCCGCCAGCCGATAACAGGCAGCGAGACCCTTGTGGCCGACTTCCTGCTGGGCGGAGCCAAATTCCCGCCGCTGGCCAGCCTTGCGGTGACCTTGGGGCTGATTGCCTCCGGGGTGTTCTATTCGCTGTGGAAGGCACGGGGCGAAGCAGCGCCTATTCCCTCCAACCATCCGTGATCGATAACCTAAGGAGAATATCTATGAAGTCTGTTCTTATCGCCCTGCCGGTTGTGGCCGGACTGACCATTGCTGCGGCCCAACCAGCTGATGCCAAGTCCCGCCGTGCCACCTGCGCCATGGCAACCCCTGCCGCGCTGGATGCTAAATTTGCCGAACTCAACGCCGCCTGGGCAACCAAGAACCCGGATGTGGTGACGGCGCTGTTCGATGATGATGCCGTGCTGCTGGCAACCCTCGCCAATGTGCCGCGTACCAACCCGGCCGGGATCCGCGACTATTTCGTCAAGTTTCTGAAGAGCAGTCCGGTCGGCAAAATTGACAGCGCCACGATCAAGTCTGGTTGCAACTGGGCGCTAAAAGCCGGTGCCTGGACTGTGACCCTGACCGACGCGGCCACGGGTACCAAAACCGACGTGAAGGCCCGTTATTCGTTCCTGTATCAGTACGAAGACAAGCAGTGGAAGATCGAGCACCTTCATTCCTCAGTCATGCCTGAAAAGATCTAAGCTATTATTGGTTGATCACGTTGAGAAACGCATCGCCGAAGGCCTCGAGCTTTCGTGTGCCGACCCCGCTGATTGCGCCCATCGCGGCGCGGTCAGCCGGGCGGGCGGCGGCCATCTCGCGCAAGGTGGCGTCGTGGAAGATCACATAGGGCGGGACGCCGGCCTGCTCGGCCAGTTCGCGGCGCAGGCCTCGCAGCGCATCGAACAGCGGATCGCCAACCGGATTGACCGCGCCGCTGCGATCAGCCCGGCGCCGCGATTCACCCCTGTGTTTGCGCTTGGGGGCCAGTGCGATCATCACGCTCGCCTCGCCCTTCAGGATCGCCTTGGCATCGCCGCCCAGCGCGAGGCCGCCATGCTCGGTGGAGACGAGACAGCCCCGCGCCTGAAGCGCGCGGGCAAGCGGGCGGAGCAGATGCGCCTCTTCGCTGGTGACGATCCCGAAAACGCTCAAGCGATCGTGCCCGCGTGCCAGAACGCGCTCGTCCGCCACCCCGGTCAGCACTTTTTCCAGATAGCCGAAGCCAAAGCTCTGCCCGGTGCGATAGACCGCCGAAAGCAGCTTGCGGGCAGTCTCGGTGGTGTCGGCCACGCTCGGCGCATCGAGGCAGTTGTCGCAATTCCCGCAAGCCTGCGGCGGGTCTTCACCGAAATGGCGCAGCAACAGCGCACGGCGACAACCGGCGGTTTCGACCAGCATCGAGAGCACCGCCAGCCGGGTTCGCTCGCCGACGCGGCGCTGCTCCTCAACTTCTTCGACCCGCTGGCGGGCCAGCACAAAATCCTTGGCCGCCCATAGCATTACCGCCATCGCAGCATCGCCATCGCGGCCCGCACGCCCGGTTTCCTGGTAATAGGCCTCGATCGATTTGGGGATGCCGGCATGGGCAACAAACCGCACATCGGGCTTGTCGATCCCCATTCCGAAAGCGACCGTGGCGACGATCACGATGACTTCGCTCGCGACGAATGCCGCCTGGTTGGCGGCGCGGGTCTGCGGATCAAGCCCGGCGTGATAGGGCAGCACGGTGCGCCCGGTTGCGGCGGACAGTTTTTCGGCCAGTTCTTCCACCTTGCGCCGGGTCGGGGCGTAGATGATCCCCGGCCCCGGCTGCTCGGTCATCAGATTGCGCAATTGCCGCAAGGCGTTTTCGCGGTGGAGGATGGCGTAACGGATGTTGGGCCGGTCGAACCCGGCGATGATCAGACCATCCGCCGGAATGCCAAGCTGGGCAAGGATATCGGCGCGGGTCTGCGCGTCCGCCGTGGCGGTCAGGGCCAGCCGCGGAACCTGCGGGAAGGCATCCATCAGAGGCCGCAGCAGGCGGTAATCGGGGCGGAAATCATGGCCCCATTCGGAGACGCAATGCGCCTCGTCGATCGCGAACAGCGAGATCGGGGCTTTGCTCAGCAGTTCGCGAAAATGCGGCTGGCTGGCGCGCTCGGGGGCGACATACAGCAGATCGAGATCACCCCCCCGAAACCGCTCGATCGTCTCCTCGCGGTTGGTATCGACGCTGGTGAGCGAGGCGGCGCGGATGCCGTTGGCCTCGGCTGAGCGAAGCTGGTCGTGCATCAGCGCGATCAGCGGTGAGATTACGATGCAGGTGCCCTGGCTCATGATCGCGGGAAGCTGGTAGGTCAGTGACTTGCCCGCACCGGTAGGCATAACTCCCAGCGTCGATTGCCCGGCGAGCACCCGTCCCACCACATCGGCCTGTACCCCCCGAAAAGCGGAGAAGCCGAAGGTGGCGTGGAGCGTTTCGAGCGGATCAGATAGGGTGTCAGCGGGAATCACGCCGCCGCTATGGCAGATTGCGGGCTGGGAGGAATAGGGCGCGCGCGCTTCTATACCGTTACAGGCAGATTGCGGCTATTTCCGCTTCTTCTTGCGAGCGGCATAGCGGGCATCGCGCTGGGCTTTCTTTTCTTCTTCGGTAAGTTCAACCTTGGGCGCTGGCATAGCCGCGATCGCAGCTGCCACAGCGGCTTCGCGGGCAGCAGCCTTATCCGCCTTGGCCTGGGCCATTTCGTCACGGCGGGCGGCGCGGCGGGCTTCTTCGGCGGCTTGCTTGGCAGCCTGGGCGGCCAACCGCTCGGCAATCTGGGCAGGATCCAGCACCGGCTTGGCCTGCAATTTGGCGAGGGCTTTTTCGCGGCTTTGTTGGGCGAGTGCGGTGCGTTCCGCGAAACTCGGTTCCTTGTAGGACGCCAT
>JANLQQ010000159.1:0-12268 GCA_031367905.1 Novosphingobium sp.
CATGCCGTACTTGCTGGCCATGTCGCTGATCCAGGCGGTCGGCACGCTTTCGGTGCTCACCTTGTTCACCGATCGGGAGCAGCCGACGGTTGGCGAAACAATTCGGCTTGGTCTGAACGGAGTGCTGGCTTATCTTGGGGCCTATCTGCTGATGGGCCTGGTCCTGGGCCTTGGCGGCAGCATTCTGATTGGCGCAGCAACGGCGGCCGGTGTGCCTGCGCTCGCAGTGGTGATCGGGCTCGGCGTGCTGGTGGCGCTGATCTACATCGGCATCCGGATGTCACTGATCGCGCCGGTAGTGGCGGTTGATCGGGTGCGCAATCCGATCGCAGCATTGCGCCGCTCGTGGGAGCTGACCCGCGGCAATACCGCGCGCATCCTGTTGTTCTTCATCCTGCTCGGGGTCGCCTTCTTGGTGGTGCTGATGGTGATCATGGCCGCGGCTGGCGTTGCGCTCGCGCTGGTTGCTGGCGGCGAAGCGGCAAAGATGGTCGCAGCGGTAATCTCGTCGCTACTCACTGCGGTGATGACGCTTTACTTCATCGCCGTGTTGGCTTCAATCCATCGCCAGCTATCCGGGCCGTCCGCCGAAGCGGTTAGCATAACCTTCGAATAATTAGTCTTTCCAGCCCCAGAACAGCTTGCAGGGCAGCACGTTCCACAGCTCGAAGCCTTCATCAATATGGGTGAAATGCCTGGCCATGAACACGCGCGCGCGGGCCGAAAACTGATAGACCAGAAACGCCCCGCCCGGGCGCAGCACCCGGTGGGTGGCCGCAGCAATCGCCGGGCCGATGCCATCGGGCAAGGTTGAAAAGGGCAGCCCCGACAGCACATAATCGGCGTGGTTATGGCCGTGACTGCGCACGATCTGCTCGACCTCCGCCGCTGATCCCAGCACTGCGGTAAAGCGGCTGTCACTGATCGTGGCGCGCAGATAATCGATGAACAGCGGGTTGGTATCAATCACGATCAGCTGCCCGTCTTGCGGCAAGCGTTCCAGCACCGGGCGGCAGAACGTCCCAACGCCGGGGCCATATTCGACGAACAGCCGGCATTCGTCCCATTTCACCGGGCCAAGCATTTTGGCGATCGTGAAGTGCGACGAGGGAATGATCGAGCCGACCATCACCGGGTGCTCGAGAAAGCCCTCCAGGAACACGCCCCAGGGACCAAACATCCGCATGATCCGGCGCTTTACCCTGCCGGGCAGGCCCTCGCGGGCGAGCTGTGATGTGGACATGGTGCTTGGACAACCCTGAATGGAAGGACAGCCGCTGGCGTTTGCAAATTTGTCCCGGCTTGGCAAGCAATCAAGCCATTGCATCGCGAGGGGGACCAGCCTAGCGCCAGACCAAATGCCCATTCTGCCCTCTGATTCCGCCACTTCGTCCTTAACCGGGACAGCCACGTTGCCGCGTGGACGGTTGACGCTACTGTTCATGGTCATGCTGGTGACGGCGGCCGGCAATACCGCGATGCAATCGGTGATGCCATCGATCGGCACCGCGCTGAAGGTGCAGGATGTGTGGATCAGCCTCGCCTATACCTGGTCGGCGCTGTTGTGGATGATCTGCGCTCCGATGTGGGCGCGCCGGTCTGACAAGCGCGGACGCAAGGCGATGATGGCGATTGGTCTGATGGGTTTCATTGCCAGCTTCTCGCTTTGCGGCATAGTACTGTGGTTCGGGCTGAATGGCTGGCTGTCCTCGGTCGGCACCCTGCTGCTGTTTGCGCTGGCCCGCTCGCTTTACGGCGGGTTTGGCTCGGCCGCGCCGCCAGCGGTTCAGGCCTATGTTGCCAGCCGCACTTCGCGCAGCGAACGAACCCAGGCGCTGTCACTGATTTCTTCCAGCTTTGGCTTGGGTACGGTGCTGGGCCCGGCGCTGGCACCGCTGCTGATCTTTCCGCTGCTGGGGCTGGTCAGTCCATTCGTGGCCTTTGCCCTGATTGCGGTGGCCGTGCTGGTGGCGCTCAGGCTGCGGTTGCCCAACGATGACCCGGCCTTTGCTGCGCGCGGAGAGGTGATGACGGCGCCGTTCAGCGCCAATTCTAACGCACGCCTGCGCGATGCGGCCCCCGATCACTCGGCGCTGGACCGCGAGGATGCGCCGCGCCTGTCGTGGACCGACCAGCGCATGCGCCCCTGGCTGGTTGCCGGTTTGCTGGGCGGTCATGCTCAGGCGGCGATCATGGGGATTGCCGGCTTTCTGGTGCTTGACCGGCTGGGACTGCGCGGAGATCCGCTGGCCGGTGCCGGACCGACCGGGCTGGTGCTGATGGCTGGCGCGATGGCCACGCTGGTGGCGCAATGGGGAATTATCCCCAACCTTCACCTTGGCCCGCGTGCGTCGAGCCTGGGGGGCATCGTCCTAGCCGCGTTCGGGGTGGCGTTGCTGGCAGTGGCGATGGACCTGCACACAATTGCGATCGGGTTTAGTCTGGCTTCAATGGGGTTTGGCTTGTTCCGTCCCGGCTTTACCGCCGGCGCATCGTTGGCAGTCAGCCGGGCCGAGCAAGGTCAGTCGGCCGGGATTATCGCCTCGGTCAATGGCGCTGCGTATATTGTTGCGCCCGCAATCGGCGTCTGGCTTTATGGCCATTCACCGTGGATCGGCTTTACCGTGATTGAGCTGCTGTGCCTGGCGGTGCTGGTGCTGGGGATCAAGGGCATGAGCCGCGACGAGGCGCTGGTCGGCTAGAGTATTTCGCGGACCACATCCTGCGGGCGGCACAGGCGCACGCCCTTGTCCGTCTCCACCAATGGCCGTTCGATCAATTTGGGGTCGGCCACCATCGCGGTCAGGATTGTCGCCGCATCCGCTGCCGGCAGCCCCCGCGCTTGCGCATCGGTGCCGCGCAAGCGCAGCCCTTGCGCAGCAGTAATTCCAGCGTCGCGATACAGCTGAGCAAGCTTTGAGACCGCTGGCGGCTCGCGCAGATATTCGATCACTGACAGGGTTACCCCCGGCGTTTCCTGCAGGATCGCCAGCGTCTTACGCGAAGTACCGCAGTCCGGGTTGTGCCAGATTGTCGCTTTCATGCTTACAGCTCCCATTCGCCGATGAGGCTAGCGGAAAACATTTTTTCGGGCAATTTGTCACTTGTATATGCGAACGATTCGCAATATCAGCCTATCAACTAATGCAAATGATTATCAATAAGGATTACCAATGATTCGCTTCGCAGTGCCCAGCAATACGCCCGCTCTAATCGCTCTTGCCGCCGGGATCGGGTTTGCCTGCCCTGGCCTGGCCTTGGGCGCCGAGATGGCCGAGGCACCGTCGATCGTCGTCACCGGACAACACGATGGCTACAAGACTGACGGTGCCGACGCGACCAAGACCGGGACGCCGCTGCTCGATACCCCGCAAAGCGTAACCACGCTCAGCCGCGCGCAGCTTGATGATCAGGGGGTTGAGCAATTGAATGATGCGCTGCGTTATGTCCCCGGTGTCACGCTGGGCCAGGGCGAAGGGCACCGCGACCAGATCGTGCTGCGCGGCCAATCGACCACTGCCGATTTTTACCTCGATGGCCTGCGCGATGATGCGCAATACTACCGCCCGCTCTATAATACCGAACGGGTCGAGGTGCTGAAAGGCGCCAATGCCTTGCTGTTCGGCCGCGGCGGCGGCGGCGGGGTGATCAACCGCGTATCGAAGACCCCGCAATTCGATGCGGCGGCGGCAGTCATGTCCGGCGGGATCGACAGCTTTGGCGCATGGTCGCTATCGGGCGATGCGAATCAGCCGCTGGGCACGCAAGCAGCGCTGCGCCTCAACGCGACATACGAGGCGTTCAAGAACCACCGCGATGTCTATGATGGCCATTTCATCGGTATCGCGCCGACCGCAGGGCTTAAGCTGGGCGAGGCGACAACGCTGGTGCTGGCTTATGAATATGCTGAAGACCGCCGGGTTACTGATCGCGGTGTGCCCTCGTTGGGCGGCGTACCGATCCGGGGCTTCGATCAAACCTTCTTTGGCGATCCGCTCTTGAACCGCAGCGAAGTTACCGCCCATATTGCTCGCGCCAGGATCGAGCATGAATTGTCTGACAGCCTCTCAGTCAATCTCACCGGAGCATACGCAACCTATGACAAATTCTACGGCAATGCCCTGCCCAGCGGGGCAACCGCAACGACCGTTACGCTGACCGGCTACAACAACGGTATCCAGCGCAGCAACTGGATCGGCCAGGGCAATCTGGTCTGGAAGGTTGCCACCGGCTCGCTGCGCCACACGCTGCTGCTGGGCTTCGAGGCTGCTGACCAGGACACGGCCAACATTCGCTCGGATGCGCGATTTGCGGCTTTGGTCGGCGACCCGACCGCCAGCACGACGGTGCCATTGGCGCGTCGGATCACCCTTCCCGCAATCAGTTTCACCGCGCCAGTCAACAACAGCACCTCGCACGTCCGGGCGCTGTCGGCATATGTTCAGGACCAGATCGAGCTGGGCGCGTATCTCCAGATCGTGGCCGGGGTGCGGTATGATGATTTCCGCATCAGCTCGGTCAATCTGGTCAATGGTTTTGCCGGGGCGAGGGCGGATGGCAAATGGTCACCCCGGCTGGGCCTGATTATCAAGCCGCAGGCCAATATCTCGCTCTATGCGAGCTATGCCAAGAGCTTTCTGCCACAGGCAGGCGATCAGTTCACTGTGCTGGCGGCCAACACCGCGTCGCTTGCACCCGAAGAATTCCGCAATCTGGAAGTTGGCGTGAAATGGGATCTGACCAAATCACTGTCCTTCACCAGCGCGGTATTCCAGATTGACCGATCCAACAGCCGCGTGGCCGATCCGGCGATCAGCGGCTTGTTCCTGCTTGGCGGCAAAAGCCGGGTGCGCGGGTTCGAGGCGGCGCTTTCGGGCAAGATTCTGCCGGAATGGCAGCTGACGCTAGGCTATGCGCATCAGGAGGGCGAAATCCGCAGCCCGATCGCCAGTGGCAGCGCCACGATCCCCGCCGGCCGCAAGCTCGACAAGCTGCCGCGTGACCAGTTCTCCGCCTGGACGCGCTATGACGTGACCCCCAAGCTTGGGTTGGGACTGGGACTGGTCCATCAGGCGAGCCAGTTCGCCACGATCAGCAATGCAGTGCGGCTACCCGCCTTCACCCGGGTTGATGCGGCGGTGTTTTACGATGTGTCGGATCATTTTGCGCTGCAAATCAATGTCGAAAATCTGACCGATACGCCCTATTATCCCACCGCCCATACCGACAACAACATCTCGACCGGCGAACCGATCAATGCGCGGATCACAGCGCGAGTAAAGTTCTGACGCTTTACTCCGCCTGCCCCCCTACTTCGCATTCAGCGCCGGAACCGCACGCGCCGCGTCTTCGCTGGAGATGCCCGGCGCGGGCGCGGCGCTGATTGTCTCCAGCCGCCGCATTACCCGCCCGGCCCGCTGGACCGCGCGGACCAGCCGCGGGTAGACCCCGCAACGGCACAGATTGGGCACTGCGGCCTTGATCTCGTCCTCGGATGGATCGGCGTTGCGCGCCAGCAGCGCCGCTGCACTGATCGCAATGCCCGGCGTGCAAAAGCCGCACTGGATCGCTTGTTCGGCAACCAGCGCCTGTTGCACCGGGTGCGAACGATCCGGCGACAAGCCTTCGATCGTAGTGACGCTGCGCCCTTCGGCCTCGGCCAGCGAGATCAGGCACGAGCGCAACGCCTCACCATCGATCAGCACCATGCAGGCACCGCAATCGCCGTTGCCGCAGCCATATTTGGTGCCGGTCAGATTGGCCGCATCGCGCAAGCCCCACAGCAGCGGGGTTTGCGGATCCATGTGAAACTCGACCGGGCGTTCATTTACAATCAGACGCGGCATCGGGATCAGTCGCGCCAGCTCCGGTCGAGCTTGTCAACTCTGCGCATGAAAGAGGCAAATTCCGCAGCGCCAGGGCCGCCGGGCAGCTGGACCTGGCCCAGATCGCGCTGGTGCACCGCAATAACATCATCCCCCACGATCAGCGGCTGGCCCATCGACATTGTCGCCAGCTGGATTTCGCAAGCACGCTGCAGGCCCCAGTTCATCAGCAGCATTTCAGGCAGGGTCCGACCCATCACCACCGGGCCGTGGTTGCGCAGCATCAGGATCCGCTTGTCCGCCAGATTGGCCAGCAGCCGCTCACCCTCTTCGGCGCGGACGGTAACCCCTTCAAAATCATGATAGGCGAGCTTGCCGATAAAATTGCAGGCATAGAAATTGGTTGGCTGGAGCCCGCCCTCCACGCTGCACACCGCCATCGTCGCGGTGGTATGGGTGTGGCAGATGGCGTGCGCCCAATCGAGGTGACGGTGGAAATAGGCGTGCTGGGTGAAGCCCGCCTTGTTGACCGGATAGGGATTGCCATCCAGCGTGTTGCCATCGATGTCGATCTTGACCAGGTTTGAAGCGCAAACTTCGGAATAATGCAGCCCGAACGGGTTGATCAGAAAAGCATTATCCTCGTCCGGCACCCGCACCGAGATGTGGTTGTAAATCGATTCCGACCAGCCCAGCATGTCGAAGATGCGGTAGCATGCCGCCAGTTCCTGCCGGGCCTGCCATTCGGCTTCGCTGCAATCGAGGTTACGCTTCAACTGGGTTGCCATGAGACTCTCTCCGTATCCATGTGCAACTGACATAATCCAATCAGTGCCCGAAAGAAATCCGCAATCCAGCCCAGAACGTGCGGGGGTTGCCCAAATCGATCGAGCCGGCCTGATTGCGAGTGACGATCTGCTCCCCAGTCAGATTTTCGCCCCGCAAAACCAGCGCAAATACGCGGCCCAGTGGGACCCGGGCATAGGCATCGAGCGTGGTTGCGGCGGGGAGCAGATCGGTTTGCAAATCATCTTCAAATTGCGCGCCGGTATGGTGCAATGTCGCAGAAAACTGCCAGCCAGCTCTGGGTTGCCAGCCTAGAGTGCTGCTGGCGGCCAGTTTCGGAGTTTGTGCCGGGCGCTTGCCATCCAGCGCCAGCGACGCGCCGCTGGCCTCGACAACCGCGTCAGTCCACGCCAGCGAACCAGCGAGGCTGACCGCCCCGAAACGCAATCCCGCGCCCAGTTCCAGTCCGCGCGCATGGACTGCATCGACATTGCGCCGCTCGCGCAAATTGGTTGCAATGGTGACGTTGGCAATCGCGCCCGTGACCCGGTTATCGAATGCGGTCAGCGAGAGGTGAACCGCATCACTCGGGGCAAAATCTGCCCCGGCTTCAAACCCCCGCAACTGTTCATTGGCGAGCGCGGCATTGGCCCGGGTGGTCACCGGAAAAACCACAAACGGCCGGTAAAGTTCGTTAAGCGTCGGCAGGCGCAGTCCGCTATAAGCCGAACTCCTGAGCGAGAACCCCCCGCCCAGCGTCAGCACCGCACCGCCGCGCAGTGAGGCGTCCCAACCTGACCGATCAGCAAATTGCCGGTTGATAGTGGTAACGCCTGCCGGATTGGCCTCACGGAAATAACCATCGCGGATTGTCCAGCGATCGGCCCGCGCTCCGGCGGTCAGCACCAGAGCCCCAAGGCTCAGGTCGTCCTCGATGAACAGGCCCAGATCGCTGTTTCGGCCGCCCGCCCGGCGGCGTGCAGTGACGAGGCCGGTGATGCCGCTATAGGCTTCTTCCTGCAAGCTGCCGCTGGCAATCCGCCAATCGGTGCCGAGCCGCAGGACATGGTCTGCGCCGACCGGCGGGCGCAATTCGAGCTTGCCGCCGATCCCGGTCGAGGGCGTGCGGCGCTGGTCGAGCGTTTTGCGGAAGCTGGTTGCACTGATCACGATGTTCGAGAAATCGCGCGCCTGAATATAAGCCAGTGCATCGAACTGCCAGCGGCCCCGGCCAACCACGCGCAGACTGGCGTCTTGCCCGCTGCTGGTGCTGTCCGCGCCCTTGAAGCGCAGGGTGCGGGCATCGTCAAACGCCAGCCCGCGGAACTGCAATTCGACATCGGGAGTCAGCGGCGCGACAGCGCGAAAACTGGCTGACCAGCTTTCATAGGCGGCCCTTGCGCTGGCGGGCCTGCGCTGGGCGGCCGGCGTGGTCCAGAAGCCCTGCCCCCGATCCCACCTGCCGCTGACCACAGCAAAGCCTTGGCCCAACTTGGGCGCCAGCGTCGCCGAAAGCTCGCTCTCGCCGCGATCATTGGCCATCAGCTCGCCCGAAAACAGCCCCAGCGCTGCGGCGTCCGCACTGGTCAGCTCGATCGTCCCGGCCACCGCGCCCGCGCCAAACGCCCCCGCCCCGCCGCCGCGCGTGACCTTGGCAGAGGCAAGCCGCTCCGGCGCAATCGCCGAGAACGGGATGTAGCCGAAAAACGGATCGGCCATCGGCACCCCGTCCAGCAACACCAGGCTACGCGAGGTGGCATTGCCGCCCAGTGCGCGCAGCGTCACGCCTTGGGCCGAAGGATTGGCCGAGCGGCTGTCCGAGCGGCGAAATTGCTGGAAGCCCGCGATCGAGGACAGCGCCTCCTCGATCCGGCCCGAGGCGCTCGAATTCAGCCGCTCGGCACTGATCGTCTGGACATCATAGGCCGGGCTGCCCGGCGGATCGGCGAGGCCCTGCCCGGTGACGAGGATCTCTCCTGCAGGCGCTTCTTCGGCTGCCAGTGCAGGCTGGGCGACGAGTGCGACTAGAGCGGAGCTCAGCGCGAAGTGGTTCCGTATCGACATGAACCGCCGGTGTTACAGAATTCCCGGCAAGTCCAGTCCTTGTTCGCGGGCGCAAGCCTTCGCAATCTCATATCCTGCATCGGCATGGCGCATCACGCCGGTGGCCGGATCATTCCACAGCACCCGCTCCAGCCGCCGGGCCGCATCATCGGTGCCATCGGCGACGATCACCATCCCCGAATGCTGCGAATAACCCATCCCTACCCCGCCGCCGTGGTGCAGCGAAACCCAGGTCGCGCCGCTCGCAGTATTGAGCAGCGCATTGAGCAGCGGCCAATCGGACACCGCATCCGATCCGTCCAGCATCGCCTCGGTCTCCCGATTGGGGCTGGCGACCGACCCTGAATCGAGGTGATCGCGGCCAATCACGACCGGCGCTTTCAATTCGCCGGATCGGACCATTTCGTTGAAGGCGAGGCCCAGCCGGTGGCGCTGACCAAGGCCAACCCAGCAAATCCGCGCGGGCAGGCCCTGAAAGCTGATCCGCTTGCGCGCCATGTCGAGCCAGTTGTGGAGGTGCGGATCATCGGGGATCAGCTCCTTCACCTTGGCGTCCGTTTTATAGATGTCCTCGGGATCGCCCGACAGCGCCGCCCAGCGGAACGGGCCGACCCCGCGGCAAAACAGTGGACGGATATAGGCGGGCACGAAGCCGGGGAAATCGAACGCGCCAGCGACCCCTTCATCCTTGGCGACCTGGCGGATGTTGTTGCCATAATCGAAAGTCGGGACGCCTGCTGCGGCGAAATCGAGCATCGCCCGGACATGCACCGCCATCGAGGCTTTCGCGGCCTTGGCAACGCTGGCCGGATCGCGTTCGCGCCCCGTCAGCCACTGATCGAGCGTCCAGCCCTGCGGCAGATAGCCGTTGACCGGATCATGCGCCGAGGTCTGATCGGTCACTGCATGGGGCCGCACCCCGCGCCGGTAAATCTCGGGAAAGACATCGGCGGCATTGCCGAGCAGCCCGACCGAAATCGGCGTTTTGGCATTCGCCATGATCTCCAGCGCTTCATCCAGACTATCGGTTTGCCGATCGATATAGCCGGTCTTCGCTCTCATCTCGATCCGGCTCGGCTGGCACTCGACCGCCAGACACGAAGCCCCGGCCATGGTTGCCGCCAGCGGCTGCGCGCCGCCCATCCCGCCAAGTCCGCCGGTCAGGATCCACTTGCCCGCAAGATCGCCGCCATAATGCTGGCGGCCCATCTCGACGAACGTCTCATAGGTGCCCTGCACGATGCCCTGGCTGCCGATATAGATCCACGATCCGGCGGTCATCTGGCCGTACATCATCAGCCCAGCCTGATCGAGCTCGTGAAAATGCTCCCAAGTCGCCCACTTGGGCACCAGGTTGGAATTGGCGAGCAGCACACGCGGCGCATCCCTGTGGGTGCGGAACGCGCCGACCGGCTTGCCCGATTGCACCAGCAGCGTCTCATCATCCTCCAGTCGCTTGAGCGCGGCGACGATCTGATCGTAACACTCCCAATTGCGCGCCGCCCGGCCAATCCCGCCATATACCACCAACTCCTTGGGGTTCTCGGCCACATCGGGATCGAGGTTGTTCATCAACATCCGCAGCGCCGCCTCGGTCAGCCAGCTTTTTGCGCTTAGCTGGGTGCCATGGGGCGCGCGGATCACGCGGGAATTATCGAGGCGGTTCATATCTGGTCCTTCGCAAAGCTGAGACAGGCGCTGAGGATCTGGCGCAAAACGGGCTGTAAGCCGGCGGCGCGGGTAGCATCCCAGACGGGCGGCCAATCGGCCTCCTCGTCAAGGTAACCACGCATGGCGAGCTCCATCTGGACCGCGTGGACCCCGCCTGCCGGATTGCCATAGGCCCGCGTGATCCAGCCACCCTTGAAGCGGCCGTTGATGACATGGGAATATCCCGCGCATTCCTTGGCAACAGCTTGCGTCAGCCCGGGCGCACAGCTTGCCCCGCCGAAGCTGCCGATGTTGAACAGCGGCAGCCCGCCCGCGAACAGACGCGGGACATGGCTGCGGATCGAGTGGGCGTCATACAGCACTACCACCGGGTGGGCAGCGCGCAGCCGCGCGATCTGGGCCTGCAGTGCCGCGTGATAGGGATCGAAGTAATACGTCCGGCGGCGGGCGATCTCCGCCTCGTCCGGTTCTTGTCCGGCCCTGTAAAGCGGCTCCCCGGCAAAGGTTTCAACCGGGCACAGCCCGGTAGTCACCTGCCCCGGATAGAGCGACGCGCCCGAAGGATCACGGTTGACGTCAATCACGCTGCGCGAAATAGCCGTCTCAACCAGCGTGGCGCCCATTTCGCGGGCAAAGGCATAGAGCTTGCCGACATGATGATCGGCGTCGTGGCGGGCCAGCGCTGCAGAGCAAAGCCCGGAAATACCCTCGGGTATATCGGTCCCGGCGTGCGGCACGCTGACGATCAGCGGTGCAGCGCCCTCACCGACATGGAGCCAGCCAGTCATGTGACACCCGGCAGCCCAGCCAGCGCGGCCAGTGCGCCCGAGCGGACCAAGCCGGTCGCCGCCGTCATGTCCGGGTGGAAATAGCGATCCTCGGCGAGCATCGGCACCTGCGCTCTCAGCAGGCTTCGCGCCGCCTCCAGCACTGCGCTGGACTTCAAGGGGGCGTGAAAATCGCAGCCCTGCACCGCCGCCAGATATTCGATCCCCAGCACATTGACGAGGTTTTCCGCCATCGGCAGCAATCGCCGCGCGCCGTGGGCGGCCATCGAGACATGGTCTTCCTGATTGGCCGAGGTCGGGATCGAATCGACGCTGGCGGGATAGGCGCGGCTCTTGTTTTCGGAAACCAGCGCCGCCGCCGTCACCTGCGGGATCATAAAGCCGGAATTGAGCCCCGGCAGCGGGGTGAGGAACGCGGGCAAGCCGGACAACGCCGGATCGACCAGCATTGCGATCCGCCGCTCGGCAATCGAACCGATTTCGCACAGCGCCAGCGCGATCATATCAGCAGCGAAAGCCACCGGCTCGGCATGGAAATTACCGCCCGACAGCGCCTCGTCGGTATCGGCGAAGATCAGCGGATTGTCGGAGACGCCATTGGCCTCGATCCCCAGGGTGGTCGCCGCCTGCCGCAGCAGATCGAGCACCGCGCCCATCACCTGCGGCTGGCAGCGCAGGCAATAGGGATCCTGGACGCGGGTGTCGCCAGTGAGGTGCGAGGCGCGGATTGCCGAGCCTGCCATCAGACCGCGCAGCGCCGCCGCCGTTTCGATCTGGCCCTGATGGCCGCGCAGCGCGTGGATCCGCGGATCGAACGGCGCGTCCGAGCCCTTCGCGGCTTCGGTGGAAAGCGCGCCGGTCAGCAAGGCCGACCCGAACAGCAGTTCCGCCTCGAACAATCCGGCCAGCGCATAGGCGCAGGAAAACTGCGTGCCGTTGAGCAGCGCCAGCCCTTCCTTGGGGCCGAGCGTGAGCGGGGTAAGGCCGGCCTGGGCCAGAGCCTGCGCTGCGGGCAGCCGCGCCTCGCCCGACCATATCTCGCCCGTCCCGATCATCGCCGCGGCCATATGGGCGAGCGGCGCCAGATCGCCCGAAGCGCCGACCGAGCCTTGCGCCGGGATCACCGGGATCAAA
>JANLQQ010000196.1:0-19956 GCA_031367905.1 Novosphingobium sp.
AATGGACGAAGTGATCTTCGAGGAGTTCAAGGGCACCGGCAACTCGGAAATCGTGCTTGATCGCAAGGTTTCCGACAAGCGGATCTTCCCGGCGCTCGATGTCGGCAAGTCCGGCACCCGCAAGGAAGAACTGCTGGTCGCTAAGGACAAGCTCAGCAAAATGTGGGTGCTGCGCCGCATCCTGATGCAGATGGGCACGATCGACGCGATGGAATTCCTGCTCGACAAGATGAAGGATTCCAAGACCAACGAAGACTTCTTCGCGACGATGAATCAGTAAGAAATGGGGCGGCTCAGCCAGCCTGAAGCTGCGCCGCCATCATTTCCCACAGCTTATTCATCGCCTTCATCGGCCGGACCATCACCTTAAAATCCTTGATCTTCCCGTCCGTATCGAAATGGATCAAATCAATCCCGTTGACGTGGATGCCGTCGATCTCGGCGGTGAACTCCAACAGCGCATCATCACCGTCGACCAGTTCGCGGACATAGCGGAAGCTGTCATTGCCCAGCACTTTGGCTGCCGCGCCGAGGTAGGCCATGACCTTGACCGCACCTTCCTGGGGGGTGTGAACCACGGGCGAATGGAACACCGCATCGTCCGCCACCATCGCGCGGAGCAGGCCGAGGTCGCTGCCGCTGTCCATATAGGCATGCCATTTGACTACGCCGGGATGCGTTTGCCCGCTCATGCCAGATGCTCGCTAAAGAAAGCGGCGGTGCGCTTGTCGGCCAGCTGGGCGCCAGCTTCATTGCGGCGATCGCCCATCTCGGCCGCAAAACCGTGATCAAGGCCTGGGTAATCATGCAGGGTTACCCGGGTGTGGCCATCCAGCCCGGCATGGATCGCCGCTTGCGCGTCCGGCCCGACGAAGTGATCTGCGGTCGGGATATGCAGCATCAGCGGATTGGCGATGGCGTGGCTTTCGTTCAGCATTTGGTCGATCATCACCCCGTAATAGCCGACCGAAGCATCGATATCGGTGCGCGCTGCCGCCATATAGGCCAGCCGCCCGCCTAGGCAGTATCCGGCGCAACCCACCCTCGGGGTCCCTGCCGCGCGCCGGATCCAGTGAATCAGCGCTTCGATATCCAGCACACCATCGTTCGGATCATACTGCTGGAAATAGCCGAATGCCTCCTGCAATTGCTCCGGCACATCGGGATCAAGCTCGATGCCGTGCGCAAACCGCCAGAACACATCGGGCGCGGTGGCGAGATAGCCAAGCGCGGCCCAATCATCGCATTTCTGGCGAATTCCGGCGTTCACCCCAAAGATCTCCGGGATCACGATGATCGCCGCCCTGGCGGTGCTTTGTGGCTTGGCAAGGTAGGTGGGAAAAGTGCCGGCCCCATCCAGCGTCGGAACCGCGATCATCTCAGCCATGGAAATCTCCGTTGAATCGATCCTGCTTAGCCAGCACCCTACGCTTGGCGTGGACTTTGCCAAGGGCGTGTGTCAGCTTTAGCCCGGATGCCGAGATGAATGCTGAGGAGCTAGGGAAATGAAGGTCAATATAGAGATCGATTGCTCGCCCGAAGAGGCACGGCGCTTCCTGGGTTTCCCGGATGTGACCAAAGCCAACGACGTCTATGTCGAGGCTATTGCCAAGGCGATGAAGGGGGTGACCAATGTCGATCAGCTTCAGGATTTCGCCAAGCAGATCGCGCCGATGGGCCAGATGGGGATGAATTTGTTCAAGCAATTCATGGACAACAGCAGTACTTTCGGCAAGTCGGGCAAGAAGAAAAGCGAGGACTGAGCTTGCTCTGAGTTTTTGATGACTGACACAATTTTTGCGCATTCAAGCGGGGCTCCGCCTGCTGCAATCGCGATCGTGCGGATCAGCGGTCCGCAGGCTGCCGCCGCGCTCTACGCCCTCGCCGGGCGGGATCTTCCATCGCGCCGGGCGGTGAGCGTGACCTTGCGCAATCGGGCCGGGGTGGTGCTGGATCGCGTGCTGGCGTTATGGCTGCCCGGGCCGCAAACCGCGACGGGTGAGGATACGCTGGAGCTTCACTGCCACGGCGGCCGCGCGGTGATCGCGGCGGTGGAGGCAGCGTTAACGGCACTTCCGGGCCTGCGCGCCGCTACTCCGGGAGAGTTCACTCGCCGCGCCTTTGCCAATGGCAAGATCGATCTGGCCGAGGCGGAGGGGCTCGCCGATCTGCTCTCGGCCGAGACAGAGCTGCAACGCCAATCCGCCATGGCGATGGCAGGCGGAGCATTTTCGGCGCTGGTGGCGCTGTGGCGCGAGGGCATACTCAATCTCTCGGCAGCGGTTGAGGCGGTGCTCGACTTTTCCGATGAGGACGATGTCAGCGGGCTTCCGATAACGTTCTCGACCCAGTTGGTGGAATTGCAGGGGGAGATTACCACCTGGCTCGCCCGGCCCCGGGCAGAGGCTTTGCGCGAAGGCTTCCGGGTGGTTCTCGCTGGCCCGCCGAATGCCGGTAAAAGCACACTTTTCAATGCTTTGATTGAGAGTGAGGCCGCAATAACCGCGCCGGTTGCCGGGACCACGCGTGACGTTTTGACGCATCCTGTGGCAATTTCAGGCGTGCCTTTCCGGTTTTTCGATACGGCTGGCCTGCGCGATGCGGCTGGCGATCCGGTCGAGGCGATTGGTATTGCGCGCGCCAGAGCGGCGCTCGAGCAGGCGGACCTGGTCTTATGGCTCGGGCCGCAAAATGCGGGGCCAGCAGGTGCCTGGGAAATTGAGCCGCAAGCAGACCGCAACCGCATCGCAACCAAGCGCGAGCCCCGACACTGGCTTTCTGCAGTTACCGGTGAAGGCATGGATCAATTGCGCGCTGATCTGGTCGCTGCCGCGCGGGCCGCGCTGCCACGGCCGGGGGAGGCCGCGCTCAATGCCCGCCAGCACCGGCTCTTGGCCGAAGCCGGGGAAGCATTGTCTGCCGCCGCCAGCCTGACCGATCCACTGCTGGTGGCAGAGAATCTGCGGCTGACCCGCGTGGCATTCGATGTGCTGCTTGGGCGGACCACCACCGAGGATATGCTCGATACGCTGTTTGGACGGTTCTGCATCGGCAAGTAATTCCTTTGTTCCACGTGGAACATCGTTCCGCTAAAGACCGCCCGGATGCACAGCTTCGACATCATTGTAATCGGCGGCGGCCATGCTGGCTGCGAGGCAGCGGCGGTTGCGGCGCGGATGGGCGCGCGGGTTGCGCTGGTCAGTTTTGACCATAGCGCGACCGGCGCGATGAGCTGCAACCCGGCGATCGGCGGGCTGGGCAAGGGGCATCTGGTCCGTGAGGTCGATGCGTTTGATGGGCTGATCGGCCGCGCGGCGGATGCGGCGGCAATCCATTACCGGATGCTCAATCGCTCCAAAGGCAGTGCGGTGCAGGGACCGCGGGTTCAGGCGGACCGGGTGCTGTTCAAGGCGGCGATCCAGGCACTGCTGAAGCAGCAGGGCGATCTGACGCTGGTTGAGGGCGAGGCGGCCGAACTCCTGATCGAAGGCGGGCGAGTGCGCGGCCTGATCCTTGGCGATGGGGCGCGGATCACCGCCCAGGCAGTGGTCTTGTGCACCGGCACCTTCCTTGGCGGCACGCTGTTCCGCGGCGAGGAGCGGACGGTCGGTGGGCGGATCGGCGAGGCTTCGGCGCAGCGTCTCGCGGCACAATTGCGCGAGGCCGAATTGCCGATGGCCCGGCTCAAGACCGGCACGCCGCCCCGGCTTGATGGACGGACGATCGATTGGGCCCGGCTGGACGAACAGCCGTCCGATAGCCAGCCCTGGACCATGTCGGCGCTAACTTCGGCTCGGATTAACCCACAAGTGGTTTGCGCGATTACCCGGACCAATCCGGCGAGCCACGAGGTGATCCGGGCCAATCTCCACCGCTCGCCGCTGTTCTCAGGCGCAATTGGCGCGCAGGGCCCACGCTACTGCCCCTCGATCGAAGACAAGATTCACCGGTTTGCCGATCGCGATGGACATCAGGTGTTTCTTGAGCCGGAAGGGCTGAGCACGCTTCTGGTCTATCCCAACGGGATCAGCACGTTGCTGACCAGCGTGGTGCAGCTTGCCATGCTGCGGACGATGGCCGGGCTGGAGGCGGTGAAAATGGTCGTGCCTGGTTATGCGGTAGAATACGATCATATCGATCCGCGCAGCCTTCGGGCCACGCTTGAACTGCGGGCAATACCGGGGCTCTATTGCGCCGGACAGATTAACGGTACCACCGGCTATGAAGAGGCTGCCGCGCAGGGGTTGGTCGCCGGGATGAACGCCGCCGCAGCCGTGCTGGGGCGCGAGCCCGCACCGCTGGACAGGGCCAACAGCTATATGGCGGTAATGATCGATGATTTGACGCTGCACGGAGTGAGTGAGCCTTACCGGATGCTCACTGCCCGGGCCGAATACCGGCTGCGGCTGCGGGCCAACAATGCCAGCACAAGGCTGACTCCGCTGGCCCAGGCTGCGGGCTGCGTCGGTGCGCAGCGGGCCGAATGGTTTGCCCGCCGGCTAGAGGCGCGCGCCCGGCTCGAAACCGCGCTTGAGGCGACGGTAACCGCGCACGAGCTGAACCGGGCCGGGCTGCCGGTGCGCGATGATGCCGGACGGCTGACACTGCGCGAATGGCTGCGGTTTGGCGGGGTGGAGCTTGAGACGCTTGGGCCGTGGATTGATTCGGCGGCGCTGGTGGACACAGACCTTGCCCAGGAACTGGCCGAGGATGCCGCCTATGCGCCGTATCTTGCCCGGCAGGACGGCGAACTGCGCGAACTGCGCGCTGCCGATGGCTTGGCGCTGGATGATGCGTTTCCCTATGCCGCCGTTCCCGGCCTCTCGCGCGAAATGGTAGAACGGCTTGGCGCGGCGCGTCCGGCCTCCCTGGCGGCCGCGGGCCGGGTACCCGGGATTACTCCGGCGGCGCTGGCGGCGTTGCTGGTCCATGCCCGCCGACCAGCCGCATGATCACGAGCGAGGCTGAAGCGCGCAGCTGGCTGGCGCAATTGCCCGAATGGAATGCTGAAGCCGCAGGCCGGCTTGAACAGCTGGTGGAGCTCCTGGTGGAAGAGAACGTCCGCCAGAACCTGGTATCCGCTGCCAGCCTTGACGCGGTGTGGCTGCGCCATGTAGTTGATTCTGCTCAGCTTATCTGTCTTGTTCCACGTGAAACGGGTTCTCCCTGGCTTGATCTGGGGACTGGGGCTGGCTTTCCGGGGTTGGTGATCGCAGCTTTGCGGCCGGAATGCGAAGTGTTAATGATCGAATCGCGCGCCCGCAGGGCCGAGTGGCTGGAGCGGGCGCGAATCGCTTTAGGGTTACAGCGGGCTAAAATTGTCGCGGCCCGGCTCGAACTGGTGCCAACTCAACCGGTCTGCGTCATTTCGGCACGGGCCTTCGCGCCATTGCCCCGCCTTCTTGAATTATCCGCAAGGTTTTCCACAGCGGACACTCGATGGCTGTTGCCCAAGGGGCGGTCCGCACCGCAGGAATTGTATGAGCTCACCGGATGGAACCACATGTTTCACGTGGAACACTCGCTGACCGATCCCGAGGCCGGGATAATTGCCGGGACTCTGGCTGGAAAGACCGGAGCTCAGGCTCGAAGGAAAGGACGGTAAGCCGTGATTCGCGTAGCGATCGCCAACCAGAAGGGCGGGGTGGGCAAGACCACCACGGCGATCAATATTGCCACGGCGATGGCTGCAACCGGTTGGAAAACCTTGCTGATCGATCTGGATCCGCAAGGCAACGCCTCGACCGGAATTGGGATTAGCGCGGACCAGCGCGAGCGATCGGCTTATGATTTGCTTGTCGATGAAATGCCGCTGGCCGACTGTATTCAACCGACCCGAATTCCGGGACTCGATATCATTCCTGCCACAGTCGATCTGTCCGGAGCAGAAATTGAGCTGGTCTCGGTTGATCGGCGGACAGACCGGCTGCGTCGTGCGCTCGATCAGGACACTGATCACGATATCTGCTTTATCGATTGCCCGCCCTCGTTGGGGTTGCTGACACTGAATGCGCTTTCGGCCTCGGATACACTGCTGGTTCCGCTCCAGTGTGAGTTCTTTGCACTAGAGGGGCTCAGTCAGCTGCTCAAGACTGTGGAACTGGTGCAGCAACGGTTCAATGCCGATCTGGGGATCATTGGCGTGGCGTTGACCATGTATGATCGGCGCAACCGCCTGACCGACCAGGTCGCGGATGATGTCCGCTCGTGCCTTGGCGGATTGGTGTTCGAGGCGACTATTCCGCGCAATGTCCGCTTGTCCGAGGCGCCAAGTCACGGATTGCCGGCGTTGGTTTATGATCACAGCTGCGCGGGAAGCCGGGCCTATATGGCGCTTGCGCGTGAATTAATCGGTCGCCTGCCTGAACGAAGGAAAGCCGCATGAGCGATGATTCCGTCACCCCGCTGCCTGCTGTCGAAGCGCCTGCCAAACGCAAGCCGCCTGCGTTGGGGCGGGGATTGGGCGCGCTGATGGGCGAAACCCGGCGTGAAGAACCGCTGGTCACCTCTGCTCAGCTTGCTGGAAGGATTGCGGCCACTGGCGGCTTGGCGGTTTTGCCGATCGCCGATATCGTCCCGCATCCCAGCCAGCCGCGCCGCCATTTTGATGAGGCCGCGCTTGATGAGCTTGCGGGTTCGATTGCAGCACGCGGGGTGATCCAGCCGGTGATCGTGCGGCCACTGCCGGAAGGGCGCTATCAGCTGGTTGCGGGGGAACGCCGCTGGCGGGCCGCACAAAAGGCTGGGCTCCATGAAATTCCCGCGCTTGTTCGCGATCTGAGCGAGCGTGAAGTAATGGCGCTGGCCTTGATCGAGAATTTGCAGCGCGAAGACCTGAACCCGATCGAAGAGGCGCGGGCCTACCACCGCCTCGCCGAGGATGAGGGGCTGACCCAGGCCGAGATCGCCCGGATGGTCGACAAGAGCCGCAGCCATGTTGCCAATCTCCAGCGGCTCCTGAGCTTGCCAAACCTGGTGATCGAACTGGTCGAAGAAGGGCGGCTGACGATGGGCCACGCCCGCGCATTAGTGGGGGTTGAAGATGCCCTAGCGCTGGCCGAGACGGCAATTGCCCGGCAGCTTTCGGTGCGTGAGGTTGAAAAGCTGGTGCGGCGTCGCAGTGCCACTCCGCCCGCGCCGCGCCGTGTTCGGTCTGGCCGCGATACCGGCGATGCAGCAGATATCGCCGCAGTGCAAAGCCATCTGGAGGAGTTTCTTGGCCTTTCGGTTCGGATCAATGCCGATGTCGATCCGCGATCTGGCGCAGTGACGATCCGTTACCGCACGCTCGATCAGCTTGATCTGATCTGCCAGCGGTTGACCGGCGGCGGGTTCTAAACGGCAGCGGCGCGAAGAGCCAAAAGTCGGCGCGCGGCGGATTCCAGCAGTTGGGAATTGCCGCCCAGATCGCCGAGCAAAGCCACCCCGCCGGAAAAGTTGCGCCGTGCAACAAATAGCCCGAACTCACCGCCGTCAAGCGGAACGCTCGGAGAAATATCGGGTAATTCTCGTAGTTTAACGGCAAGATCAGCGCTGACTTCGTGACGTCGTTTGGCTGCACTACCCGCTTCAAAGCGGCGCAGCCGCCGCGCTTCGGCAACCAGCGCCTTGAGCCCGCCCGGCGCACTGCGCAGCAACGCGCCCAGTCCGCCTTGGCCTAGACTGTGCCTGCGGCCATGCGCCAGAACGGCGACAATCTCGGCAATGCGGGTGTGGTCGTAGTCGCCACCAAAGATCAACCGCACGGCAGGCCCCAGCGGCGCCCGCGGGCGCGGCTTTAGGCCAGCCATTTCCAGCATTTGGGTAAAGCTTTCGGGATCGGCCGCTGCAGCTAGAGTAAAGTCATAAGTTACCGAAATGGCGTTGTACAACGCCTCCCTGCTGCGCTGTTCACCAGACCGCGCGGTAAGCGCGGACTGGCGCGCCTGTTCCAAAAGGCTCGCCAGATTATTTGGCGCGAGCTGAATCCCGGGCTTGGCCGATGCGGGCTGGGCCAGCGCGGCTGCTTCGGTCCAGCTGATCACGCCGAAAATGAAGTCGGCAACTTTGCCATTGCTAGAGAACGGCAGCAGGATCCCGCGAGACAGAATCGGGCGTCCGTTGCGATCGGCGAATTCGGCATCAAATCCGACCGGAGCAAAGGTAGCGGCCGCTTCGAGGCAATGATCGGTAAGCTGGCTGAGCAGTGAGCGGCTCGGCACATCGCCAATCGAGAAGATTTCCAAACCCTCGCCGCAATCTTCCGCCAACTTTTCACCTAGCAGAATAATCGAGGGGCTGGCCGCGCCCAGTGTGAGGTCGAGCAGGACAGCATGCGCGGCCATATCGCCAAGCTGTTCGAGGTGGAGATCCTCAATCGCGGGGAGTTCATTGCCCGAAATAAGGCTCAACCAGTAATTATAGGCCCGCCCCTGCATGCGGCGCTCGTCCCTGAAAGCAGCTTCCGGACCAAAAGTTTCCGGATCGTTGGCCAGCTCGCTTGCAGGTGAAACCGGGGCGCTCCAATCATCACCCTGCGCCTGCTCATCGCCAATGTCAGCCCGGTTAATGTGAATATCCGTTAGCGAAACCATGGAGGCCCTGACCTTCACCCAAAATCTAGGTAGCTTGTCGCAGGACGAGGTAAATATGCCATTAACCAACGCTGGTTTGCCCAGCGGTGCGGCGCGGCGCGGTCGCAGCACTGGCAAAGCCGCCGTGGATGGCATCGCGGCACCGCGTTGCATTGCCGGCGCGGCGCTCTATGGTCAGCTTCGAGTTCTTGCGATGGGTAGTTTACGCAGGTCCGGGGCGGCAAAGATTGGTTAATTCAGACCCAGCGCTGCAGCAGGGCCGGCTCGCCGGACTATGGCAACGCCTGCGCCTGACCGGCTGGCGCCGCGTGCTGCTCGGGTTGCTGCCGTTGGCTGTGGCGCTGGCGGCAGGGCTGGCGCAAAGCGCTGGGCTGTTCCGGCATACCGACCTGCTGTTCTTCGATTATGTAACACTGCGTGAGGCCGGCCGCCCCCCCAAGGTAGTCATCGCACGCACTGATCCGGCGTTCACTGCGATGGGCGCTGACCGCCATGCCGGGCTGGTCCGCGCCGCGCTGGCACTTGGCGCCAGCCGCATCGCCTTCCGGGTCGATCCAGGCCTTGATCCGCAAGTCAGCGGCTTGCCAGCTGGGCGGATTGTGATTGCCCAGTCGGGCGAACCGGTTACCGGCTCGCGCACCTGGCGGCTGGCCGGGCAGGCCCCCGCCCGGGGCGTAGTGGCCGGGGCGAAAGTGCTGGCCGGAGCGGAGGCCGGGCTTCACCGCCGTCAGCTGGGCTGGCTACCGGGCGAGCACGGAACGATACCTGTGTTTGAAACAGCCGCCGCAGGAACTGTCGCAGCAGAGCGGAGCTATCTGCTGCGGCTGTCACGGCGGCAAAACCTGCCGCGGCTCAATGCGAGCCAGTTGCTGGGCGATATCAGTGGGTTGCCGCGCTTTGACGGGGCCGTGGTGCTGGTTGAGCCACCTGCGGGCACCGGCGAGGCGCGCGTTGTTACGCCGCGTAACCGTGCGGCGCAGGCCATGACGCTAACCGAATATAATGCAGCGGCGATCCAGACTCTGGTGGATCGGCGCGGCGTGCGCGAACTGGGACCGCTCAATGCCCTATTGCTGCTGATCGTCGCCGGGGCGCTTAGCGGATTGATCTATTTGCGGCGTGATCCGAAGCAGATTTTGCCGCTGGTCCTGGCGACCAGCCTGGTAGCGATTTCAGGCGGCGCCGGGCTGCTGCTGGTGCTGGGCAACGTCCTCGTCCCGATCAGCGCGCTGTTGGTTGCCCAGCTAATTTCGGCGCTGTTGGTCCTGCACCGGGGCGAGCTTGAAGAAGACCGCCGGTTGCGCCGGTTTGTAACCGCGACGATCAACCTCTCTTCGCGGCAGATTTTGTCCAAGGATCAGGGCAGACACGCTGACTTTCTGACAGCTTCGGCACCAATTCTGGGAATTACACGCTCTTTGCTGCTGGAGGATCGCGGTCGTGGCCGGATCGAAGCGCTGGCCAGTGAGGGCGCGGAGCCAGACGAACTCGCCCTTGGCGGACGCCGACTGCGCGCGTTTCTGCATAGCGCCCGCCGCGCGTCTGGGCCGGTCGATGGCACTGCGCTGATGCCGGGCTGGGACGGACTTGTGCAGCTCGTCGCAATCGGGCCGGGTCAGACTGAGGGAGCGGGCAAGGCCGGAGGCCAAGGACAGGTCTATTGGCTTTACGGCTTTCCCCCCGGCAAGGACCAACCCGAGGCACGGCAAGCAGCTGCGGCCATGGCAAGCGATTACCATGCGATCCAGCAGCTGCGTTCGGATCTGAGCGAAGGATCCGGGCATGGGGCCAATCACCGGACAATCGACCAATGGGCGGGCGGTGCGGTCCGGCTTATTTCAGACCACGGCGATCAGATGTCGAGCGGGTTGGACGGGCTGGAAACCGCGATCATGGTGTTCCACGCAATCGGCTTTCCGGTGCACGCCAACCAGTCGATGGCCAAACTCTATGAGCTGGCGGGTCTGCCGCTGGCCGATACCACCCTGCCCATGCTGATCGCGGCGCTGACCGGGCTTGAAGCGGAGCGCATTGCCGCCTCGGTCAACGATCTGTTGCTGTACGGCGGGGAAATGCGGATGAACTGCCGTGATCTGGATACGCGCGCGCGTCAGTTGCGGGTTGCCGCACCGCGAACCGCGACCGGCCGGCGACGGACTGTGGTGGTTGAGGCGGTGGATGTGACCGAGCCGCAGCGGCTTGCCGAACTGCGGCTGAGCGTCACCAACTTGCTCGATATCAATCTCCGCAACGATCTGGAGGCGATCAGCTTCGCGGTTGCAGTCGCGCGCGATCCACGGCTCGATCGGGACAGGTTGATCAAGGTGCTCGATCAGATTGAACGGGTGACGCAGCGGTCCACTGGCAGGCTCGCCGACATGACCCCGTTCATGCAGCCAGCCAAGGACGATCCGCTCAGCCAGGCCTATCCGATCGATGTTGCCGCCGCTATGCGTGAAGCTTGTGCGCTGGTCGCGCCGTTTGCGCGTGACCTTGGGGTTAGGGTTGAAGCGGAAATTCCCCAGGTTTCAGGGTATTCGATCTCTGATCCGCGCATTCTTGTTGAACTGATCGAGGGCGTGCTGAACACGATTATTGCCGATGTGCCCCAGGGCGAAGCTGTGCACTTGCAGATGCTCGAACAGATCAGCCGGACCCGGATAACCATTTTCGGCGGGATTGGCATGGGCTTCGGCCGCCTTTACGCTGCGCTGGAGGCTGCCGAAAGTCTGCCGCCCGGGGCGATCCGGGCGATCGGCCGCGGCATCGGGGCAGCGCCCAGTTGGGGTGGGATCGTATCCTATTCAAGCGAGGTCGGCCGGGGCTATCGTTTTGTAATCGACTTGCGGCGGATCGGGTGATGGAACAGACAATCTTGCTGATCGACGATGATGAATTGCTGTGCGAAATGCTGGCGTTTTATCTTGAGCTGGCCGGCTACCAGGTGGTTCAGGCAGTCAACGGCAAGGAGGGGCTGGCGCGGCTGCAAGAACGACAGTTCGATCTCATCTTGCTTGATCTCCTGATGCCCGAAATGGACGGCATCCGGTTTCTACGCCAGCTAAGCGCGCTACCCCGATTGCCACTGAAGCCCCTTCCCAGAGTTCTGGTACTGTCGGCTTCGGCGACTGCCGATGTAGTTGGCGCACTTGATTTCCCCAGTGTTGCCGGGGTGTTCCGCAAGCCGGTCCAGCCGCCGGTGCTGATCGAGCGGATTGCGGCAATTCTGGCTGGCGCAGGTTGATTCGAAGGTGGTTCTGCCGATCTTTCCCGAAGGTGGTCTGTCCAGTTCGGTCATCACGACAGTCTGGGTTGGGGTGTTTATCATTGCCTTCTTCAACCTGCGGTTCGGCTGGGTTTTGTCAGGGCTGGTGGTGCCAGGCTATGTCGTACCGTTGCTGATCCTGCGCCCGATTGCAGCGGGCGTGATCGTGGTCGAAGCGGTGCTGACCTACGCCATTGTCTGGGCGTTTTCCGAACGGATCGCGCGCGGCCGGTTCAACGGCTTGTTCGGGCGCGATCGCTTCATGGGGCTGGTGCTGGCCAGCATCGCGGTGCGGGTTACGCTGGACGGTTGGCTGCTGCCGCAGCTGGCCGACTGGCTGAGTATCCACCTCGACCGCCAGATTGACTGGCACAGCAATTTGCAGAGTTTCGGGTTGGTGGTGGTTTCGCTGATGGCCAATCAGTTCTGGAAACCGGGGCTGGTGCGCGGGCTGTTTGCGATGCTGGTGGTGACGGGTTTAACTTGGCTGATCGTCCGTTACGGGCTGATGGAGTTCACCAATTTCCGGCTGAGCGGCGTGTCCTATGTCTATGAGGGCCTGGCTAGCTCGATCCTGGCGAGTCCCAAAGCCTATATCATTCTGGTCATCACCGCGTTTATCGGCTCACAGATGAATCTGCGTTACGGCTGGGATTTTTCGGGCGTACTGATCCCGGCGCTGATTGCGCTGCAGTGGTATCAGCCGACCAAAATCCTCAGCTCGTTTGTCGAAGCCGCGATCATTTATTTCCTGGCCCAGCTGGTGATGAAATTGCCGCTGTTCGCCAACACGACGATCGAAGGCGCGCGCAAGCTGGTGCTGTTTTTCAACGTCAGTTTTGGTTACAAGCTGCTGTTGGGTCACATTCTTGCCTGGCTGGCGTTCGATGTGAAAACCACCGATTTCTATGGCTTTGGCTATCTGCTTTCGACGCTGCTGGCGATCAAGGCGTATGATAAGAACATCTTTCCGCGCGTCATGCGCAGTACATTCGAGGTTTCGCTGGCAGGAGCGGTCCTGGGCAATATCGTGGGTTTTCTGCTGGCTTTCTGGCTGCCCGCGCAAACTGCGGCCAGCGCCGCGACCGGCGCGGATGCTGCGCCGTTTAACGGAGACAGCGAACTGCTGGTCGCAGCAGCAGCAGGCGATGCCTATATCCGCGGCGCCACCGGCCGCGCGGCGGAACTCGGTGCATCCGCTGCGCTTGAACTCGAGGCAGCGGTGGCACTGCTGGAGAGCGGTGCCCGGCCCGATTTCGTCGCGCCGGGGCTGGTGGGCACCGGACTTCAGCTGACCCGGCAGAGCGACGGCACGATTGCGATTGCACGGCGCAAGGGGGTCGGGCGCGGTCTTGTGCTGTTCAATCCGCGTGCGCCGCGCGCGCTGGCGGTGATCGTTCCCGATGCGGCGGCACAGCCGGGGATTGCCGCTGCCGGGCTGGCGCTGTTCCGGGCGCAGGGTGCGCGCTGGCTGGTCATCGCCGCTTCGCCATCATCGGCTCAGGCAGCAGACGGCAGGCTGGATGCCGGGCCCGGGCTAGCGGCAAGTTTTCGCAACGCGGCGCTGGTCCCCGAATTGGTAGTTGATGTGGCGGGCGCAGGACAAGATCGGCGCATGGTGCTGTCGGCGGGCGGGGCAACCGCGCTTGATCTTGATGGACTGCGGCGCAGCTTGCCCCGGCTTGCCAGCGATTTCGAGCTTGATGCTGTAGCTGAGGGAGAGAGTAACCGGGACCGGGTGACGCTCTGGCTTGATCGGACTGCGCTTGGGCTTCTGGCGGGTAATTGGCCGGTAGCTGAGGCAGGAGCTGAGGGCGGGGTTGGGGCCGAACTGGGGCCCTGTCCTGCCATCGCGACCTCTGGCCCGTCGTCGGCTGGAACCTCCATGGCGCGCGCGCCAGACGCTGTACCAGAGCCTGATCTGGCCCGGCTCGCCTTCATCCGGTTCGAATTGGCCGAGCCGCTAGTCGAAGCCTTGGCCGCACGCCAGCCGATCCCGGCGGTGGCCAGCCGTGCCGCAGCCTTGGCCGGCCTTTCACTTGAACGCTGCCTGCTTGGCGGGCGCGAACAATGGCGTGTGGGAACGCCCGGCAATAGCTGGGGCAGTATCTTCCTGACCCCGGGAGCGGACCGCGCGCGGATCATTGAAGTCAGTGCGCCAGAGTCTGATTTGATCCCGGTCGCCGAGGCGATCCAGCGCAACTGGGGGGCCGGGGCGATGCTGGTCGCGCCGCGCATGGAGGCACTCTATGGCAGTCAGGCAAGCGTCTTCGGAGTGCTTAGCCAGGTGCTCCTGCGCAGCCTTGGAGCAGGGCCCGGAGCCCTGCTGCAAATTCGGCGCAAGCCTGCAGAACTGCCATTGCCAGCTGGTGATGCAGCGATTGCGCTGGTTCCCGACATGGTCGGCTTTAATGACCCCTGGACTGCTTCAATTGTCGCAACGGCTCGGCAGGCCGGCTTGCGGCCGATCCTGGTCGATTACGGCAAGGCGACTGCGGGGCTTGAGGTCGCGCCCAACCAGTCGCTGCGCTATTTCAACCAGCTGCTGAACAAGCGCTATGCCACTTTTTGGGTTCTCCCGGCTCCCAACAGCGCACCACAAAAAGGCGCTCCGGCAAGTGACTGAGCGCCGCGCCGCCGCCTTGTCGCTCAGCCAGCTATGGGACCTGTTGAGGCTGCTGATTCTGGCGGGAATCCTAGTTGTTTTGGCGCTGACCGCAGGTCGGCGGATGATCCCGCTGCTGCTGACCTCGCAACCCCAGAAGATCGATGAACTCAGCATTGCCCGGCGAGTGATCAGCTATCGGCTCGACCCGAACCGTTACACGGTTTTTCGGTTTTCGCAGCCGGTCAAGCAAGTGCGGCTGATCACTGTCCCAATCATTGCCCCGGGGCAGGCGCTGCCGGGCCAGGGCTGGACCTATGGCATTCGCGCTGACTTGCTCGATGCATCCGGTAAAGTCGTTGCGACAAGGCCGCTTTACACTTTCTCTTTCCTGTTCGGCAAAGACGGCCATCACCGCGGACCATGGCAATATTATCGCGGCCGTAATGAGCTGGTCGGGCTGAGCAATGAAGTGCGGCTTACCGCTGTAGAGCCATTCAGCGCAGTGCGCTTCCTGACCGGAACTACCGATCGCGGGGTGATCAATGTTGATGTGCGCGTTTACGAGCGGCGACCCCTGATTGCTTCGGCAGCACAATCCGCTTTCGTGCGCCTCAGTCCCGGCGAGCGCAAGCGTCTCTCGCGGTCTAATTCATTCCCTTCCGAAATGCTGACCGATGACGAGCGTGTCAATATCGCGATCAACCAATGGCGGCCGGTTGGCCCGGCCGGTATCGACGGACGCGACTACAATATGGGCGTGCTCTATGAAACCGAGGACGAGGTGACCGGCGGGTCCGGCGACACAACCAGAAAGGAACCTGGCGGATGAGGGTGCCAAGGCGGCGCCTGTTATTGGCCATCATAACAATGGTACTGGCTGTAACCACTCTTGCCGCGCTGTTGCGCCCGTTGCGTCAAGCCGGGGGCTTTGTGGTGCCGAACGCCGCAGAAGCGCGCGATGCGCAAGCGCTGTTTGGCGCCGCGCTGGCGGGGAACCGGCTTGGCCAAACGCCGCCGCAGCTTGGCTCCGATGCGAAGCAACTTGGGCTGGCTGTGGCGCGGGTCGATGCCCCAGACGGGCTGGCTCTGACGGAAGCCGAAGATGATTGCGCTGGCCGGGGGGCGTATTTGCTGCGCAAAGGCAGCGATCTCAGCCCGGTCGCGCTGGTTGCCCCGCATCGCGGCGCAGATCGCCATACCGGCACCATCGTTCAGCTGCTGATGGCCGAACACCGCTTTGGGGCCGCGGCCTGGAACAGCGCGCCGCGCCGGGCGAGCGCAGCTTGTCCTCACGCCGGGGATGTGGCGCGCGAGCCAACCCATTATATCACCGCATTCTCGCTCGCCTTTGCCCACCAATACCCGCGTGGCAGAATTGTCCAAATACATGGCTTTGATGGAAAAAACCGCCAGAGCTTGGATGCCGGCAAAGCGGATTTCATTCTTGGCGATGGCACGGCCAACCCGCCCCGGATCTTGCGCGATGTCGCTGATTGCTTGATCCGCGAATTTCCCGACCGCCCGGTCAGGGTCTATGGGATTGATAGCGACGAGCTTGGCGCGACCACCAATCGCCAGGGGCGGGCCTTGCGCCGTGCCGGTTTTGCCGGCTTTACCCATATCGAAATGTCGCCTGGCATGCGCGAGCAGCTGGTCGGGGATCGCGCCGTGCGCGCGCGCTTTGCTGCCTGCCTTGAGGCCGGACTATGAAGCGCAATCTCGCCCGCGAGGACTTTGCCCAGATCCTTGAGGCCGATGTTCCAACACAATTGCGACCAGCCTTTGCCGATCTGCGCGATGAGCTGCTGGAGGCATCGGGCGCAGATCAACCGGTCGGTTTCATCGCTCAGGCAGCGGCGGCGATTGGTTGGACCAGCGCCCAGTTTGCGGCGATCGAAGTACTTAATGAGAAGGCTGCAACGTTCAATATCCGCCTGCTCAACGCCACCAGTGAAGCCGAGCGCAAGGCTGCGATCCTTGATCTATCCGCCCGGCTTGGCGCGGATCAGCGCCAGCTAGAGCGTGACGTCAAGGCGTTTGACCGGTTTTTCGATGCCGATGCGGTGATCGAACGGCATCGCCGCCGGATTGGCGAGCGTGAACGGGCGCTGGCCTATGGGCTTGATCGCAGCGGGACTCTGGTGGCGGCCGGGCTGGCCGGAGGCGAAATCGAGCCAGCCGCGTCATTGCTAAGTGGCGATCTGGCCGAAGTGCTGGCACGCGGCCGCGCCTGGCGCGGGGACAGCCGGGTGCGCCAGGCCGCGCATCGCTGTTTGCGCAAGGTGGCAGAGGCCGCTGGCGGGCGGCTTGCCGGCTTTTGGGCTGATATTGCGGTGCGCGACACGCGGCGGGTCGCGCTCAATCCCGAGGAAGACGCCTGGTCGCAGGTCGATGCGATCGCCAGCCTGATGGAACTGTCCCTCGTATCGCTCACTGCTGTATTCGAGCGCCGCCTTCATCCGCAGGCCGACCAGCTTAGCCCGTTGGCACGCGACAATCGCCTGTTCATGCGCCGGCAGCTGGCGTTTTTGCTGGCCGAACGGATCGATCGCCAACCCGGCTTTGCCACCTGGCTGCAGCGCCTGGCCAATGATCCCGATGGCGCGGTACGTCAGGCGCTGGTGTTTGCCCTGCCGCGCATGCCGCGCGAAATTGCGACCGGGTTTTTTGCCAAATTGCGGGTCGATCGCGATCCCCAGGTGCGCGCGACGCTGATGGACCAGCCGGCGACGATGGCAGAACTGATCGGAACCAATGCTTATCTGGCCTATCTTGAGCGGGTGCTGGCGCGTGACGACGATGAATTCGTGCTGCGCATGGCGATGGCAGCGGCGCAGGATTTCACCGAATGGCTGGTTGATCATGATCCGGCAATCCTGCCAGATGCAGCCCTGCGGTTGCGCGCAGCGCTGACGGGCCTGCGCGGCCGCAGCGAGACGGCGCGAGTGCGGCGCTGGGCGGGCCTTGCCCGCGAACGGATCTGGTTGCTTGGGGATAGCCAGGCCCGGGCAATTGCGCAGGAACTGCTCCACACGCTTGACGGCCTGCGCGAAGGCAAGAGCCGCCATGTTCGCAACCTGCCGGGCGATCTGGGCGCCAATCACGATAAAGTCGGGCGGGTTTTGGCGGTGCTCGCCACAGATGATTTCGGGTTTGATTATAGTCCCGGTCGCCGGCCGCTGCTGCGCCGGGGCGATGTGTTCCACCGCCGGTGGTGGCGCATCCTCTATGAATTCCGCGCCAGCTCCACTGACAAGCGTCAGGCCTGGCTGCATACCATCGGCCGGGACTATGCCGGATCGATCCAGGCACCGCCGGTCCATATGGCCGAGCTTGCCCCGACCAAAGTCCCCGGCGAGCCGTTGCATCTCTCCAGCGAAGGCGGGTGGCGCAATTTCGTGCCGCTGCTCGATCAGGTGCTCTCGGTCATTGACCGGGGCGGGGAGGTGCGGATCTTCACCAGCGAGGGGATTACCCTGCTGTCTGCACCGCGCGGGTTCTGGCAGCGGATCAGAGCGTTCGTGCGGATCAGCTGGCACTTTGGCAGCCTGGCCGAGCTGCGCAACCAATCGGGCAATGACTACCTCACGGCGCTGCGCGGCGAGGGGGTCGAGATTGCCCTGACCCCGCACCCCGATCCAGCGGGCCCGGGGACCAGCGAAGCGCCAGACCCGCAAATAACCCGGCTGTTCTCGATCGGCGCGGCGATTCCCTCATTGGTTGCCTTTGGCAAAGGCGCATTTGCCTATTTTGCCACGGTCTATGAAAACTCGCTGTTCCAGCTTGGCGTATTCATCGCGCTGGCCGGGGGCGGCTTTGCGTTTCGCCATATCTGGCGCGGGCGTGAGATGCGGGGGTTGCGCGATGGGATTGCGCTGGTGCTGGGCGGCTGGGGAACGCGCGGCAAATCGGGCACGGAGCGGCTCAAGGCCGGATTGATCAATGCGCTCGGCTTGCCGCTGGTGTCCAAGACCACTGGCTGCGAGGCGATGTTCCTGCTGGGCCGCTCGTTCGGCGATCTGCAGGAGATGTTTTTGTTCCGGCCCTATGACAAGGCGACCATCTGGGAGCAGTTCGATCTGGTCCGCACCGCCCGCGGCCTTGGCGCGCGGGTGTTCCTGTGGGAATGCATGGGTCTGACCCCATCATATGTGCGGGTGCTGCAGCGGGATTGGATGCGCGACAATATCGCGACGATCACCAACACCTATCCCGATCACGAGGATGTTCAGGGCCCCGCCGGGCGCAATATTCCCGAAGTGATGACGCAGTTTATTCCCGAGCACTCGTTGCTGCTCACTACCGAAGAGGAGATGCTGCCGATCCTGCGGCAGGGCGCGCAGCTAGCGCACACCCGGATCCGGCCGGTTGGCTGGAAGCAAGCCGGCCTGATCCACCAAAGCCTGCTCGACCGGTTTCCCTATGCCGAGCATCCCTTTAACATCGCGCTGGTCACCGCGATGGCCGATGAAATGGGGATCGGCCCAGACTATGCGATCAAGGAAATGGCTGACCGAGTGGTGGCCGATCTTGGCGTGCTGAAGATTTATCCGCATTCCATCATCAATGGCCGTACACTTGAATTCGTTATGGGCATGTCAGCCAATGAGCGGTTCGGGGCGATGGGCAATTGGCAGCGGATGGGCTTTGAAGCGCATGATCTGGGGGTTGATCCGCACCTTTACATCTCGACTGTGGTCAACAACCGGGCCGATCGCGTCCCCCGCTCGCGCGTGTTTGCGCGCATCCTGGTCGAAGACATCGCTGCCGATCGGCATGTCCTGATCGGCTCGAACATCGATGGGCTGTTGGGCTTTATTGAGGAATCGTGGGGAGAATATTCTAATAAGATCAATATCTTCACCGACGAGCTTGGTCCAGTCGAAGCTTTTGCAATGCAGGCAAGACGTCAGCGGGTGGCGCTGTCTGCCGAACAGGTAGCGGGCCGCCTTGCGGCGATGCTCGCGCCTCAGGCGGGAAAAATCGATGTTGCAGGCGCGCTTGCCGCGGCCGCAGCCGGGCGGCTTGAGCAGGCGCTTGACCAGGCCGGGATCGAGCATGTCGGGGATATCGCCGCTCATTATGCCGAGATCCAGTCCGGGCTGCAGGACTATGAGGTTTTGCGCGGCCGAATTGCTGCCGGCGGGAATGAGGCGCAGCTAAGCGGCGAAGTTCGTGAATTTCTGCGCCGCCGCTTCATGGCCAAACTTGTCCCGGTCCGCGAATTCTACACTCCGGGCGAAGAGATTATCCGCCTGATTGCGCGGGAAACCCCGCCGGGCCTGATCAACCGGATCATGGGGATGCAGAATATCAAGGGCACCGGGCTCGATTTTGTCTATCGCTGGCAGGCCTGGGAAAGCTGCTACAAAGCGTGTCAGCAGGCCCGCGATAATGACCCGGGAATTGCCAAGCGCGGGCTTGATCTGCTCGGCGCGTTTCAGGAATTCGGCGCGCTCAGCGATGCTCAGGTCCGCGCGACTGTCGCGGCGCTCAAGGCAGCGACCGGG
>JANLQQ010000024.1:0-2448 GCA_031367905.1 Novosphingobium sp.
TAGACTTCGTTCTTGTATTCGGCGTTCCGGGTAAACAGCTCGATCTGCGCCAGCACCTGATTGGTGAAGCTCGATGACATCACGAAACTGGGGTGGCCTGTGCCACAGCCCAGATTGACCAGCCGGCCCTTGGCCAGAATCAGGATCTGCTTGCCGTCGGGAAACTCGACCAGATCGGTGCCCGGCTTCACTTCGGTCCACTTGTAATTGTCGAGTGCGGAGATCTGGATCTCGCTGTCGAAGTGCCCGATGTTGCAGACGATCGCCATGTTCTTCATCGCCTTCATATGTTCGGCGGTGATCACGTCTTCATTGCCGGTGGCGGTGACGAAAATATCGCAGCGGGTAACCGCTTCTTCCATCGTGACGACTTCATAGCCTTCCATCGCCGCCTGCAACGCGCAGATCGGATCGACTTCGGTTACCATCACACGGGCGCCGCCTTGGCGCAGCGAGGCCGCACTGCCCTTGCCGACATCGCCAAACCCGGCAACGCAGGCGACCTTGCCGGCCAGCATCACGTCGGTCGCGCGGCGGATCGCATCGACCAGCGATTCCTTGCAGCCATAAAGATTGTCGAACTTCGACTTGGTGACGCTGTCGTTCACGTTGATCGCCGGGAACGGCAGCTTGCCATCCTTGGCGATCTGATACAGCCGGTGGACTCCGGTGGTGGTTTCTTCCGACACGCCCTTGATGTGGGCGACCGACATGGTCAAATAGCCGGGCCGGGCCTTGACGTAGGCTTTCAGCGCGCGCTGGAATTCGATCTCTTCGGCATTGGTCGGCTCGCCCAAAGTATCGCCCGCTTCAAGCCGCGCACCCCATAGCGCGAACATGGTGGCATCGCCGCCATCGTCGAGGATGATGTTAGTGGTGCGCTGGCCAGTGCCGTCAGCATCCCAATCGAAAATCCGGCCGACATAATCCCAGTAGTCAGCTAGGCTTTCGCCCTTGATCGCGAACACCGGGATCCCGGTCGCAGCGATCGCGGCGGCGGCATGATCCTGGGTCGAGAAGATGTTGCAGGTGGCCCAGCGCACTTCGGCACCCAGCGCGACCAGCGTTTCGATCAACACTGCGGTCTGGATGGTCATGTGGAGCGAGCCGGTGATCCGCGCGCCTGTTAAGGGCTTGGTCGCACCGAATTCTTCACGGAGCGCCATCAGGCCGGGCATTTCGGTTTCGGCAATGCGGATTTCAGCGCGGCCAAAATCGGCGAGGCCGATATCGGCGATGACGTAATCTTGCTGGGCGTCGAGGACGGTTGCCACGGGGTAAACTCCTGGTTTGATCGAATTGCTTCGCCCGGCCGCACCACGATGGATACGCTAAGGGCGACGTCAAGAATGACGCCGCCCTTAGCTGTTCGCCTCGCTTGAGGCAAATATAAAGAAGTCTTTATATGATGCCGATCAGCGCCGCGCCAAGGCCATTTGTGGCGAGCCGCTGTCCGCCAGCAGTTGATCAGCGGCAGCGACCAGCGGAGCCGGACCGCGGGCGACGGCCAGATTGCGCGCAACCGACTTCAGCTCGGCGCAGCTGAGCCAAGGATGACCATTGCCATAGGCGTTGGCCATGGTCGTGCTAAACCGGTCAAGCGCGCGATTGGCCCCGGCTGCGCCGTACTTGCGCGCCATATCGGCTTTCAAGGTGTTGCTGGCCGCATTGAGCTCGGTGATGTGGTTGGTCGTGAAACGGCCATAGTCAGCCTGGAAATTATCAGCTCCGGTTCGGCAGCGCAGCCCGGTGACCATCAGCATGATGTCCAATCGTCGGAGTTTTTCGGCCTGGCTCATCGCTCCGGCACTGGCTGGTGCGGCTAGCAGCATCGACATGGCGGCAAGGCTCGCCGCGACTCCATTCACGATTTTCATGTGCAATCTCCCCGCGGGCCCGTACCCGCACCACTTATAGTGGAGCAGTCGGTTTACTGCTTCTTGAAGATGAGCGGTAAAGCAAAATTAACTATATTTTTAGCGTTGCCGCTGCGCCACAGTTACCTATATCCCACAGGCAACCACTCCTGCCAGAAAGGCCCCTTCTCATGACGATTTCCCTTGGCGACAAGCTGCCCGACGTAAAGCTGGTCAAAGCCACTGAGGCTGGCCCCGAAGCCGTCCAGTCCGCCGATTATTTCAAGGGCAAGCGAATCGCGCTGTTCTCCGTCCCCGGCGCTTTTACCCCGACCTGCTCAGCCAAGCATTTGCCCGGCTATGTCGAAAAGGCCGCCGATCTCAAGGCTCACGGAATTGACGAAATCGCGTGCACCGCGGTCAACGATCCGTTCGTGCTGGGTGCCTGGAACAAGGCGACGGGTTCGGACGATGTGACCATGCTGGCAGACGGCAATGGAGATCTGGCGCAAGCGCTCGGCCTCACCATGGACGGCTCGGCCTATGGCCTTGGCACCCGCGGCCAACGGTTCTCGATGATCGTCAACGATGG
>JANLQQ010000036.1:0-1876 GCA_031367905.1 Novosphingobium sp.
GCATAATGTCCATGATGTTCAGAGCTTTAAGCGCCACATCCATGCCAACCGGCTGAACGGCGTGGACAATGAATGGCTGACGACCGAGCAGGCCAAGGACTATTGCCCGCCGCTCAACATTTCGCCCGATGCCCGCTATCCGGTGCTGGGTGCCGCCTTGCAGCGGCGCGGCGGGACGGCGCGGCACGATACGGTGGCCTGGGGCTATGCCCGTGCCGCCGCGGCACTGGGCGTCGATATCATCCAGAACTGCGCGGTAACGGGTATCAGACGCGGGCCAGACGGGGGGGTAGACGGGGTCGAGACCACAAGGGGCTTCATCGCTTCGAAGCGGATCGGAGTTTCGGCGGCAGGAAATTCATCGGTGCTGATGCAAATGGCCGGGCTCGATTTCCCGCTCGAGAGCTATCCATTGCAGGCGCTGGTGTCCGAACCGATCAAGCCGGTGTTCCCTTGCGTGGTGATGTCCAACACGGTCCACGCCTATATGAGCCAGTCGGACAAGGGCGAGCTGGTGATCGGCGCAGGGACCGATCAATACGTCAGCTATTCGCAGCGGGGCGCGCTCCATATTGTCGAGCATACGCTGGCCGCGATCTGCGAGATTTTCCCGATCTTCCGGCGGATGCGAATGCTGCGCAGCTGGGGCGGGGTCGTTGATGTGACCCCCGATCGCTCGCCGATCCTGGGCAAGACCCCGGTTCAGGGGCTTTACGTCAATTGCGGCTGGGGCACCGGCGGGTTCAAGGCGACGCCCGGGGCGGGCGATCTGCTCGCCTATACGATGGCCAGGGATGAGCCCCATCCGATCAACGCGCCGTATAATCTCGATCGGTTCCGCACCGGGCGCTTGATTGACGAGGCTGCGGCAGCAGCGGTGGCGCATTGAGATGCTGCTGATCCACTGCCCCTATTGCGACGAGAGCCGCGCCGAGCTTGAATTTGCCTATGCCGGCGAGGCGCATATTGCGCGGCCCGCCGATCCCTCCGCGATGAGCGACGAGGATTGGCAATTCTATCTGTTCATCCGCGCCAATCCGCGCGGGCGGCACCATGAACGCTGGCGGCATATCCATGGCTGCGGGCGGTTCTTCAATGCGGTCCGCGATACGGTGAGCGACAAGTTCGAAGTGACCTACAAGGCCGGGGAGCCGCGCCGATGAGCGGCTATCGGATTGCAACAGGGGGCCGGATCGATCGCAACCGCAAAGTCAGCTTCAGCTTCGATGGGGCGGCCTATCAGGGCTATGCCGGGGATACGTTGGCCTCGGCGTTGCTGGCAAATGGCGTCATGCTGCTGGGCCGCTCGTTCAAATACCACCGCCCGCGCGGGGTGCTGGGGGCGGGGAGTGAAGAGCCCAATGCGCTGGTTTCCGTCACCCGCGGACCGGGGCGGTTCACGCCCAATCTGCGCGCAACCGGGGTCGAGATCCATGACGGGCTGAGCGCCGTCAGCCAGAACCGCTGGCCCTCGCTCAAAACCGATCTGGGCGCGATCAATGACCGGCTGGGGATGTTCTTGCCCGCCGGGTTCTATAACAAGACTTTCATGTGGCCGCGCTCGTTCTGGGACCGGCTCTATGAGCCCGCGATCCGGCGGATGGCCGGGCTGGGCGAAGCGCCCACAGAGATCGACCCCGATCATTACGGCGCCACCTATGCCCATTGCGATCTGCTGATCGTTGGCGCTGGCCCGGCCGGGATCGATGCCGCGCTCGAAGCCAGCGGCACATCGAAGCGCGTGATCCTGATCGATGACCAGGATGAGGCGGGCGGCGGCGCCTTGGCCGATCCGGCGCTGTGGCCGTGGCTGGAGGAAAGCCTCAAGGATCTGGCCGCCGCGCCCAATATCACTGTGCTCAGCCGGACTACTGCG
>JANLQQ010000053.1:0-9496 GCA_031367905.1 Novosphingobium sp.
AGTTCACCGTCGAGCGCGGCCAGCTGTGGATGCTGCAAACCCGCAGCGGCAAGCGCACCGCCAAGGCCGCGCTGCGCATGGCAGTGGAAATGGTGAACGAAGGCCTGATCGATGAGCGCGCGGCGATCTTGCGGGTCGATCCGATGGCGCTCGACCAGATGCTCCACCCGACGCTCGATCCCAAGGCGCCACGCGATGTGCTGGTGACCGGGCTTCCGGCCTCGCCCGGGGCAGCATCGGGCGCGATTGTGCTCGATTCGGACCTGGCCGAGAAGCTGGCCGAGCGCGGCGATGCGGTGATCCTGGTGCGGACCGAAACCAGCCCCGAAGACATCCACGGGATGCACGCCGCGCGCGGCATTCTTACTGCACGGGGCGGCATGACCAGCCACGCCGCAGTGGTCGCGCGCGGGATGGGGCGGCCCTGCGTTTCGGGCGCGTCCGGCGTCTCGATCGATATGGCGAGCCGGACCCTGCGGATCGGCAGCCGCGAGCTTAAAGAAGGCGATATCATCACCCTCGACGGCGCGACCGGCGCGGTGATGGCGGGCGAAGTTCCGACCATCGAGCCCGAACTTGTCGGCGATTTCGGCATCCTGATGGACTGGGCCGATCAGCATCGCCGGATGAAAGTCCGCACCAACGCTGAAACCCCAGCCGATTGCCGGATGGCGCGGCAGTTTGGCGCAGAGGGCATCGGGCTGTGCCGCACCGAGCATATGTTCTTCGATGCTGGACGGATTTCTGCGGTCCGTCAGATGATCCTGGCTGAGGACGAGGCCGGGCGGCGGGTGGCGCTGGCCAAGCTGCTGCCCGAGCAGCGGGCCGATTTTCAGGCGATCTTCGAGGAGATGGCTGGCCTTCCGGTCACGATCCGCCTGCTCGATCCGCCGCTGCATGAGTTCCTGCCGCAGGGCGATGCCGAAGTTATCGAGCTTTCGGAGGCCATCGGAATTGGCGTCGATACGCTGAAGCGGCGCGCGGGTGAGCTGCATGAGTTCAACCCGATGCTCGGGCACCGTGGCTGCCGCCTCGGGATTACCTTCCCCGAGATTTACGAGATGCAGGCCCGCGCGATTTTCGAGGCGGCCTGCGATGTAGCCGCCGCATCAGGGGAGGCGCCTGTACCCGAAGTGATGATCCCGCTGGTCGCCACCAAGCGCGAGCTGGAGATCCTGAAGGCGCTGGTTGATCGGGTGGCAGCTCTGGTATTTACCGAGAGGGGCCGCACGCTCGACTATCTGGTCGGCACCATGATCGAGCTGCCGCGCGCCGCGCTGATGGCCGGCGAGATTGCCGAGGAAGCGACATTTTTCTCCTTTGGTACCAATGATCTGACCCAGACAACTCTTGGTGTTTCGAGGGATGATGCGGCGCGATTCCTGGGGCCTTATGTGGAGCAGGGGATCTATCCGCGCGATCCGTTTGTCAGCCTCGATATCGACGGGGTCGGGCAATTGGTGAGCCTCGCGGCAGAGCGCGGGCGGGCAACACGGCCTGATATCAAGCTGGGCATCTGCGGCGAACACGGCGGCGATCCGGCCAGTATCGCGTTTTGCGAGCAGGTCGGCCTCGATTACGTCAGCGCCTCGCCCTACCGGGTGCCGATTGCCAAACTTGCTGCGGCACAGGCGGCCTTAACGGCGCCAACCGCTTAAGGTGAGGATTTCGAAGCGTTCCGAAGTTTGTTCGCCAAACGCGTCGCGGGCACGGCCAAGGGCAGCGCGGGTCAGGGGCGGGCCGGGGCGGGCGAGGACATTGCTGAGGCCCTGAGTGCGGAGATCGCCCAGCAATCGGTCAAGCGAGCTGAAGCGGACGTCGAGCGAGCGGCTGTCGGTCACCGGATCGGTCCAGCCAGCGCGCTGGAGCAGCTGTCCGCCGGCCCGGACATCGACCATCGGATGCAGCCGGGGAGCAGGGCGGTCTCCATCGGCAGCCAGCATGGCGCAACGCAGGGCTGGCAAACTACCCGCGCCAACAAAGCTGGCGATGGCAAATCCGCCGGGAGCAAGGGCATTGCGCATCTGGATCAGCGCACCGGGAAGATCGTTGAGGGTGTCGATCGCGGCAAGGCTGGCGATGAAATCATAGCCGCTTTCGGGAAACGGGTACTCTTCGTCAAACCCGTCAGCAGGTTCGCGCTGATCAGCGCCAAGCTGGCGGGCCAGTGTGCCGGTCCAGTCGCCGATCACCAGCGCACGCCGCGGTTCAACCCGCAGAAAGCCAATCCGCTCAATGACATCCTCGACCATATCGTCGATCAAATAGCGCGGCGCACCGGGTTCAGCCTGCAACGCCAGCATCCTGCGGCGCGCTGCGATGCGCCGGGCAGGGCTGAATATCCGGGGCGGGGCGGCACTGGCCATACGCAGCCCCTGCCGCGCCGGGCGATTCTGCGCAAGCGCTTGTCGCATGGCATTAGCTTGCTAGAACGTGCCAGATGAAAATTCCTCCCGGTCTTGCCCCGATCATTGACCTTATCTTTCCGCCGCGCTGCCCATTATGTGGCCAAGGTCTGGCGGTTCAAGCCGGACTCTGCTCGATCTGCTGGGCAGGGCTGGCCATTCCGGGCGAGCCGAGTTGTTCAACCTGTCAGCGCCCTTTCGCCGAGGGAACCCCTGACGGATCCCTATGCGCACCATGCCTGGCCAAATCGCCGAAGCATGACGGGATCGCCGCGGGGACGCTTTATAACGATGCGTCCCGGCGATTGGTTTTGACTTTCAAACACGGACGGCGAATTGCTCTCGCACCATTGCTCGGCCGGTTTGTCGCAGCGAAGCTGCCGCACATCGATGCAGCCTGGATTGTTGTGCCGGTTCCGTTGCACCGATGGCGCCTATGGCGTCGCGGCTTCAATCAGGCAGCTTTGTTAGGGCAGGAAGTAGCGCGGCAGCGCGGCACGGATTTGGTGATCGATGCGCTGCTTCGGAGCAAGGCCACGCCGATGCTTGGCGGGCTTGGCCGCAAGGCGCGCGCGCGCGCTTTGAGCGGTTCGATCAAAGTAAATCCAAAACGCGAAAGATTGCTGAAGGGCGCCTCGATTGTGCTGGTGGATGATGTACTGACCAGCGGCGCGACGAGCGATGCTTGCGTCAGCGCGTTGAAACGAGCCGGAGCGGAAAGGGTGCTGATCGCCTGCTTTGCTCGCGTGCTGGATGAGGCCTTGCCGATGACGTGATCCAAAACGATAACGCCCGGAACCGAAGCTCCGGGCGCCCTCGTGACGAAACTAGTAAACGCTGCTTCCGCAGTTAGGCGACCCCCCTTCTGGCCGCCTCGTCCGATCCCTCATTCGGCTCGCCCAGCTTGTGCGGGCGTTAGCCTATTCCCTGAACCAAGGCCTTGGTGCCATTTTGACACTATCGGATTTGGTGGACGGTCCTGAACCGTGCCGCTTACTTGATCCAATCGTTCGGAAAGGAAATAGACTTGGCATCCCTGCGCATATTTTGATCGACACATGTGGTTATCGTGCAACAAAGGAACCCATGAGCATTATGGACAAGAAGGACCGTGAACAGGGCAGCGTGTTCCTGCCACAGTTCGATTCGCAAGGGCTGCTTACCGCAGTGGTTGTCGATGTCGCTACGCGTGCAGTGTTGATGGTCGCATTCATGGACGCGGTGGCATTGGCGCAAACGCGTGAGACGGGTCTTGCTCACTTCCACTCACGCTCACGCGGGCGATTGTGGCTGAAAGGCGAAACCTCCGGCCATTTTCTGAAGGTCGAGGAGATCCGGGTCGATTGCGATCAGGATGCACTGGTGCTGTATGTCCACCCGGCGGGCCCAACCTGCCATACCGGCGCGACCAGCTGTTTTTATCGCCAACTCGAGGGCGAACAGCTTATTCCATTGGAAAGTTGACGCTTACGTAAAGGGAATATAAAAGCGGAATTATGGATAGTCTTGCCTCCCCAATTGCGGCTCATGATGGTGCCCATCTTGATCGGCCCGATGCGCTTCAGCGGGAAAGCTATGCCATTTCGGATCTGACCGCCGAATTTGACGTTACCGCGCGTGCGCTGCGGTTTTATGAAGATGAGGGACTGATCTCGCCAGCTCGATCTGGGCTCAATCGGATTTATTCGAAGCGTGATCGTGCCCGGCTCGCCTGGATCATGCGCGCCAAGAACGTCGGCTTTAGCCTGACCGAGATCAAGGAGATGATCGATCTCTACGACCTTGGCGATGGCCGGGTTCAGCAGCGCCGCGTAACGATCGAGCGCTGCCGCGAACGGGTGGGGCAGATGACCCAGCAGCGCAACGACATCGATTCCGCCATTATCGAACTGACCAGCTTTATTGCCTTGGTCGAAAAACTGGATCAGCCGCCAACCTGACCCTAGTTCTGGCCAAGGCCTGCACCCGACCACTAAGGACTAATTTTCAATGCCTACCTACCAAGCGCCTGCCCGCGATGCCCGCTTCATCATCAATGAAGTGCTGAAGATCGAGAGCTATTGCAAGCTTCCGGGTTTTGAAAAAGTCAGCGCTGACCTGGTTGATACGGTGATCGAGGAATGCGGCAAGTTTACCGCCGAAGTCCTCGCCCCGCTCAATCTTCCAGGTGATCTCGAAGGCTGCACCCGCCATGCCGATGGCAGCGTTTCAACTCCCAAGGGCTTCAAGGCAGCGTTTGAGCTGTTCCGCCAATCGGGCTGGGGCACCCTTTCGATGCCGGAGGAATTCGGCGGGCAGGGAATGCCGCACCTGCTTGGTTTTATCATGGAAGAATTCATGTCCTCGGCCAATCAGGCGTTTGGGATGTATCCGGGACTAACCAATGGCGCAATCGCGTCAATCCTTGCCAAAGGTTCGCCCGAGCAACAGGCTAAATACCTGCCTAAAATGGTGGCGGGCGAATGGCTCGGCACGATGAATCTGACCGAGCCGCAGTGCGGTACGGATCTGGGTCTCATCCGCACCCGCGCTGTTCCGCAGCCAGGAGGCTCCTATGCCATCAGCGGAACCAAGATTTTTATCTCGGCCGGCGAGCATGATCTGACCGAAAATATCATTCACTTGGTGCTGGCCAAAACGCCCGATGCGCCCGATTCGACTAAGGGCATCTCGCTGTTCATCGTGCCCAAAGTAATGGTCGATGACGCTGGCTCGCTGGGCGCGCGAAACGCAGTGTCTTGCGGTTCGATCGAGCACAAGATGGGCATCCACGCCAACGCGACTTGCGTGATGAATTATGACGGTGCGACCGGGTTTATGGTGGGTGAGGAAAACAAGGGCCTCGCCGCGATGTTTATCATGATGAATGCCGCCCGGCTTGGCGTTGGTATTCAAGGCCTGTCACAAGCCGAAGTCGCTTACCAGAATGCAGTCAAATATGCGCACGAACGCCGCCAGGGCCGGGCGCTTACCGGCCCAGCAGAGCCCGCTGAAAAGGCCGATACCCTGTTCGTCCATCCCGATGTGCGCCGGATGTTGATGGACGCCAAGGCGTTTACCGAGGGGATGCGCGCGCTGTATTTGTGGGGTGCGCTCCAGATCGATTTGTCCCACAAATTGGAAAATGAGGCGGATCGCCAGATGGCAGACGATCTGATCAGCCTGCTGACCCCGGTGATCAAGGGCTACGGCACCGACAAGGGGTTCGATACTACGGTCAATATGCAGCAGGTGTTCGGCGGACACGGCTACAACGCCGAATGGGGGATGGAGCAGTTCGTGCGGGATGCCCGGATCACCCAGATTTACGAGGGCGCCAACGGCGTTCAAGCGATGGATCTGGTCGGCCGCAAGCTCGCCATGAACGGCGGACGCGCGGTGCAGGCGCTGTTCGCGCTGATCGACCAGGAATGCGCTGAACTTAAGGGCGATGCCGCGCTGGGTGATCTGGCCGGCCAGCTTGAGATGGCCAATGGCGAACTCAAGACCGCGACGATGTGGTTCATGGCCAACGGTATGGCCAACCCCAACAATGTTGGCGCAGGCGCCTACCACTATATGCATATGATGGGTATCGTTGCAGTAGGCCTGATGTGGCTGCGGATGGGCAAAACTGCCAGTGAAGCCCTCGCCAGCGGAGCCGAGGACAAGGCCTTTTATGAGGCCAAGCTCATGACTGCCCGCTATTACAGCGAGTGCGCTGTTCCCGATGTCGGGGCGCTGCGCCGCAAGATTGAGGCCGGTTCGGCAGCAATAATGGCGCTGCCGGTGGAGGCCTTCGCAACGGCTTGAACTATTCGGGCAGGAAATCCGGCACCGAAAGATAGCGCTCACCAGTATCATAGTTGAAGCCCATGATCCGGCTTGCCGCCGGCAGTTCAGGCAGCTTCTGGGCAATCGCGGCCAAAGTCGCGCCGGAACTGATGCCGACCAGCATGCCTTCTTCGCGGGCGCAGCGGCGGGCCATTTCCTTGGCCTCACCGGCGTCTACCTGGATTGCGCCATCAATCGCCTGGGTGTGGAGGTTGCCCGGGATGAACCCTGCGCCGATCCCCTGGATCGGGTGCGGAGCGGGCTGGCCGCCGGAAATGACCGGCGAGAGAGCAGGTTCTACCGCATAGGCTTTGAAGCCTGGCCAATGCCGCTTGAGCTCTTCAGCGCAACCAGTCAGATGACCGCCGGTACCAACCCCGGTAATCATCACATCAATCGGCGTATCCTTGAAATCGGCTAGAATTTCCTGGGCGGTGGTGCTGACATGGACCGAAATGTTCGCGGGGTTTTCAAACTGCTGCGGCATCCACGAGTTCGGGGTTTCCTGGACCAGCTGATGCGCCCGTTCCAGCGCACCTTTCATGCCCTTTTCGCGCGGGGTCAGATCAAAGCTCGCCCCATAGGCCAGCATCAGCCGGCGCCGTTCGATCGACATCGATTCGGGCATGACGAGGACCAGACGGTACCCCTTTACGGCTGCAACCATCGCGAGACCGATCCCGGTATTGCCGGATGTCGGCTCGATAATCGTGCCGCCAGGCTGCAGGCTGCCATCGGCTTCGGCCGCCTCGATCATGGCAAGACCGATCCGGTCTTTAATCGAGCCGCCGGGGTTGGCCCGTTCGGACTTTAGCCAGACCTCGTGGTTCGGGAACATCCGAGACAGGCGAATATGCGGGGTGTTGCCGATAGTGGCGAGAATGCTGTCGGCCTTCATGGGACATTTTCCTTCTGGCGATATTGAGGAGCAAATGTACGAGCATTTCGCAGTTCGGGGAAGAGCCAGGCCCACAAAACTGTGACTGCAATGGCGCCAGCGCCGCCGAACAGGACTGCTCCGGTTGCACCAAGCATTGCTGCAGCGACGCCGGACTGCATTTCGCCCAGCTCGTTCGAAGCCGAGATCGCCAGGCCCGAGATCGACGACACCCGGCCACGCATATCGTCTGGTGTATTGAGCTGGACCAGGCTGCTGCGCACATAAACCGAGACCATGTCGGCAGCGCCGAGCACTGCCAGCGCGGCGAGTGACAGCCACAACGAATGCGACAGCCCGAAAACGATTGTTGCCACACCAAACACCACCACCGCCCACAGCATTTTCGCTCCGACATTTCGGGCCAAGGGCCAGATTGCGAGGCTGAGTGCCACCACTGCTGCGCCGACCGCAGGGGCAGCCCGCATCAATCCAAGACCCTCAGAGCCGACTTCCAGGATATCGCGCGCAAAGACCGGGAGCAGTGCAGTTGCCCCGCCAAGCAGCACCGCGAACAGATCAAGGGTGATGCAGCCAAGCAGGAAACGCTCGTTCCAGACGTACGAAATCCCTTCTGCCATCTGGCGCACCGGATGGATATCCCGGCGCAGATCAGGCCGCTTCATCGGAGTGATACTGAGCACGCCGATGCAGGCCAGCACCAACAGCGCAATCGCGCTCCAATAAGGCAGGGCAGGGCTTGCCGCATAAAGCAGCCCGCCCGCAGCCGGTCCGACCACCGAACCGGCTTGCCAGGCGATCGAGTTCAAGGCGATGGCCCGGGGCAGCAAGGCCGGGGGGACAATGTTGGGCGCGATCGCACTCATCGCCGGGCCGACGAATACGCGGGCTGCGCCGTGGGCGGCGGCGAGCATGAACAGGATCGGCAAGGTCAGCGCATCGGTGGCCGTGGCCAGGCCAAGCAGCAAGGCGACGCCAAGGTCGGTCAGATTGGCGATGGCGGCAACGCGGCGGCGATCAAACCGGTCCGCCACCAGCCCGGCAACCGGAGTAAGCAGGAACAGCGGGACAAATTGGGCAAGGCCAAGCAGCCCCAGCTGGAAAGCAGCGGCGTTACGGCTCATGCCATAATCGCTGCGGGCAATGTCGTAGGTTTGCCAGCCGATTACGACGACCATCGCCATGGTCGCCACGACCGCAGCAAAGCGCGCCAGCCAAAACAATCTGAAATCGCGGATCTGAAGCGGCGAAGTAGGTACAATCACATCACCCGAATGACAGTGCCAGCAGCACTTGCCAAGCAGTCAGATGATTGCGGTGTTGATAGCTGCGCTTTGGCGCCGCCATCTACTCAGCGGCTTTGGCGCAGCCGCGGGTTGGGCTGGACAGCATCGATCAACCGGACAAAATCTTCGAGCCGGATAATCCGTTCGAACTGAAAGCCGGCCCGATTTTCAGCACTCCAGATAAGATGCGCCTCAATCCGGCCGATGCCGGGCAAGCGAATAGTTACCCGCTCACCTTTGCCAAGATCGGTGGCACCTTCGATCATGAAGCCATGGGCAGACAAATTGATGATGTGCAGATGCACATCGCCGAGCAAGCGATGCTCGCCGATCACCTGATGATCGACTGGATGCCGCGTTGCGCGGCGCAGATCGGTTACTGAAAGTTGTGCGCCGGCTGCCATGATTGGCCTGCCTCCCGTGGTTAAATCAACAACAGCCATAATGGGCGGAAATGCCGAATAAACCGTAAACTCGGGAGAATTGCAGAATCAGGCGCGGATTCAGGTGTCTGCGCGCAGCACTCCGTGCTTTTTCTTGCCGGCTGAAATACGCACCTCGACACGCGATCCGGTGATATGAAGATTCTCGTCGGAGATAGCTTCACCATCTATTCGCGCGCCGCCGCCGGCAATCAGCCGCTTGGCCTCGCCCCGGCTCGCCGCAAATCCGATCCCGACCAGCGCATCGATCAGGCTGATGCCTTCAGCCGGAAGTGCCAACACCGGAAGATCCGCACCAACCCCGCCGCCTGCAAATGTCGCCGTGGCAGTGGCCTCAGCGTCGCGGGCGGCATGCTCGCCGCGGCACAGCCGGGTAACTTCATTGGCCAATACCACCTTGGCCGCATTGATCCCGCTGCCGCCTGTACCATCCAGCCGGGCGATTTCGTCCAGCGGCAGGTCGGTAAACAGGCGCAGGAACCGGCCGACATCGCGATCATCGCAATTGCGCCAGTATTGCCAGAAATCATACGCAGGCAGCGCATCCTCGTTGAGCCATATGGCACCTGCAGCGGTTTTGCCCATCTTGGTCCCATCGGCGGTGGTCAGCAGCGGTGTGGTCAGTCCGAAAACTTCCTTGCCCTCCATCCG
>JANLQQ010000092.1:0-11631 GCA_031367905.1 Novosphingobium sp.
CAATACCTTCCGTTACCTGCTGGGCGCATTGGACGGCTTCAGTGAGGCCGAGCGGGTCGATGTGGCGGCGATGCCCGAGCTGGAACGCTATGTTCTGGCGCTGCTGGCAAAGCTCGATGCGACGCTGAAGCAGGCCGTCGATGATTTCGATTTCAACACCTACACCCGTGCGCTGACCGACTTCTGCAACGAGGATCTCTCGGCCTTCTTCTTCGATATCCGCAAGGATTCGCTCTATTGCGATGCAGCGGACGATCCCAAGCGGATGGCCTACCGCACCGTCCTCGACACGCTGTTCCACGCCCTAGTCCGCTACGCCGCGCCGGTACTGGTGTTCACGGCGGAAGAGGTGTGGGGCACGCGGTTTCCTGAGGGTGGTTCGGTGCATCTGCTGGAGTGGCCGAAGGTTGATGCTGGATGGATCGATACCGATTTGTCAGAAACCTGGGAAACAGTCAGATGGCTTAGATCCAATATCTCAGGCGTCGTCGAACACGCACGAAGAGATAAGCGTATAGGATCGAGTTTAGAGGCCGTGCCAGTTGTTCAGGTCCACAATGCCAAGGAGTTTGCTGCCTACAGCAAGGTCGGGAAAGCGCAATTTGTTGAAATGTGCATTGTGGCGGACGTTCAATTGACAGATGTAAGCGCCTTGGCTGATGATCCATCAGCTCACCGCATTTCTGGTGAGACTCAAGTAACCACTCACCACAAATGCGGTCGCTGCTGGCGGCACCTGTCTGACGTCACCTCGGACGGGGTGCTTTGTTCACGTTGCGATCATGTCGTCAGCGCGATGGAAGCCGCGTCATGAGCCTGTTCGCCCGCCACCCCTTCACCAAGCCACGTCTGATCGGCCTGATCCTCGCCGCTGCGATCTTTGGCGTGGACCAGTGGCTCAAATGGCTGGTCCGCGTGCCCTTGCAGCTGCAAGACCGGCAAGTGATCGATCTCATCCCGTTTTTCGATCTGCGCTGGACCGCAAATTACGGCATCTCGCTCGGGCTGCTGACCGCCGATTCGATGGAAATGCGCTGGCTGCTGGTTGCGGTTACGGCGGGCATTGCGCTGATCGTGTGCATCTGGATATGCCGCGAAAAGTTGCTCGGCGATATCATCCCGCTCGGCCTTGTCCTCGGCGGGGCGCTGGGCAATATCCGGGATCGGTTCACCTATGGCTATGTGATCGATTATGCCGATCTGCATTTCGGCACCTTCCGCCCGTTTCTGATCTTTAACCTCGCGGATGCTGCGATTACCATCGGCGTCCTGATTATCCTTGCCCGTTCGTTCCTTTCGCGCGAAAAGCGTGACGAGACGGCCAAGCCCGCCACGGAGAGCTGATTACCATGCGCAAGACCACCGCCTTTTTCGTCCTTGTTGGCGCCTCAGCCATGCTGGCTGGCTGCGGCAGCACCGGGTTGTTGGGCCGGGACCGGCCCGATGAATTCGCTGTGCAGCGTCAGGCGCCGCTGGTGGTTCCGCCCGATTTTGCGCTGACCCCGCCTGCCCCCGGCGCGCCGCGCCCCAATGACGCCACCACCCAGCAGCAGACGCTGGATGCCCTGTTCGGCGGCCCGGCCCCGCGCAGCGAAGTGGAAAAAATCACGCTTAACCGGGCTGGAACTTCGGCTCCGTCGATCCGCTCGACTGTCGGCGATCCGGCCACCAACACGGTCGCCAAGGGCGATGTGACCCGCGATATCCTCGCCGCCCCCCAAGGTGACGGGCGCGAGGCGCAGGCGGTTATTCCAGGCTGATCCAGAATACAGCTTATAAATCAAAGGGCTCGCCGCACGGCGGGCCCTTTTTGATTCACGCGGAGACGCGGAGACGCGGAGGAGTTGCGTCTGGCCGCAGGCCTCCGGAATCGTTCGGACTGCTTCGATCAATCAAAGGTCAAGGTAGCAAAGCGGCTTCGCCGCAAACGCTGCTCCTCCGCGCCTCCGCGTGAAAACTATCTTTCTTGAAACTGCCCGGCTTCAGCCACGCTTGCCCGCATCACCTTGCTGACCAGTAGCTTGTCGATCTTGCGGCCATCCATATCGACTATTTCAAAGCGCCAGTGCTGCTGGGTGAAGCTTTCACCCTCTTTCGGCAAATGCTTGAGCACTGAGAGGCTAAACCCGGCTGCCGTTGCATAATCGCGGTCGTCCGGTAGCTCGATGCCCAGCCGGTCGGCCAGCGCATCGGCCGGCAGCGCGCCCGCGATCAGCAGACTGCCGTCTTCACGCTCTACCACCATCGGCACATCGCCATCATCGAGGTGGCTGACGAAATTGCCAACAATCGCAGCCATCAGATCGGCCGGCGTGACTACCCCTTCAAGATGGCCGTACTCATCATGGACCAGCGCCATCGACACGCCCGATTGCTGCAAAATACGCAGGGCGTCCATCGCATCAAGCTGATCCGGAATGATTTCGGCCTTTTTCATGAGCCGCGCGAGCTGCACCCGCTTGCCCGCCAGCAAGGCAGCCTGAACATCGCGAACCTTGACCACACCAACGATATTATCCGGCGCGCCATCGGTAACCGGCAGCAGCGAATGCGGGCTTCCCTTCATTGCCGCGCGCAGTTCAACCTCGGTGGCGCGACGATCGATCCAGTCGAGCTCGATCCGGGGCGTCATCAATTCGCGCACCGGGCGGGTCGCCAGCCGCATGATCCCGCTCATGATCGCGCGTTCGTCTTCTTCGATCACGCCGGTTCGAGTCGCCTCGGCAAAAATCATATGCAGCTCTTCGGCGGTAACCGCATCCTCGCCCGCCTTGCGCACCCCGCCCAGGCGCAGCAGCAGGGTGGAAGACCGATCGAGCAGCCACACAAACGGCGCAGTGACCCGGGCGACCATTGCCATCGGGCGCGAGGCGAGCAGTGCGATCGGTTCTGCCGCACGCAGGGCCAACTGCTTGGGCACCAGTTCGCCCACTACCAAGCTGAGGTAGGTCGTTACCGCGATCACCAGGATGAAGCCGGCATTATCGGCGTAACGCTCAGGCAGGCCCAGCGCGGCCAGCCGCTGCGCCATTGGTCCGCCCAGCCGCGATCCGGAAAAGGCCCCCGCGATGATGCCGACCAGCGTGATCCCGATCTGCACGGTGGACAGAAACTTGCCCGGATCGGACGCCAGCTCCAACGCAACCCGCGCACCTTTGCTGCCCCGCTCAGCCGAAACCCGCAGCCGCGCCGGGCGCGCCGATACGATCGCCAGCTCCGACATCGAGAACAAGCCATTGAGCAGGATCAAGCCTGCGATAATAAAGACGTCAGTCCACGGGAACGGTATCACGCCCCAAGCGTTAGCAGAGTTGGAAGAAAAGGGGAAACATACCATTGCCGACCTTCCAGCAAGATCAGCCGCAATTCATTGACAAGCTAGCAATCCACGTTTCATTCAGGTCTCTCACCACAGGGCAGATGCCAAGTGAAACCACCATCCGGTCCACCATCAGGGGATAGATCATGAAAAAAACCAAACTTTACGTATCAAGCTTTGCGGCGCTCTCGCTGCTGACCGTTTCGGCCTGCGTGACCGATCCCAACACCGGCGAGAAGAAAGTCTCGCGCACCGCAATTGGCGGCGTCGGCGGTGCTGTGCTGGGCGGGCTGCTGGGCGGCGTGATCGGCGGCAAGACCGGGCGCATCGTCGGCGCCGGGATTGGCGGCGTGGCTGGCGGTGTCGTCGGCTACAAAATGGATCAGCAGATCAAGGAGCTGAAGGAACAGACCGCAGGCTCCGGCGTTGATGTAACCGAAACCGATGGCGGCAAGGCGATTCTGGTCAATCTGCCTGATGGCGTGACCTTCGATGTCGGCAGTTCGACGCTGAAGCCGGCCTTCCGCTCCACGCTGACGCAGGTGGCGACCAGCCTCCAGCAGTATCCCAGCAGCCTGGTCGATGTTTACGGCCATACCGATTCGACCGGTTCGGACCGGTTCAACCAGACGCTGTCGGAAAGCCGGGCGCGGACTGTCGCCAATTACCTGGTCAGCCAGGGCGTGGGCGCAGCCCGCGTGCGCAGCCAGGGCTTCGGGGAAACCATGCCAGTTGCCAGCAATGATACTGCCGATGGCCGGGCCAAGAACCGCCGGGTCGAAATCAAGATCGTGCCGGTAACCCAGGAAGATGTGGCTGCGGCCAGAGCTGGGCAGTAGTTCGCCGGGTAATAGATCAACCGTCGTCCCGGACCAGGTCCGGGACGACGGTTATCCCGCCGCCAGTTCCTTCGCCCGCACGGCCAGCCGCTCCACCGCTGCGCTGTGAATTGCCGGCCCGGTTACCAGCAGGCCAAACGCGCGCGGATCGGGCTTGTTATAATTAAGCGGACCGCCGAACGCATCGGTCACCGTGGCTCCCGCTTCGCGCGCGATCAGCGCGGCAGCGCCGATATCCCATTCATAGCCCCAGCGCAGCGTTGCCACCAGATCGGCCTCATCGGCGGCGACCATCGCCATCCGCAGCGCGATGCTGTTGGGCTGATCGACCAGCACCAGATCTGAATCGGGCGAAGGCAGCCGCTCAGCCGGGACGCGCGAGCCGGGCAAATGCGCACGGGTGCTGGCGGCGAGCCGGACCCCGTTGCGCCAGCTGCCTTGCCCCGCTTCGCCGTGCCAGAATTCGCCGCGCGCCGGCGCATCAAGCATCCCCAGCAGCGGGCGGCCCGCGCTGACCAGCGCAACCGAGATTGCCCAGCCCTTGCGCCCACGCACAAAATCGCGGGTTCCGTCGATCGGATCGACCAGCCAGAGCAGTCCTGCGCCCAATCCGTCATGGCCCAGCCGTTCGGGCGCATCGACAGTTTCCTCGGAAAGCCAGCCGGCCGAGGGCAGCAGCGCGCCCAGTTCGCGCTTGAGGAAGGCATCGACCGCGAGATCCGCTGCGCTGACCGGATCGCCGGGCTGCTTGTCCCACACTTCCAGCGCGTGGCCATGGCCCGGCCAGCGGGCCAGTGCGATCCGGCCTGCTTCGCGCACGATTGTTTCAAGGCGGCTGCGATCGATCATTCTTGCACCAGCATTGATCGCGCGGCATGATCAAGGCAAGCGCCAAACCGACTTTAATCGCCCCATTAAGCCCCTTTTCAAGCCGGTCCCCCTGTGCTTTAGGCGGCGCAGTGATCCGGCCCGGAGCGGCCTTGCCCACCAGCGGGATTTTAAGCCATGAACATTCACGAATATCAGGCCAAGGAACTGCTCGCGAAATTCGGCGTGCCGGTGCCTGCCGGCTATGCCGCGCTCAGCGTGGATGAGGCGGTTGCTGCGGCGGCCAAGCTGCCCGGGCCGCTCTATGTCGTCAAGGCCCAGATCCACGCGGGCGGACGCGGCAAGGGCAAGTTCAAGGAGCTTGGGCCAGATGCCAAGGGCGGAGTCCGCCTCGCCAAAACCGCCGATGAAGTGCGCAGCGCTGCCACCGAGATGCTGGGCAATACGCTGGTCACTATCCAGACCGGCGATGCGGGCAAGCAGGTAAACCGGCTCTACGTCACCGATGGCGTTGATATCGCCAAGGAGTTCTATCTTGCGCTGCTGGTTGATCGCGCCACTGGCCGGATCGCCTTGGTCGTCTCGACCGAGGGCGGGATGGATATTGAAACGGTTGCGCATGATACGCCTGAAAAGATCCACACTTTCACCGTCGATCCGGCCACTGGCTTCATGCCGCACCACGGCCGGGTGGTGGCCAATGCGCTGGGGCTGGAAGGCGATCTGGCCAAGCAGGCGGCCAATGTCGCGAGCAAGCTTTACGATGCCTTTATCGGCACCGACGCCGCGCAGATCGAAATCAATCCGCTGGCGGTTACCAAAAACGGCCAGCTGCTGGTCCTCGATGCCAAGGTCGGCTTCGATTCGAACGCGCTGTTTCGCCACCAGGATCTGGTCGCCCTGCGCGATCTGACCGAGGAAGACCCGGCCGAGGTTGAGGCCTCGAACTATGATCTGGCCTATATCAAGCTGGATGGGAACATCGGCTGCATGGTCAACGGCGCCGGCCTGGCCATGGCGACAATGGACATCATCAAGTTGAACGGCGAATTCCCCGCCAATTTCCTTGACGTCGGCGGCGGCGCGACCAAGGAAAAGGTCACCGCAGCATTCAAGATCATCCTCAAGGATCCGGCAGTAAAGGGCATTCTGGTCAACATCTTCGGCGGGATCATGAAGTGCGACATCATCGCTGACGGGATTGTTGCGGCGGCGAAGGAAGTGAACTTGTCGGTCCCGCTGGTCGTCCGCCTCGAAGGCACCAATGTGGCGCAAGGCAAGGCGATCCTTGCCAATTCCGGGCTGCCGATCGTGGCGGCCAACGATCTGGGCGATGCTGCGAAAAAGATCGTCGCCGAAGTCCGCAAGGTCGTCTGAATGGATTGACGTTTACGTAAACGATATCTATGCCGCGCCTCCTGATACATTTGGGCGGCATTTAGAGAGAAAGGCTTGTTCCGATGAAGGCCCTGGTCTGCGTCAAGCGCGTGATTGACTATAATGTGAAGCCGCGGGTCAAATCCGATGGCAGCGGTGTCGATCTTGCCAATGTGAAAATGAGTATGAACCCGTTCGACGAAATCGCGGTCGAGGAAGCCTTGCGCCTGCGCGAAAAAGGCGTCGTGACCGAGGTGATCGTAGTCTCGGTTGGTCCGGCCAAGGCGCAGGAAACGCTACGTACCGGGCTGGCGATGGGCGCGGACCGGGCGATTCTGGTGCAGACCGAGGATGAGATCGAGCCGCTGGCCGTTGCCAAGCTGATCAAAGCCATCGCCGACGAGGAACAGCCCGGCCTGATCATCACCGGCAAGCAGGCGATCGATGATGACAATAACCAGACCGGCCAGATGATCGCGGCGCTGATGGGCCGTCCGCAGGGCACTTTTGCGAACGAGATCACGGTCGAAGGCGATCATGTCGTGGTCAAGCGCGAGATCGACGGCGGGCTCGAAACGCTGAAACTGGCCCTGCCCGCGATCATCACCACCGATTTGCGGCTGAACGAGCCGCGCTATGCGTCGCTGCCCAACATCATGAAGGCCAAGTCCAAGCCGATGGCGATGAAGACTCCGGCTGATTACGGGGTCGATATCGCCAACCGTCTCAAGACCATCAAGGTCGGCGAGCCACCGGTCCGCCAGGCCGGGATCAAGGTCGCCGATGTCGATGCGCTGATCGCCAAGCTCAAGGAAATGGGAGTCACCGCATGAAGACGCTGGTCTGGGTTGAACATGACAATGCCGCGGTCAAGGATGCGACCCTCGCCGTGGTGACCGCCGCTTCGCAGCTGGGTGAAGTGCATCTGCTGGTCGCCGGGTCCGGCTGCGCTGGCGTTGCCGCCGAAGCCGCCAAGATCGCCGGCGTCGGCAAGGTCCATCTGGCCGATGATGCGCTCTATGCCAATGCGCTGGCCGAAAATGTCGCGCCGCTGGTAGTTAGCTTGATGGGGCACCACGATGCCTTTCTGGTGCCCGCCACCACCACCGGCAAGAACATCGCCCCGCGCGTTGCCGCGCTGCTCGATGTGATGCAGATTTCGGACATCCTGACGGTCGAAGGTCCCAAGACTTTCACCCGGCCGATCTACGCGGGCAATGCGATCGCCACGGTTGAATCGAGCGATGCCAAGCTGGTCATCACCGTGCGCGGCACCGCCTTTGCCAAGGCTGAAACCAGTGGCGGTTCGGGCAGCGTCGAGGCGGTCGCAGCAGCAGCCAGCTCGGACACCTCCAGCTTCATCGGCTCGGAAATTGCCAAGAGCGAGCGCCCCGAGCTGACCAGCGCCAAGATCATCGTCTCGGGCGGCCGTGCACTCAAGGACGCGGCAACCTTCCAGCAGATCATCATCCCGCTGGCCGACAAGCTGGGCGCCGGCGTCGGCGCCTCACGCGCCGCAGTCGATGCAGGTTATGTCCCTAATGACTATCAGGTCGGCCAGACCGGCAAGATCGTCGCCCCGCAAGTCTATATCGCCGTCGGCATTTCCGGCGCGATCCAGCATCTGGCGGGGATGAAGGACAGCAAGATCATCATCGCGATCAACAAGGACGAAGACGCGCCGATCTTCCAGGTGGCCGACATCGGCCTGGTCGCGGATCTGTTTAATGCGGTGCCGGAGCTTACGGGCAAGCTTTGAGCATTGTCGGACATAGCAGCCTGAAGCGAATAATTCAGGCAGTTAGCGTTGCTGTTGCATTGCTCACCGTTGGGGGGCGGTCTATTTCGGCTACCTGTTGATAACGGCTAACAACCAAACCCGTCTTGCGGTCTTAACGGCAGTCGTAACTGTGGGCACACTTGTCTACACACAGAACCTGACTTCAAGGCGAGAGATAGCGTCTCGTCAATTTGCAAAGAAATCAGAGGCATATGAAGAGGTTATGCAGACCATCGGATCGCTGATGAACGCCAATCGAAAAAGCCAGCAGATTAACGAAGATGAATTGGTCGATCAGCTTTCCGCTATTTTACCTAAGCTCATGGTTTGGGCAGGCCCGCAGGTTCTCAATGCGTGGAAACTCATGGCGACCCCGACTGACGAGCCTATGGGCGGGGTCAAGGCGGGTAGCACTCTGATTGCAGCGTTGCGTAGTGAGTTGGGCCACAATGATGACTCCTCACTTGGCCCATTTGGAGCGTTGTCAGCAATGATGAAGCACGATGAAGACGGCAACATCATCTAGGCAGATCCGCCGAATACGCTCCAACAACACCAGCACCGCGTGGCCGCTATCAGTTCGGTTGCCACCACCTGCCCGCACCAATCGTGTTGGCTTAAAAACTGTCTTGCACCCTCAAGCTAAGTGCATTACAATGTAATACATGGCTGCAAACGCTCTCGTTCAAACCCGCATCAACGGCACCGTCAAGGACGAGGCCGCCGCCGTGCTTGCGACGATGGGGCTGACCGTGTCCGACGCGGTGCGGCTGCTGCTGACGCGGGTCGCGCATGACAAGGCGCTACCGTTCGAGCCTTTGCGGCCGAACGCGGAAACCATCGCAGCGATGGAGGAAGCGCGAGCGGGCAAGCTCGCCAGCTTTGATAGTATCGAAGCGCTGATGGCAGATTTGAATGAGGACGATTAAGCGAACAAGCAAATTCAAGCGCGACTTCAAACGCGAACTCAAAGGGCCGCACGGCAAAGTGCTGGCGACCGAATTACCGAGGCTGCTTAAAGATCTGGCATCCGATCAACCTTTGGAAGCCGCTTGGCGCGACCACGCGCTGACTGGCGAATGGAAAGATCATCGCGATTGCCATGTGAAGCCCGATCTGGTGCTGATCTACCGCAAGCCCGATCAAGCGACACTTGAACTTGTCAGGCTTGGATCTCACGCGGAACTGGGCTGGTGAAATAGGCCTTATCAAGCGCCAACCCGCTCATACAGAATCACCGTCGCGCCGTCTTCCAGCACGTGGCGGTCATAGGGCACAAACCCCAGCGCCACTGCCAGCGCATCGGAGACGGCGTGGTCTTCCTCGATCATGCAGGCGATCCGCTGGGGGTCGTGGGTCGCTTCGAACCAGGCCAGGCTGGCGCGCATCGCCTCTTTGGCGAGGCCCTGGCCCCACGCGCTGCGATCGATGATCCAGCCGGCTTCGGGCACATCGTCCAGCCCCTTGCCAAACCCGCGCAGGCTGCGGAAGATCCCGCAATTGCCGATGATCTGCGCCTCGCCCCGGCGGCGGACCATGAACGAGCCATAGCCGTGCAGCGCCCAGCTGCCGGCATTGCGCATCAGCCGGGCAAAACTGTCCGCTTTGCTGGGCGTATGGTTGCCCAGGAACCGCCGCATCTCGTCACCCTGGGTCAGCGCGTGAAGCTCGGCCAGATCAGCCGCAACCGGTTGCCACAGTTCAAGTCGCTGGGTGGTGATGATCGGGGCCGCCGCAATACGGGCGCCGCTCATAGCAGCTGGTCCACCACATGGATCAGAATGCCGACCAGCCCGCCAACCATCGTGCCGTTGATCCGGATGAATTGCAGATCGCGGCCCACCGCGCCTTCGATCCGGTCAGTCACGGTGCTGGCGTCCCAGCGTTTGACCGTCTCGGACACCAGCTGGACGATTTGTGCCCCATAGCGGGTCGCCACGCCGACCAGCGTCCGGCGGGCAAACCGGTTGACCAGCGTTTGCAACCGGCCGTCGCGTTGCAGCGCTTCGCCCAGCTCGGCCAGACTGGCCCCGAACTGACCGGCCAGCGCCTGATCGGGATCGCGGGTTGAGCGCAGCAGCGCGGCGCGAGTCCGCTCCCAAATCCCATCGAGCCAGCGACCCATTGCCGGATTGGCCAGCACTTCGAGCTTCATCTGCTGAACACGGTCCTGCATTTTGGGATCATTGAGCAAATTATCGGCCAGCGTTTCCAGCCCTTCCTCTACCTTGCGGCGCAGTGGGTGATCGGGATCGACGATGGTTTCGGCAAGCAGCTTGTACAGCCCATCGAGGATCCCGTTAGCCAGCCGCTCATCCAGGCCAGTCCACCGCAGAATTCCGTTGGCGCGGCTGTGGATCATCTCGCGCAGCAGCGTCTCATTGTCTTCCAGCGTCAGGGCGGCCCAGCGGATCAGACTTTCGAGCAGTGGCAGGTGCCGCTTGTCGGCAATCGCGGCAGTCAACAGCTGGCCGAGCAGCGGCGCGATATCGAGCTTTTCGAGCTGGTTCCTGAGCCCCGATTTGACCAGCCCGCCAAGTTGCTCGGGATCGAGCGACTGAAGCATATCGCCGATCAGACTGGCCGCCCCGGCGCGCAGCCGAACCCCGCCTGAGCCTGCCTCACTACGGCGCGGGTCGGCCAGAAAAGTCCCCGCCGCCGCGGCCAAGTTCATCCCCAGCAAGCGGCGCGCCACCACCGGCGGGATCAGGAAGTTTTCGCGCAGGAATGCCGCCATGGTCTCGGCGATGCGATCCTTGTTTTCCGGGATGATCGCGGTATGCGGGATCGGAATGCCCAGCGGATGGCGGAACAATGCGGTGACTGCGAACCAATCCGCCAGGCCCCCGACCATGGCCGCTTCGCTGAAGGCCAGCACATAGCCCCACGCCGGATGAATCCCCTGAAATTGCCGCACGAACAGATAGACACCGGCCATGACCAGCAGCAGACCAGTGGCAAACATCCGCATCCGCCGGGCCCGATCAACCGGAACTGGAGGCAAACCAGGCCGAAGGTTGAGCGGGCGCAGGCTCACTCGGCCGGAAGCGCTCCGGCCGCGCCCTGATTGGGGTATTGGGCCTCGACCTCGTCGCCCGGCTCAAAGGTCAGGAACTTGCGGCGCAGCATCGGCCCCACCCGCTTTTCGAAGCCATCGGCCAGGCTGAAACCGGCTGGTACGATCAGCAACGTCAACAGCGTCGAGAGGACCAATCCGCCAATCACCACGGTGCCCATCGGCGCGCGCCAGGCGCCGTCGCCGGTCAGCGATACCGCCGTTGGAACCATCCCGGCAGTCATCGCCACGGTGGTCATCACGATCGGCTGTGCGCGTTTGTGCCCAGCTTCCAGAATCGCGGCGAATTTTTCAGTCCCCCGGGACATTTCCTCGATCGCAAAGTCGATCAGCAGGATAGAGTTCTTGGCGACAATCCCGAACAGCATCAGGATCCCGATGAACACCGGCATCGAGATCGGTTGCCCCGCGA
>JANLQQ010000122.1:0-9740 GCA_031367905.1 Novosphingobium sp.
CAAGGCGCATGGGTTTGGGCAGAACAAAGGGCATCGCAGCTTGTGCTAGTGCGCAATCTCGATAAGGGAAAGTCGGGATGGGGATTGTCCTCGGAATTGAATCGTCTTGTGACGAAACCGCCGCCGCTCTGGTGACGGATACCCGCGTGATTCTTGCACAGCGGATCGCGTCGCAAGATGATGCGCATCGCCCCTATGGCGGTGTGGTCCCAGAAATTGCCGCTCGCGCCCATGCCGAGCGGCTGACCCCCTTGATCGAAGCAACGCTGGCCGATGCCGGGATGACCCTGGCCGATGTCGATGCGATTGCCGCGACTGCCGGGCCGGGCCTGATCGGCGGCGTGATGGTGGGCCTCGTCACCGCAAAAGCACTGGCGATGGCAAGCGACAAGCCGCTGATCGCGATCAATCATCTGGAGGGTCATGCGCTGTCGCCGCGCCTAGCCGATCCCGCCCTCGCCTTTCCGTATCTGTTGCTGCTGGTCTCGGGCGGACACTGCCAGCTGCTGCTGGTTCAGGGCGTGGGAACCTATCGCCGCCTTGCCACGACGATCGACGATGCGCTGGGCGAAGCGTTTGACAAGACCGCCAAGATCCTCGGGCTGGGCTATCCCGGCGGTCCTGCGGTCGAGGCGCTGGCGGCGACCGGAAATGCCCGTGCTGTGCCGCTGCCGCGGCCGTTGCTGGGCAGTGCCGAGCCGCATTTCTCGTTCGCCGGGCTCAAAAGCGCGGTGATGCGGGCCAAGCAGGCCGATCTTCACGTCGATGCCGATATTGCCGCCGCGTTTCAGCAATCCGCGATTGATTGCATCCTTGACCGGACCACCCGGGCGCTGGCGCAGGCTGGACCGGTCACCGCGTTGGTCGTGGCGGGCGGGGTCGCTGCGAACCGCGCGATTCGCGCCGCGCTTGAGGGGTTGGCGGCGCAGCACGGGCTGGGCTTCGTCGCTCCGCCGCTGCCGCTGTGCACCGATAATGCCGCGATGATCGCCTGGGCCGGGATTGAGCGGCTGGGTCAGAATGACAGCCTCGATTTTGCGCCGCGCCCGCGCTGGCCGCTGGATCCCGCCGCCGAAGCGGTGCGCGGTGCGGGGATCAAGGCATGAGCGTTACCATTGGCGAGGCTGGGGCAATTGGCGTGATCGGCGCAGGAGCGTGGGGCACAGCGCTGGCGCAGGCGCTGGCGAGCGATGGACGCGACGTGCTGTTGTGGGCGCGCGAGGCGGAGCTGGTGGAGCAAATCAACCGTGATCATCGCAACAGCCTGTTTCTGCCAAGTGCCGAATTGGCTCATAGTATTTTTGCAACAAACCAAATTGGCGATTTGTCTGAACTGTCTGTGCTGCTGGTGGTAACCCCTGCCCAGCATCTTGCCCGGGTCCTCGCCGATCTTCCGGCCGCAAGTGCTGCTGTGCCGCGTGACCTGATCCTGTGCTCCAAGGGGATCGAGGCGGGTACCGGGCGGCTGATGGCCGATGTCGCGGGCGAAGCTGCGCCCGGGGCGATGATTGCCGTCCTGTCCGGGCCGACTTTTGCCCATGAGGTTGCGGCAGGCCTGCCCACCGCGGTGACGCTGGCCTGCGCGGGCGGTGAGGCGCAGTGGCAGCGGCTGGCCCCGGTGATCTCGCGGAAGGCGTTTCGCCCCTATTATTCCGATGATGTGGCCGGCGCAGAGATCGGCGGCGCGGTGAAAAATGTCCTCGCCATCGCTTGCGGAGTGGTTGACGGGTTAAAGCTCGGCCAGAACGCTAGGGCCGCACTGATTGCGCGCGGCTATGCCGAGATGTTGCGCTTCGGGCTGGCGCGGGGCGCGCGGGCGGAAACACTGGCGGGCCTGTGCGGGCTCGGCGATCTGGTGCTGACCTGCTCATCCACCTCCAGCCGCAACTTCTCACTCGGCAAGGCGCTGGGCGAGGGGATGAGCGCGAACGAGGCTCTGTCAGGCAAAAGCAGCGTCGCCGAAGGCGCGGCAACCGCGCCGATCCTGGCCGATCTTGCGCGCCAGAGCGGGATCGCCATGCCGATTGTCGATGGGGTCTGCCGTCTGCTGGCGGGCGAGGCTTCAGCCGCAGCGGTGGTGGCCCAGTTGCTCTCCCGCCCGCTTACCGCCGAACAGGGAACCGCAGCATGACCGCTGAGAAAAAGGAGGCTGCGCAAGCCGATATTGCCGCGCTGGCCAAAGGCGGGCGGACCAATTTCATCGGTTTCCTGTTGCGGCTGGCCGCACGGCTGCCGTTCCTGCTGATCGCCGGGCGGCTCTATGGTGCCGATGCACTGGGCCGGTTTGCCTATGCGCTGGTGATCATCGAACTGGGCGGCCAGCTGTGCACTTTAGGGCAGAAGCGAGGACTGGCGCTGCGCCTGTCCGAAGATGAACGCCACCCTGCCTCGATCGTGGCCGACGGCATGGTGCTGACGCTGGGCATCGCGATAGCCGCCTCACTGCTGCTATACCTGTTCCCCGCGCCGATGTTCCCCAGCGGGCAATATACCGAAATTGACCGGCTGCTTCCCTTCCTGCTGATCCCGGCAACCCAGACCGACATCGCCCTTGCGGCGCTGGCCTATCGCTATGATGTGAAAACATCGGTGCGCGCGCGCGCGGTGGTGGAGCCGTGGACGCTGTCGATCTTTGCGCTGATGTTCTATTTTATCGCGCCGGCAAGCGGTATGGCGATGGCCTATATCATCTCGATGTTTGCAGCTGGAGCGGTGGCGCTGGTGCCGCTCTACCAGAACTATGGCCTGCCGCAGGATTGGCACCCACACCCGCTGAGGCTGGCGCGGCTGGCATTGGCGAGCCTGCCGCTGGCTGCCGCCGATGCGGTGGAATGGGGGACGCGCAAGCTGGATATCGCGATCCTCGGCCTGTTTGCCACGCCATCGGCGGTGGGGGTCTATTATGTCGCGCAGCAAGTGGCCTCGCTGCCGCAAAAGCTGAAAACCAGCTTCGAGCCGATCCTGGGCCCGGTGATCACCCGCAATTTGAAAGAGCGCAATTATCCGGTGATCGCCCAGCAGGTTTGCCAGGTCGGCTTCTGGATCATCGCTGCACAGGCCGGAATTGCGCTGGCGCTGGGGATCCCGGGCGAAGGGGTGATGGGGCTGGTCGGTAAGGAATTTGTCGGCGGCACCGGGGCGCTGGTGTTCCTGCTTGCCGCTGAAGTCGTTGCAGCGACTGCGGTGGTGAGCGAGGCGGCGCTGATCTATGTAAAAAGATTGCAGAATCTGTGGGTTTCGCTGGTCACGATTGCGTTTCAAGGTGCGTTGACGATCGGCGGGATCCTGCTCGTGGACGAACTGGGGCTGGGCGAACTTTATCGTGCGGCGGTAGCGGCAGGCGCGCTGATGCTCTCGCTTGCGCTGTCATCGCTGCTCAAGGCGCGGATGCTGTCGCGCTTTCTGGGCGAACCGATCAATAACTGGCGCTGGCCGCTGGTCTGGGCGGCGGCCCCAGCCGTCATCGTCGGCTGGTTTGCGACCCGCTATCTGCCCGAATGGGCTGAGCTGTCGCTGGGTATGCCGGCGATCCTGTTCGTCTATGGCTGGGTGATCTGGCACAAGGGCTTTGGCCCCGAAGACCGGGTGCTGTTCCGCAAGAACGTCGGGGCGTAACTCCCCTCCCGCCTGCGGGAGGGGGACACACTTCATCGCACGCAGAGAACGTTCAGTCGCCGTTCAGTGGTCGGGTGGCCATTTGGCCTCCGGGAACCACAGCTGGAAGGGACTGCCATGCGCCATGGATCAATGGGCTACCGCGCGATCACCGCCACATGCCTTATGGCGATCATCGCCGGTTGCGCGACCAACCGGACTGGTGACGATGGTGCTGCCAATGAAATTATTCTGACCGGAACGAAGGCCACTGCGCAGGACGCCTCGCGTGAGGCTCCTGCTCCTCCCCCCCCGCCGCCAGCCCAGATGCAGATCCAGGGCGTGCCGGTTTCTCCATCGGTCACTGCCAGTCACGCGCGCATTGCGTCTCCCAATGTCGGTTATGTCCGCCCGGTCATGGTCCCGACCGATCCGGGCAATGAACGCTATGACGGCAAGGACGTCAGCCCGGTCCATCAGGTGCGGCAGGAGCCGGTTTCGACCTTCTCGGTCGATGTCGATACCGGGGCCTATGCCAATATGCGGCGCTTCGTTTCCGCCGGATCGCTGCCCCCCAAGGATGCGATGCGGACCGAGGAACTGATCAACTATTTCCGCTATGATTACGAACGCCCGGGGCGGCAGGAGGCACCCTTCACCGTCTCCACCGATGTGATGGCAACCCCGTGGAACCCGGCCACTCGGCTGTTGCGGATCGGCCTGAGGGGCTATGATCTGCCCCGCAGCGCCCGTCCGCCCGCGAATTTGGTGTTCCTGATCGATGTTTCGGGATCGATGAGCTCGCCCGACAAGCTGCCGCTGGTCAAGACTGCGCTGGCCGGGCTGGCCGGTGAACTCAGCCCGCGCGACAGGGTTTCGATCGTGGTCTATGCCGGTGCCGCCGGGCTGGTGCTTGAGCCGACCAGTGACGAGCGCAAGATCCGCGCCGCGCTCGATCAGCTGTCAGCAGGCGGTTCGACCGCAGGCGGGGCGGGCTTGCAGCTCGCCTACCGGATCGCGCGCGACAATATGGTTCCAGGCGGGGTCAACCGGATACTCCTTGCGACCGACGGCGATTTCAACGTCGGCGTCAGCGATACCAAGGCGCTGCTCGAAATGGTCGAGCATGAACGCGACAGCGGCATCACGCTGACCACACTCGGCTTTGGCGAGGGCAATTACAACGAGGCGATGATGGAGCAGGTCGCCGATCACGGTAACGGCAACTATGCCTATATCGACAGCGCGCTGGAGGCGAAAAAGGTGCTGGGCGAGCAGATGAGCTCGACCTTGTTCACTATCGCCAAGGATGTGAAGGTCCAGGTGGAGTTCAACCCTGCGCAGGTCAGTCAGTACCGGCTGCTCGGCTATGAAAACCGCGCGCTGCGGGAAGAGGATTTCAACAACGACAAGGTCGATGCCGGCGATATCGGCGCGGGCCATCAGGTGACTGCGATCTATGAGATTGTCCCGGTGGGAGCAAAAACCTGGTCCGATCCGCGCCGGTATGACGATGCCCCGCCGCTCCCGGCCGGAAAAGCGGGCGAGATTGCCTTCGTCAAGCTGCGCTACAAGCTACCCGATGGCAAGACTTCGCGGCTGATTGAGCAGCCGGTACCGGCCAGCCTGATGCTCCGCCGCACCGCCCCCAGCGCCGATTTCAGCTTCGCTGTGGCAGTCGCTGCTTTCGGCCAGAAGCTGCGCGGCGACCCGTTGCTGAACGGGTTTACCAACGCCCAGATCGTCACTCTGGCCGGGCGGCAGAACGATTTCTGGCGGCAGGAGTTTATCCGGCTGGTTGGCGTGGCGGGGTCATTGGAGGCAAGCTGAGTATGTCGTCATCCCCGGCTTGACCGAGGATCGCTGGCCTCGTCGAGGCGAGGACGCGTTGATGAGGCCAGCGGTCCCCGGTCGGTGCCGGGGACGACGGAGTTCCAGCTGTTGAGCCTTCTGCCGAGCCCGGCTATCGGGAACAGGTGAGACCCTATTCGATCGCCCTTGTCGTCGTCGGTGGCCTGATCACCGCAGTGCTCGCGCTGGCTAGCACGGCCGCGCATGGACCGCAGTTGCTTGCCGGGATGGAGCAGGGCTCGCAGGCGGCGTTGGCCGGAACTGGCGTGCGCGCGGTTTTCAGTGATCGCAATGGCTGGCTGACCCGTCACCCCACGCTCATTGGCGGCTCGGCACTGTCCGATCCCGCGCGCGCCCGCGCCGCAGCAGCGGTGGCGGCGCTGCCTGGCGTGGGCGGGGTCCGCTGGCAAGTCACCCGCGCGCGGACCGCACTGGCGGTTGAGGCGGGTGTGCCAGCCTCGCTCCATTGTCAGCAAGACGTTGAAGGCATCCTCAAAGCGCGCACGATCCGCTTTGCCGAAGCCAGCGCGGCAATCGATCCGGCCAGCAGCGAAGTGCTCGACGAGGTAGCCGCCGCGCTGCGCCCGTGCGTGGGCGGCATCATCGCACTGACCGGCCACACCGATGCAGGCGGTGATCTGCGGGGCAATGTGGCGCTGTCGCGCGCCCGTGCCCAAGCCGTGCGAACCGCCTTGGTTGGCCGCGGCATTCCCGCCGATGGACTGCGCGCGCAGGGGCTGGGAGCCGAGCGTCCGGTTGAAGGGCTTGAGCCGGATGACGCTGCCAATCGCCGGATCGAATTCTCGGTGATCACTTCGGTTCCGCTGCAACCGACCCCGGTTGATACGCCGGGGCCGGGTTAGGGATTATTGCTATGCCGCTGTGGCTTGAAATTACGACGCTGATGCTGCTGACCTATGGGCTCGGCTTTGCGATTGGCTGGGCAATATGGAGGCAACGATCATGATGGATATGGTTCAGACAAACTGGCTGGCCTTTGCCCTGGCGCTGATTATCGGCCTGCTGGTGGCGTGGTGGCTGTTCGGCCGGGCCTCCACCGCACCCAAGCGGGATTACAAGCCCGATGTGCTGGATGAAGGTGCTGCGCCTGCGTCGCGCAATCAGGCCCTGATCAATGCGGCTCCTGCCACCGCGCTCATCACGCCCCCCATCATTACTCCGGCGCCAATGTCAGGCGCGATGGGCGGGATCGGCGAACTGGTTGCGGTGGGCGCGCAGGACGTGGTGGAAGAGGCGGCAGCCGCAGCACCTGTCGCTGCATCCGACGACCTCGCCCTGATCAAAGGTGTCGGCCCCAAGCTGGTCGCTATGCTCGGCTCGCTGGGTGTGCGCCATTTCGCCCAGATCGCCGCATGGAGCGAGGCGGACATTGCCGAGGTGGACGCCCAGCTCGGCACTTTCGCGGGCCGGATCGAGCGGGACAGCTGGGTGGAACAGTGCAAATTGCTGGCGGCCGGGGACAAGGCCGGGTTTGAGGGCAAGTTCGGGAAGTTGTGAGAGTTCAGGCCAGTCACGCCGCGCGCGGCACAATCCGGTCAAGTTCACCATTGAGTGCGCGTTTTGCTTCGAGCAGTTCGTAGTCGTCTTGCAAGCCGAGGAAGAACCCTTCGGACATGCGGAAATAGCGGGCTAGGCGAAGATCAAGCTCGGCATCCATCGGCCTGGTCCCGGCAATCACCTCGCGCAGGCGCGCGGGCGCGATGGCCAGAAAGGATGCCAGGGCTTCCTCCGTCAGGCCAAGCGGGTCCATGAATTCCAAGGCCAGCAATTCCCCGGCATGGCTGTTGTGCAGCCACTCGGGATCAGTGGTAATCGGCGATTTCGACATCGTATGCGTTTCCGTCATTCCAACGGAAACATATACGCCACTGCTTGTTAATGGAAATGGAATGTTGCCCGGCACGCTCTTTCTTGAGCTCGTGGAGGCGGTTGCTCGGCGGGTTTCGCAGGTCGTCGAGAGTTTTGGAGCGGTTGAGCATCCTGAGCTTGCCCAGCGCGCGGTTCTGGACATCAGGCGGGACGCGCTTGCTCCGCAGACCGTACCAGATACCTTCGGTGTGCGTGTTGGTGTTGGCGAAAGAACGGATCATTTCTTGTTTCCCGCCTGAAAAGCCATAACTAAAAGGCTCATCATTCCAATGATTACGAGAAATGCAGTCATCGCAAGGTTCAAGGCTTCGTAAATGGTCATGGCCGCTTCCCAAGAATTTGGAGCTTCCTAGGCTCAATTCTCCCGCTCATGTTCACCACTTGGGATTGTGCGCTAATGTCTCGAGAAACGGCCGGGAGCTTGAAGATGTGGCAGTCACCGCTGATCCGTTCGAGCGTGAAATCGAAAGCCTCAAGAATGCGACGGAAATCCCGGAACTGCATGGACGTGCAATTGGCGATGAGTTGGGCGTAGAGTTTTTCGATCTGGGTCATGGCTGCGGTTCCAAATGTGCAGCGTCCAAATAGTGCATGTTGAACAGGTAGAGCAACATGAAGACGGGCCATTTCCACCCGTTTGTTTCGCGGCGGGTGACAGCGATGGTGCTCATGCATGGTTGCTGGAATTGTCAGCCGGATTTGCCGTCCGCAGTCTTCCGCGAGGTTTCAGCGCATCATAAGGTAGCCGAGGGCCGGCAAATGCTTCTCCTCATCAGACGAGAGAAGGTTCTCCTCCCCCATCAACTGCGAATCTTTCTCATCACCGCCCCCACTTCTTCTGCGATTTCCCATATCGCGTTTTCCGCGTCCCCGGTTTCCCCTCATTGCTGCGTCCGACCAGCGGCGCGCGTTTTTCGCCGTCGGGGATGCCGAGTTCGTCTGCCTCCAAGCGCCGGATTTCATCGCGCAGCCTGCCGGCTTCCTCGAACTCCAGATCAGCTGCCGCATTGCGCATGCGTTTTTCCAGATCCTCGATGTAGCCGCGCAGATTATGCCCGACCAGATTGTTCCGCGTATCGTCTTCCAGATCGACTAGCACCGAATCCCGGCTCGCGGTATGCGCGACGATGTCCTGGATGCCGCGTTTGATGCTTTCGGGGGTGATGTTGTTTGCCACATTGAACGCGTGCTGCTTTTCGCGGCGGCGGTCGGTTTCGGCGATCGCGCGTTCCATGCTGCCGGTCATCCGGTCGGCATAAAGGATCACCCGGCCATCGACATTGCGCGCGGCGCGGCCGATGGTCTGGATCAGGCTGGTTTCGGAACGCAGGAAGCCCTCCTTGTCGGCGTCCAATATGCAGACCAGCCCGCATTCGGGGATATCGAGGCCCTCGCGCAGCAGATTGATCCCGACCAGCACATCATAGACACCAAGCCGCAGATCGCGGATCAGTTCGATCCGCTCAAGCGTCTCGACGTCCGAATGCATATAGCGCACCCGAAGCCCCGCTTCGTGCATGAACTCGGTCAGGTCCTCGGCCATCCGCTTGGTCAACGTGGTGACGAGCGTGCGATAACCTGCCTGCGCCACCTTGCGGCATTGCTCGATGCAATCCTGGACCTGATCCTCAACCGGGCGGATTTCGACCGGCGGATCGATGAGGCCAGTGGGGCGGATCACCTGCTCGGCGAACACCCCGCCCGATTGCTCCATCTCCCAGCTGCCCGGCGTGGCTGAAACCGCCACGGTCTGCGGGCGCATCGCGTCCCATTCGTTAAACCTCAATGGACGGTTGTCGATGCAGCTGGGCAGGCGAAAGCCATATTCGGCCAGCGTGATCTTGCGGCGGTGATCGCCTTTTGACATCGCGCCGATCTGCGGCACGGTCTGGTGGCTTTCATCGACGAACAGCAGCGCGTTTTCCGGCAGATATTCGAACAGGGTCGGCGGCGGTTCGCCCGGCAGGCGCCCGGTCAGAAACCGGCTGTAGTTCTCGATTCCGGCGCAGCTGCCGGTGGCGGCGATCATTTCCAGATCGAAATTGGTCCGCTGCTCAAGCCGCTGGTGTTCGAGCAGCTTGCCCTCGGCCTCCAGTTCCTTGAGCCGCTCGGCCAGTTCGAACCGGATCGCATCGGCGGCCTGCTTCATCGTCGGGCCGGGGGTGACATAGTGCGAATTGGCATAGACCCGCACCGTATCCAGGCTCGCGCCCTTTTTGCCGGTCAGCGGATCGAACTCGGCTATTTCCTCGATATCGTCGCCGAAGAAGCTGATCCGCCAGGCCATATCCTCGTAGTGACTGGGGTAGATCTCCAGATTATCGCCGCGCACCCGGAAATTGCCGCGCTGGAAGGCGGCGTCGTTGCGCTTGTATTGCAGCGCGACCAGCTTGCGGATGAGCTCG
>JANLQQ010000198.1:0-13937 GCA_031367905.1 Novosphingobium sp.
GCCGGGTCCTTGGCCTCGAAGTGATCCGCGATGCCGCGCCGATGCTGTTCTTCAAGGGCGGCTACGGCAGCTTCGCCATCCCCCGCTGAGCAGCTGTGACCTAGCGAGCAAACAGTTGATCGAGGCTGGCAAAAGCCTTCATCTCGATCGCATTGCCGCTGGGATCACGGAAGAACATCGTCGCCTGCTCGCCCGGCTGGCCTTTGAAGCGGATCGTCGGCGCCATCGCAAACGCGGTTCCGGCCGCGCTCAGCCGGTCGGCCAGCGCCTGCCAATCCTCCAGCGTCAGCACGATCCCGAAATGCGGGACTGGCACATCATGGCCGTCCACACGATTGGCAGCCTGATCGCCCGCCTCGTCGCCCTCAACCAGATGCGCGACGATCTGGTGGCCGTAGAAATCGAAATCGATCCACTCGTCGCTGCTGCGCCCCTCGGCGCAACCGAGCAAGCCGCCATAAAACTGCCGGGCCGCAGCCAGATCACGGACCGGAAAGGCAAGATGAAACGGACGGAGTGACATGGCAGCTCTCCTGCTGTGCAAGGCGTGAACCACTTACGCGGGCCGAACCGCCGCCGCAACCCGCCGCCTTGGCTCCCCCTCCACTTTAGGGGAGGGGGAGTTTTTCAGCCAACTGCCCAGCGGATCAAATAGGGCAGCCCCAGCACGAAGGTCCAGCCCAGCCTGCCCCACAGCGCCAGCTTGGGGTTCTGATGGTTCCACAAGCCCAGCGCGCCCGATGCGCCAACTGCGCCAGCCCCCGGCACCCAGAAACCGATCAGCCCGGACAGGCCAAGCAACCCCAGCAACCGCACTCCCCCGCCGCTCCGCGTCTTGTCTGCTGGGTGCTTGATCCCCCACAACCCGGCCAAGCCAATCAGCCCGATCAGGCCGACGAATGGCGCAATTGTGTCCAACATGATTTCCCCCTCTCCTTGCCCTGCCGCGCGGCAAGGATGCCGACCAGTAGGTGCAGGCATGATGGCGCAATTGCTGGGGATGGCAATGGGGGAATGGGGTTTGGGTGCGATGGGGATTTAGTGGCCATTACACGTGACACCCTAACTTGCACTGATCACCTCAATCTGGATTAAGAATTTAGAATGTGACGTGGCAGTTCACTTTCCCTACCAATGGTCTAGGAAAACAGGATTCAGCTGATGGACTCGACGACGAAGCATATGCTGAACAAGGTGCCAGAGGTTACGCTTTATTTCTGGATCATAAAAATCATGGCCACCACCGTTGGTGAAACGGCAGCGGATTTCCTGATCTTCAACTTCCATCTGGGCCTGACCAAGACGTCGGTAATCATGGGCGTGCTCCTTATCGGCGCGCTTCTGGTTCAGCTTTGGAAGCGCGAATATGTGCCTGCGATTTACTGGGTAACGGTAGTCTTCTTGAGCATTTTCGGAACACTGATCACGGATAATCTCTCGGATAATTTCGGTGTTGCGCTGACCACCACAACCGCCGCATTCAGCATCGCCCTGATCGCCACATTTGCGGGCTGGTATGCGAGCGAGAAAACGCTGTCGATCCATTCAATCTTCACAACCCGGCGCGAACTTTTCTATTGGCTGGCGATCCTGTTCACTTTTGCACTGGGCACAGCAGCGGGCGATCTTGTCGCCGAAAAAATGGGACTTGGCTATGGCCTGTCAGCCTTGATTTTTGCGGCACTTATTGGAGCCGTGGCGCTAGCGCACTACGCCTTGAAATTCAACGCTATCTGGGCCTTCTGGATTGCCTACGTCCTTACCCGCCCGTTTGGCGCATCGTGCGGAGATTTGCTCTCGCAACCGATCAGCAACGGCGGGCTGGGCTTGGGCACCGTCGGCACCAGCGCATTGTTTCTCGCGATCATCCTGGCGCTGGTCTCCTATCTAAGCATCAGCAAACGGGATGTCATTGAGCACCAAAACAGCCGCTAAAGCGGGATGAGATTTGGTTGGCCCAAGATCTTTTCCCCTTGAGCGGGAGGCTGAAAGGGGGTGTACGACCGTCTGCGCTGATGCGGCGCTTCGCGCCGCTCTCCTGCCCCTTCCCAGCCGAAGAGGCGAGAAGCGCCGCGATTCAATCACAATGCATCCGGCTCTAATGCCCCGCCCGGCCGCGCGGTTTATTTGCTCAGCTGGCCGCGGATGGCTCCGGCGGGGAAGGCTGCGTTGTGGACGTTGACGTAATAGTTCTGCGGGTTCTGGATCAGGTCCAGCGCCAGCTCGCGGGTGATGGTGGTGCATTGCTCGGTTGCAGATGCGGTCGGCGCGGTGAGCGCGACTGCTACGCTGCCAGCAACACTGACCGCGCCAGTGTGGATATGCGCGGCGCTGGCTGCATCGATCATGCGGGCGCTCAACGTATAGCACAGCTGGCCCTGTCCGGGATTGATCCGGGCAGTGAAGCTGCCCGCGCCGTCTGCATCGCCGGGTCCGGGAACTTCACTTGCCCCGTTCAGCGTCGCGGACAGTTTGCGGCCGGAATCATTAGTCGCGGCTGCGGGCAGCGAAGTTCCCAGCAATGCGGCGCTGGCGGCCAGGCCAATCGTAGCGGTTCTGATCATGGCTCGTACTCCTCGATCGGGCAATACGGGTGCGGCGGGTTGCCGCAGCCGCATGACCCAGGGTGGGTGAGGACCGCTTGATCGGCCTAAAGGTTCGCGCTGCCCAGACCGACGCGGTGAACCGTGGTTGCCGCGCGAGGAGCGACCCGAGTTGGCCCCCGGCAAGCTGTGGGGGGCTTACGGTGACAGGGGGTTCAGTGACAGGGGGGTTTGGTGACAGGTGCAATAACCCCCAAACTCACGACACCCCTCCGAGGCTGTAAAGCAATAAATATATTGTCGCTTGTGAAATAGTAAAAGGGTTATTGCACCTATCACCGTAACTACTGTCACCGTAACTATAATTAGTGTCACCGTAACTAGGAAAGGCAGACATCAGGTCATTATTTGAAAAAGTAATTTAGTGGAGGAACAATCGCGTAGCCTCTTGCATTTAGTAACCATTGGAACGCGGACAGCCCGAAGCTCGCAATTTGAAATAGCCACGTAGCACCGGAAAAATCAGCCCCAAAAAGTGGAATTGCGACTTGAAACTTGGATAGGAGTGAAAATGATCGCCACGCCCAAAAACACCATTTGCATTTGGTACAATAACGAAGCCGAAACCGCAGCGCGCTTTTACGCCAAGACGTTTCCCGACAGCGCGGTGGGAGCCGTGCACCATGCGCCCAGCGATATTCCCGGCGGCAAAAAGGGCGATGTGCTGACGGTGGAATTCACCGTCGCTGGCGTCGCTTGCATTGGCCTCAATGGCGGGCCGACGTTCAAACATAACGAGGCCTTCTCGTTTCAAATAGCAACCGACGATCAGGAGGAAACCGACCGCTATTGGGACGCAATCGTCGGCAATGGCGGGCAGGAGAGCCAGTGCGGTTGGTGCAAGGACAAGTGGGGCGTGTCCTGGCAGATCACGCCGCGTGTGCTGACCGATGCGATGGCACAAGGCGGCGACGTCGCCAAACGCGCCTTCGAAGCGATGATGCCGATGAAGAAGATCAACGTCGCCAAGATTGAGGCGGCCCGAAAGGGGAGTTACGGTGAGAGTTACGGTGACAAGTGCAAAAACCCCTAATTAACTCTCTTCCGAACCCTCGCCGCGCGGCCTTGCATCCGGTCGCACCGTCCGTTGAATTCCGGGGATTACGGTGACAGGCTTACGGTGACAGGAGCAATAACCCCCAAACTCACCATTTCCCCCCGTATCCACGATGGCCTTGAGCAAGGCCCGCTGGCTCGGCGTGCGGCGGGTGCCGCTGTTGCGTGCTTCGACGAGCTCAGGATGAGCGGAATCGTCGGGCAGGCCCAGTTCCGCATGGCGGGCGGCGACGCGGGTGCCCATTTCGGCCATGTTGATGACCGGGAGTGCAGCTTCAGCCTCTGATATCTTCGACGCCATAGTCGCCCATGCTTTCCTCGCGGATGCGGCGTTCCAGATAGTCCATTTCTGCTTCGGGGTGAAGCGCCAGTAGCAGACGGGCCTGATCGATCCGGTCGCGCGCCGTGCCGGAGGTGAACTGGCCCATGCGATCAGCGATCAAATCCTCCACCGAGATCACCCTGAACAGCGCGGTTTCCCCAATCGGTTGCACCAGCCGGATATGGGCGGCATCAACATTCCCGTCCATCGGCACCTCTGCCACAACCTCGAAGCCCAGCTTGAGTTCCGGATGAATCCAGCCTTTGAGCATCTGCCCGGCACCCGATGGCCGGACGAAACCGTGGCGCCGCAATTCTTACTCCAGCTCTGTCTGAAGGATTGTACACACATCGAAATCGCCGGTGGTCAGCGCGCTGGTCGAATAGAATTCCGCCGCCGCGCCGCCGACCAGGATGGGTCGCGACAGCCCGCGTTGGTACATCGCCTTGCTGACCCGCGCGAACAGGCGCAGGGCGGCTTCGAATTCTGGGCGATAGGGGGAAGCTGACGAACTGCTCACTTGCCCCTCGCGAGGAGCGGCCCGAGATACCCCCCGGTGAAGCTGCGCGGGTTCTTCGCCACCGTCTCGGGCGTCCCCTCCGCAACAATCTCCCCCCCGCGCACGCCGCCTTCGGGGCCAAGGTCGATCACCCAGTCAGCGGTTTTGATCACATCGAGGTTGTGTTCGATCACCACTACGCTGTTACCCTGATCGACCAGCCGGTGCAGCACCTCGAGCAGTTTGCGGACATCTTCGAAATGCAGCCCGGTGGTCGGCTCGTCGAGGATGTAGAGCGTCTGGCCGGTGGAGCGACGGCTGAGTTCCTTGGCGAGTTTGACCCGCTGCGCCTCTCCGCCTGACAGCGTGGTCGCCTGCTGGCCAACCTTGACATAGCCCAGTCCGACCTCGTTCAGCATGTGCATCTTTTCGCGGATCGGCGGGACGGCTTTGAAGAAGACTTCGGCATCCTCAATCGTCATGTCGAGGACATCGGCGATCGAGTGGCCCTTGAACTTCACTTCCAGCGTTTCGCGGTTGTAGCGTTTGCCGCCACATTCCTCGCACGTCACGTAAACATCGGGCAGGAAGTGCATCTCGATCTTGATCAGGCCGTCGCCGTGGCACAGCTCACAGCGGCCCCCTTTGACGTTGAACGAGAACCGCCCCGGCTTGTAACCGCGCGCGCCACTTTCGGGCAGGCCGGCGAACCAGTCCCGGATCTGGGTGAAGGCGCCGGTATAGGTCGCTGGGTTGCTTCTGGGCGTTCGGCCGATCGGAGATTGATCGATCTCGATCACCTTGTCGCAGAATTCCAGCCCGGTGATCTTATCATGCGCGCCCGCGATCACCCGCGCGCCGTTCAGCGCCCGGGCGGCGCCGGCGTGCAGCGTATCAATCGTGAAGCTTGATTTGCCGCTGCCCGACACCCCGGTGATGCAGGTGAAAGTACCCAGCGGGATGCTAGCGGTGACATTCCGCAGGTTATTGGCCCGGGCATTGTGGACGGTCAGCTTATGCCCGTTGCCCTTACGGCGCTTTGCCGGAACCTCGATCCGACGCGTGCCGAGCAGGTACTGGCCAGTCAGGCTTGCGGTGCTGGCAAGGATATCGGCCAGGGTGCCTTGCGCCACGATATGCCCGCCATGAACCCCCGCCCCCGGCCCCAGATCGACGATATGATCGGCATGGCGGATCGCATCTTCATCATGCTCGACCACGATCACGGTATTGCCAAGATCGCGCAGGCGTTTGAGCGTTTCGAGCAAGCGGTCATTGTCACGCTGATGCAAACCGATGCTCGGCTCGTCCAGCACATAGAGCACGCCAGATAATCCCGAACCGATCTGCGAAGCAAGGCGAATCCGCTGACTTTCGCCGCCAGACAGCGTACCTGAAGTGCGGTCGAGGTTCAGGTAATCGAGTCCGACATTGTTGAGGAAACCCAGCCGCTCGTTGATTTCTTTGAGGATGCTCTTAGCGATCTGACTTTGCTGCGCGGTAAAGGTTTGATCAACAGTCGAAAACCATTCCAGCGCATCGGACACCGACAGATGCGTCCGCGAGGATATATCCATGCCTGCAAGCTTGACCGACAGCGCCTCGGGCTTGAGCCGTTTGCCTTCACAGGTTTCGCAGGGTTGCGCGGTCTGGAACTTGGCCAGCTCTTCGCGCATCCAGGCGCTTTCGGTTTGCAGCATCCGGCGATTGAGATTGCCGATCACGCCCTCGAACGCCTTACGCACGGTGTAGCTTTTCTTGCCGTCCACAAAGGTCAGGGGAACCGCTTTCCCGCCGGTGCCGAACAGGATCACCAGCTGCACTTCGCCCGCAAGGTCGGCCCACGGGGTGTTCAAACTGAAGCCGAACTCGGTCGCAAGGCTGGCCAGCACCTGCATGTAATAGGGCGACGGCGGGTTACTTTTGGCCCAGGGCATGATCGCGCCTTGCTTCAGCGTCAGCGCCTCGTTTGGCACTACCAGCTGCGGATCGAACAGCAACTTTTCGCCCAGCCCATCGCAAGCCTGGCACGCACCTTGGGGGGCGTTGAACGAGAACAGCCGCGGTTCGATGCTCTCGATCGTGAAGCCGGAAACCGGGCAGGCAAACTTTTCGCTGAACACGATACGGTTGGGCGGGAGGCCAGCGCCTTTCATCGCGCCGCCCGCATCCTCCTCGTCACGGCCCGGAACATTCCCATCCGCCAGATCGAGATAAACCAGCCCGTCGGACAGTTTGAGGGCTTGCTCGAAACTGTCAGCCAGCCGTGTTTCGATGCCTTGTTTTACCGCGATCCGGTCAACCACCACTTCGATATCGTGCTTGTACTTCTTGTCGAGCGCGGGCGCTTCCTCGATCGCGTAGAACGCACCATCGATCCGCACCCGGGTGTAACCGGCCTTCTGCCACTCGGCCAATTCCTTGCGGTATTCGCCCTTGCGGCCACGCACCGCAGGCGCAAGCAGAAAAGCGCGCGTTCCCTCAGCCAGCGTCATAACCCGGTCGACCATCATGCTCACTGTCTGGGCACTGATCGGCAGACCTGTAGCAGGCGAATAGGGCACGCCGACCCGCGCCCACAGCAGCCGCATATAATCATAGATCTCAGTCACCGTGGCGACGGTCGAGCGCGGATTGCGGCTGGTGGTCTTCTGCTCAATCGAGATTGCGGGGGACAGCCCATCGATATGCTCGACATCGGGCTTCTGCATCATCTCCAGAAACTGGCGCGCATAGGCGGAGAGACTCTCCACATAGCGCCGCTGCCCCTCGGCATAAATGGTGTCAAACGCCAGGCTGCTTTTGCCCGAACCCGACAGGCCAGTGATGACGATCAGGCTATCGCGCGGCAGCTCGACGTCAAAGCCCTTGAGGTTATGTTCGCGGGCACCCCGGACAATTATGCTGGTCTGCATACTGCAGGCCTATGCTGGCTGATTTTCGATAGTGACATAGCGCGGGTCTGTTCCACATCTGTTCAAATTGCGCAAGAGCCCGCGCGCGCTTGTTTGTATGGTAACACAAGCCGTCTATGTTGTGGCTTTAACCACAGGGAGACGCCGCCCCATGACTGCTCGTCCTAACGCACTTATCCGCACTTTTGCCCTTGCCGCGATCCTCAGCCTTGCAGCCGCGCCAGCCACTTCTCAAGCTCCAGCACCGCAAGCCCCCGCGACACAAGCTTCCGCGCCTGCAGCTGCACCACAGCTCTCGGCTGAGCAGCAGCTTGCCCAACTCAACGCCGAGCAAGCCGCCACCGCGCGCCTGCAACTCGACAAAAACCTTGCCAACCAGAAAGCCTATGATGACGCTGTCAAAGCCCGCGACGCTGAAATCGCGCGCGCACAGGCCGAATATGCCGCAAAAAATGCCCGGGTGCAGGCAGAGTATCAAGCCGCAATGCTGAAATGGCAGGAAAACGCCGCCGCTTGTAAGGCCCGCGATAAGAAACGGTGCGTGCCAGCAAAGTAAGTCACCCGTTTGGCAGGGCGATGTGCGCGGTGCAGTGATTACGGAGGGCAGCGTCTATTGCTTCGGGGGGGGGCGAAGTCGGCTACAGCGTGGTCTGCAACCAGGCGAATGGCAGCTGGCAGCGCATCACCGGCGGGGCGGGCATCGCCACGTTTTTCCCGGCCATGCTGCGACTGGCTGGCCCGATCTGGAGATCGGCAGCCCCGGTTTCTGCTTCCCGGTCGCGTGCTGGAACGGGCGCGAATACGTCCAGCACCGGTTCCAGTATGAAGGAAAGCCCTGCCGCCCGGCGGGATAAATGCAACTCCCGGGCTGGTGCCCCGTCAGGGAACCTTCTTACCCGCAAAAGCACCGGTCATGCTGAAAGACTGCCCGGCATTCACCGCGTCGGGTTCACGAATGACGAATGTACCGGCGATTTCGGCAATGTTGGGTCCAAAGAAAGCTCCTTTGAACGAGCCGGTCGGGTTGGCCGCAGCTGTCAGCCGGAGATAACCATCGAAACTTTGGCCTGCTGATTGTGGTCCCCTGGTGTTAGCCAGTGAATACACCCCGAAGTTCATTGTCGCGCCAGTCACTCGATTTCTGCCCATAGGGCTGAACGAACCCGCCAGAGTGTCTGCGGCGAAATCGAAATTGAAGTTAAAATTTCCTGAAAGATCATAGGGGTCGCTACCCGGTACCGACGAACCTGCGAAACCGTTGATAATGCCGTTATAGGTGGCCGTGCCAGTCTGCGGAAATGCGGTGGAGTTGATGCCATAAGCAAAATAGACCCGTCGATCATAATTGAGTCCGTCGCTGGTTGGCGTCTGCGGCCGATCCCAGATTCCAAAACTGGCGTAGGTCAGCACCAGTTCCGGATTGCTCGAACCGACCTTGTATAAGCGCAGCACGTTATCGGTGGCGCCGCTCGTTGAGCGGTATTCCGTAAACCGCGAATCAGGCTGGATTGCCGCCAATTGCGCCGCCCCGTATGTACCAGAGGCAACTTCTCCCTGGAAATTGTCGGTGATGGCGTAGCTCTTGCTTGCCGCTGTATAGTTGATTTGCGGGCCGAAGGATCCACCCCCGGTAAATTGCGAAGGTTCCTCGGTCGTCACGTTCTGCAACTTGCCTGTGGCCGGATCGATATAGGTCGAGACATGGGCGCCCTTGGTCGTGAATAACGTATCAGCCACGAGGTTGAGCAACGACAGGTTGGTTCCTGGCCCGGTAGAGCTCTTGCGACCAAGAAAGGCTGCGGACAGGACCCCGGGAAACGCCTGATTCTGCGCGACGCCATATACCGCCGCGCCCAATTCATCCGCTGCCGGGCCGTAGAACCGACCGTCGATGCTACCAGTATATTGCGATCCAGACGGATCGTAAACAAAGCTTCCAGTGAAGCCATTGCCACTGGACAAAGTACCGCTCGCCAGGATTGCAGTGCCTGTTTCGACTATGGTTCCCGACAGGCTATCAACCAAACTGACATTCCCGGTTGCGTTGAACTGGCCGACACCGAAATCCACGGTCATTTGGCCGGAACCGCCCATACCGTACGGCGCAGCACCGCTCGCTCTCGCAAGAACTCCAATAATGTCAAAATCATAAGCTGCTGCGCCCGTCTTGGGAACTGCAGCGGATGGGGTGCCAACTCCGTAGGTGAAGGAATCGAATGATCCCGCAACGGTGTTGTCTGTCTGAACCGAGTGCTGCCAGAAGCCACTGCCGACATAAGTGTAGCGGAGGCGGCCCGAATTACCGGGATTGGTGAGGGTCAGTAGATCGGTTGTGTTGCCATTGATTTTTTTGAACGTCGTTTGGTCAGCAGTCGACTGGGTGGCGTCCTTGTCGGAAAGCGCAAATGTCCGCGAACGTCCTTGCGTCTGGACTGTATAGGATTGCGACGACTGATCGTAGCTGATGGTCAGTGTGCTGGTCCCAGCCGAAGCATTGGAGAGACCAGGGAAAGTGCCGCTTGAAGTTGTAGCATCATTGACAAAGCTCTCCGATACCAGTGGCGCGATGAGATCGGGGTTGGTCGCAGCCGGAGTGGGTGTTGGGGTCGGAGTTGGGGTCGGTGTCGGAATTGGGGTCGGAGTTGGGGTCGGTGTCGGGGTACTCCCAACACCGCCGCCGCAAGCTGCCAGCGTGATGCTCAAAGCCAGCACTGAAGCCTGCGCGATGCGGGTAAAACTGGTCATCCAAACATCCCCTGAAAATTTTACCAGATTCTCCCGGTGGCTGACTCCATTTTATCATAGCAATGGATAATTGCTATGCAAGCCCGTTGCTTGCACGAAATCGCCTTCGATCAAAACGCCGCAGTCAGACCGAATTCGGCAGCCAAACGGCGGTAATCGTAGATCTCAATCGTTGACCAGTTCCGCTCGAACCTGAGCTTGGCATAGGGCGCAAAGCTGCCGATCCGCAGCGACCGCAAAGTCCCTTGTATGCTTGCGCCAATCCGGTTTTCGCGGCGGCGCTGCAGGTAGAGGAACAGCCGCTCATCCGCCTCAAGATGATTGTAGGACAGGGTGGCGGTCGCGGTGGTCTTGCCGATCTCGCGGTAGAGATAGCCGCTGATCCCGCCGCTGGCAGTGGCATAGCCGGGGTCACGTGCCGTCTCACGTGCGCTGTTGAATTGCACCCCCCCGCCGAAGCGCGACGAGAAGGCCCGATCGATGCCGAGGCTCAGCGTGAAAGCCTCACCATTCTGCAAACTATTGCGGCGATTTTCGGTGTGGGCAATTACGCTATCGATTGTCAGCTGTGCTCGCTTTCCCAGCGGATGCCGATAGTTACCACTGACCCCATAGGAAAAGCTGTAAAGCTCCAGCCCGAACCAGCGCCAGCTTGGCCCGGCGGCAAGGCTTATGCGATCGGCTCCCGAACTATACTCCGGCCCGATCTGAAGCGAAACCGCCATGTCATCGAACTGCGAGGCCTGATAGATTGTCGCGCTGCCTGACAGGCGCACCAGCAATTGGGCGTATTTATCAATCCCGGTCCGCAGATAAGCTTGCCCCCGCGTGGTCAGGCCCAGTCCAGAGCGGGCCTTGGCGTCCTGATCCAGCGTAAAATCCCCGATGATCGTGCCCAACGTGTCCGAACGGGTTGCGCGGTTGATATTATTATCCGGTGCCAGGGCAACTTCAAGACTGGCGCCAAAGGGTTTGCGTGCACTTAACGCATTGGCATAGAACCGGACCAGTCGCTCTACCTCAGGCGGCAGACCTGCTGACTGCGCGGTCCGAAACTCACGCTCAGCGGCGCCGAGATTGCCCATCATCACCTGCATCCGGGCAAGTTCGATCCGCACCCGCGCAGCATCGGGCTTTTCATCAAGGATCTTGCGAAATTCGACCGCCGCGGCGCGGTACTTCTGTTGCTGATCGGCCAGCATCATCCCCAGCCGAAACCGCGCCTCGCTTCGCAGCTCTGTATCGGGGTTCTCGGCCAAGGCACGATAAGCCGCTATGGCCGTCACGAAATCACCGGCATCGCGGGCTGCATCAGCAAATTCGAACAGCTGGGTGGAAGTAAGACTAACCGAATGCGGCGGCGGATCACCAGCGGCAGCAGAAGCGACTTCCGTCTGCGCAAGTGCGGGCGCGGAACTGGCGAGCAGCGCCAGCGCGATGGCTCCGGCAGCAGCCAGCTGAGTAGTCGAATCCTTAACTGTCACCGCTCGCCCCTGCCTGTCAGCAATAGATTCGTCCAGCCTGTTCACATCGTTGGAAAGTCGCACCGCAGGGCACTGGCCTTGGCTGCCATCTCCCTTCTCCGACCAACTGTCATCCCAGTTCGGCAAACAACATTGACATCCGCGTGCCGTCCTCCGACCCAGCGACCATTCATCCCGCGCACATATCCGATCGTTCAAGGGACTGTTCGCGCGCGCTATTTCACGGAGAAATTCATGAAGACGATCTGGCTTGTTTCCGTTGCGGTGCTGGCGCTTGGTGCTGTGCCGCTGGCTGCCCAAACCGCTCCGGCGCCCCAAACCTCCGCCGCTACTTCGGCAACTGGCGCAACGACGATCTATGGCACCTGGGGCGTCGCGCTTGAAAACCGCGACACTGCCGTGGCGCCGGGCGAAGATTTTGAAAAGCACGCTTCCGGCACGTGGCTCGCGAAGAACGAGATCCCTTCGGACAAGGCCGCGATCGGCAGCGGCAACGAGATCAACGACCGGGTCCAGGATCAACTACGCAGCCAGCTTACCTCAGGCCCCGCAGGCAACAAATATGGCGCGCTCTATGCCAGCTTCATGGACGAGGCAAAGGCAGAGGCCGTCGGCCTCGCCCCGCTCAAGGCCGATCTGGCCAAGATTGCTGCGATCAAGACGCGGGCGCAGTTCGCCCGGTTCATGGGCAGCACCAATGGCGGCTTCGGCATCTCGCTGATCGATTTCGGGGTTGGCTCCGATACGCTCGATCCAACGGTCAACGTGCTTTACCTCGGTCAGGGCGGGATTGGCCTGCCCGAGCGTGAATATTACCTTGCCGCGCAGTTCAAGCCGCAGCGCGACGCTTATCGCGCCTATATCGAACGGACAATGCGCGCGATTGGCAGTCCTCAGCCAGCCGCTGCCGCCGACACGATCATGGCCTTTGAAACCGCGTTAGCCGCCAAAAGCTGGAAGATCGCCGACCGCCGCGATATCGGCAAAGTCAATAATCCGATGAGCAGCGCGCAGCTGGCCAAATATGCCCCTGGCTATGATTGGGCGCAGTGGCTGGCCGGAGCCCGGATCCCTGCGCAAAAGCGGATGATCGTCGGCGAAAATACCGCAGTGCGCGATACGGTCAAAGTCTATACCGCCACCCCGCTGGCAACCCTGAAGCTGTGGCAGCAGTTCCACTTCGCCGATCAAGCCGCCCCGTATTTGACCAAAGCGATGGTCAACAGCCGGTTTGAATATACCAAAACACTGTCAGGCGTCTCGACTCTGCGGCCGCGCTGGAAGCGGGCCGTGCAGCTGGTCGATGGCTCGCTGGGTGAACTGGTCGGGCAGGACTATGTCCGGATGCACTTCCCGCCGGCGGCCAAGACCAAGATGGAAGCGCTGGTGGTCAATCTGAAACTGGCCATGGTAGACCGGATCAATGCCAACAGCTGGATGTCGCCGCCGACCAAGCTGGCTGCGCTGGACAAGCTCCAGAAGATGGACGTGATGGTTGGTTATCCTGACAAGTTCCGCAATTACGACGCCCTGCGGATCGATGGGGCAGACCTTTACGGCAACGTGCAGCGGGCCGGCCGGTTCAATGCCGATTATGCGATGGAAGACCTGGGCAAAAAGGTCGATCGCAAGAAGTGGGGAATGAACCCGCAGACGGTCAACGCCTATAACGGCGGCCTTGAAAACAAGATCGTATTCCCGGCCGGGATCCTTCAGGCGCCGATGTTCGATCTGGCTGCTGATGATGCAGTCAACTATGGCGCGATCGGGGCCGTGATCGGCCATGAGATTATCCACGGCTTTGACGATCAGGGCCGCAAGATCGACGCAACCGGCGCGGTGCGCGATTGGTGGGCGCCCGAAGACGCCGCCCGCTTTGAAGCGCAGGCCAAGATCTTCGGCGCGCAATATGCCAAGTTCGAAGCGGCGCCCGGTGCATTCATTAATCCCGAGCTGACGATGGGGGAGAATATCGCCGATCTTGCCGGGCTGGAAGTGTCGCTGAGTGCCTATCACAAATCGCTGGGCGGCAAGGACGCGCCAGTGATCGACGGGCTGACCGGCGATCAGCGCTTCTTCCTCGCATTTGCACAGGCCTGGCGCACCAAGCAGCGCCCCGATGCGATCAAGAACCAGGTGGCAACCGATCCGCACAGTCCGGCGCGGTTCCGCGTGATTGGCCCGCTCCGCAATATCGATGCCTGGTATGCCGCCTTCGGGATCAAACCCGGCGACACGATGTATATCGCGCCCGAGCTCCGCGCGAAAATCTGGTAAAGGCTTTAATCAATGTACAAATTATCTGTCGTTTCG
>JANLQQ010000201.1:0-11811 GCA_031367905.1 Novosphingobium sp.
CCCCACCCCAACCCCTCCCCTAAAGAGGAGGGGCATAAGTGCTTTACTGCATGGGCTGTACGCGCGGCTTGGCAAGCACTCGCAGGCTAGGTCTTGCCGTTAGATCAAGCGGCTGACGGATGTGGACCTGACGAAATTGCGGTGACAGGAGCAATAACCCCTAAACTCAACCAATTTCGCGGACACAATACCAAACCCCGTCATCCTGAACTCGTTTCAGGATCCATCGCGCCTGCGCAGATCGCCGGTCGTGGGGTGAAATGGTCCTTGAAACGAGTTCAGAGTGACGAGCTGTGTTGGTGCGGGTGGCTTACCAGCCTCACTCCGCCGCCTCCCTCCCCAGATGCCACTCAGGCGTCACATCCAGCGCCGACAACCGCGCCGCCTCTGCGCCGATGTAGTCGCGCGTCAGCGGCAGCGTGTCGGCGCGTTTTATGCTCTGGATGTGGAAATTGACCATGCCGCCATTGCGGAACGCCTGTTCGGCCCCGGCCAGGTAGAACTGCCACATCCGGAACAGTTTTGCGTCATACAGCGCGGTGATCTCAGCCTCATGCAGCGTTGCCCGGCGATACCATTCGGCCAGGGTATGGGCATAGTGGAAGCGCAGCACTTCGATATCCGAAGTGATCCAGCGGTTGCGTTCGAGCGCAGAGGTCAGCTCGCTCAGCGCCGGGATATAGCCGCCGGGGAAGATGTATTTGCGGGTCCATTTGTCGGTCATACCGGGCGGGCCGGTGCGGCCGATGGTGTGGGTCAGCATCACCCCGTCATCGGCCAGCAGCTCGCGGGTTTTGGCGAAATATTCGCCGAAATGCGGCGCGCCAACGTGCTCGATCATGCCGACGCTGGTGATCCGGTCAAACTGGCCGGCCACATCGCGGTAATCGATCAGCTGGAACCTGACCTTGTCGGCCACCCCGGCCGCCACCGCACGCTCATTGGCGAAGGCAATTTGATCGGGAGCGAGCGAAACGCCAAGCACTTCGAGCCCGAAATGACGGTTGAGATAGAGGCCAAGGCCGCCCCACCCGCAGCCGATATCGAGCAGTCGCAGACCTTCGGTCTTACCGGGTGTAAGCTTCAGCTTGGCCGCGATCAGCGCCTGCTTGTCCAACTGTGCCCGCTCCAGCGGGTTCGCCGGATCACGGAAATAGGCCATGGTGTATTGTCGGTCCTCATCGAGGAACAGCTCATAAAACTGGCGGGAAAGATCATAGTGGTGAACCACATTATCGCTCGCCTTGGCGCGCCGATTGATCTGATCGAGCCGCGCGGCGAACCCATCAAACAGGCGTTTTGCCGGGCTGGGCGGGGTCATGGGAGCACCTGCGCGGCCGGCGTTACCCATTACCAGCAGCACCATATCGCGGATGTCGTGGGGTGGCTCGACCACCAACCGTCCGTGCATATAGGCTTCGCCCGCGCCGACCCGCGGGTCTTTGGCGATGTGGAAGGCCGCGCCCTTGTCGGTCAGGCGGATCCGGACCGGCCCGGTGCTATTGACCTCGGCAGGCTGGCCGTAGCGATACTCCTTGCCGTCGTAATTCGTGACGATCAGCTCACCTTCGCGAACCAAAGTACTGAGCATCTTGTTGAGTAACCACATAGCGCTATCAGTATGTCCATAGCGGCTGCTGGCAAGCCCTTTTTACCGCACTCTACTGCCGGGCGAGGAAAAGCACATCGCGCGGCTGTGCCAGCAAATGCTGGCCCGAATCGATAAATAAAGTCTCGCCGCTGGCCAGCCAGCCTTCGCTCAGGAACAGCGCGGCATCGGCCAGTTCCGCAGGAGCGGTCAGCCGCTGTAGCAGGTTCATCCGTCCGCTCTGCTCATGCTCGGCATCGACCTGGTCAAAACTTGGCATCATCGCGCCGGGGGCCAGGCCATAGATCCGATCCTCGGCGCGCTCTTGCGCCAACGCCAGCATCGTCATCCCAGCAGCAAAGGCGTGTTTGGCCATGGTGTAGGAAAAGAAATCCGGATTGGGATTGAGCAGTTTCTGATCAAGGAACTGGACCACCCGCCGTCCGCCTTGTGCGCGCGCCTTGGCCAGAAAGGCTTGCGCCATGCGGGTCGGGGTTTCGGCATTGACGGTCATCGCCTCGGCAAAGACGGCCCGATCAATCGCCGCGGCGGTATCGAGGTTGAACACTGCGGCACAATTGATCAGCATCCGCCAATCGCCGAGCCGTCCGGCCAGATCATTGATCATCGCCAGCGCGGCGTCACCGTCCAGCAGATCGCATTGCACCACTTCGGCCGAGGGTAACTCAGCGGCAAGCACATGGGCCGCATCGGGGGAATGACCAACATGGATCACCACATGCCAGCCAGACTGCCCGAAGGCCCGCGCCAGCACCGCACCGATGCGGCGGGCAGCGCCAGTAATGAGAACGGCTGGTGGCATGGCTCTTACCAAGCACACCAGCCGTAATGAGGGAACCCGAAAATTAGTTCCGGGCCAGGAATACTAGCGGCAGCGGGTTCGGCCGCGCTCGACCTCGCGGCCCACCAACGCGCCGGCAGCTGCGCCGATGATGGTTCCGGTCGCCCGGTCACCACGGGTATCGACCGCACGGCCGAGCAATGCGCCCAGCGCCGCTCCGACCAGCAGGCCGGTGGTTCCGTTGCTGCGGCGGCAGTGATAGCGGCCGTCCTCGCCCCGCCAATAGCGAATGCCATTGTCGGTCTGACGATAGGCGATCCCGCCGTGCTTGGCGCGATAGCCATGCGCCGGGGCCCAGCTGGGCGGATCGGCATAGGCCGAGGCGGCTGGCAAGGTAAGCCCAGCCAAGGCGGCGGCTAAGATGACATTCCTCATGTTCTTCTCCAAAGTTCAGTCTATCTCACTCAAACGCGGAGATTGGATGCATGTTCCCCAACCGGCGATGAACAGCAAAGGTGAACGGTGCGGTCACAGTTGGACCGGGCAATAGCTGCGACGAAATGCGCAGGTCCCTATCCCAGCGCGGCCTGCTTTTCCTCGGCCAGCCGGTCCAGCTCGGCGCGGCTCTTCTTTTCGGAGGCGGTTTTGAGCTGACCGCAGGCTGCATCGATGTCGCGCCCGCGCGGCGTGCGAACCGGGGCACTGATCCCGCCGGCAAAGACGATCTCGGCAAAACTGCGGATCCGCTCTGGCGTGGAGCATTCATAAGCTGCGCCCGGCCAGGGGTTGAACGGGATGAGATTGACCTTGGCGGGCAGCTTGTAGCGCCTGATCAGCCGCACCAGCTCGCGCGCGTCCTCGTCGCTGTCGTTCTTGTCCTTCAGCATGACATATTCAAAGGTGATCCGCCGCGCGTTGGAGGCGCCGGGGTAATCAGCGCATGCCTGGAGCAGCTCCTCAAGCCCATATTTGCGGTTGATCGGTACGATCTCGTCGCGCACTTGCTTGTTGGTGGCGTGGAGTGAGACCGCCAGATTGACCCCGATCTCGGCGCCGGCGCGGGCCATCATCGGCACCACGCCGCTGGTTGAAAGCGTGATCCGGCGGCGCGACAGGCCGAGGCCATCGCCGTCCATCACCAGCTTCAGGGCATCGCGGACATTCTCGAAATTATACAGCGGCTCGCCCATGCCCATCATCACGATATTGGTCAGCAAGCGGCCGTCCGAAGTGTAGTTGCCACCCACTTCATCGGCCTCGTCATCGGCGTCATCATCCGCGCCGCTATCCAGCCCGGCCATTGATCCCTTGGGCCATTCGCCCAGCGCATCGCGGGCGAGCATCACCTGGCCGACGATTTCACCGGGCGTCAGATTGCGCACCAGCCGCATCGTCCCAGTGTGGCAGAACCGGCAGTTAAGCGTGCAGCCGACCTGGCTGGAGACGCACAGGGTGCCGCGGGTCTCATCGGGAATGAAAACCATCTCGTAATCATTGGCATCGGCAGTGCGGAGCAGCCATTTGCGGGTGCCATCGATGGAAACCTGCGCCTCGACAATCTCGGGCCGGCCGATCACAAACCGTTCACTAAGCCATGGGCGCATGGTCTTGGCGATATCGGTCATCGCGTCAAACTCGGTCACGCCGCGGTGGTAGAGCCAGTGGAACAGCTGGCGTGAGCGCAGCTTGGCGGCCTTGGCATCAAGTCCGGCCTCGGCCAGCAGCTCGGCAATCCGGGTGCGGGGCAGCCCGATCAGATCGACACGGCCATCCGTGCGCGGCGTAATGTCGCGCGGGGTGGGCACCGGATCGATCATTCCGGGGATCGCCATGAGGTTTGTGTCGGCCATGAAACGCGGGCCTATAGGGGGGAAGCGCCGGAAAAGCTACCGTAACTGCGCGCGCTTCTATTTGAACGCAGCGCAGGCGATTGTCGCGGCATCCATCGCGGTTGGCGCCCCCGCCAAGGCCCATGTGTTGGAAAAGCCGCGACCGTCCGCGCCGCGCGCGCTGACCGTCAGTCCACTGGCTGAGCGCATCGCGGCAATGATCGCAGCGTCCATCCGTTGGTCCGCCGCCCAGGCATCACCGCCGCCGCCGGTCAGCACAAAACGTTGCCGCCCGATACTGAGCGTAATCTTGCCTGCGGGCGCAAGCTTGCGTGACAGGCGGAAATGGAGCTGGTTACGCACAGCTTTGCGAGGCCAGGTTCCGACGGCGGCATAGGGCTGGTAATCGCGGGTAAGCGTTGATGGCGCGGCCATCGCAATCGCATAGCAGCGCGGCCCACTTGCGCCGTTGCCAGCATCGCGAAATGCCCCCCAGCCAGAAAACATGCCGAGTGAATCGCGGGCGAGGACGGGCGTGGCCGTCAGCGCCAGTGTGGCAACAAAAAAGCGGAAAAATCTGACTATCACCAGTAGCTAATCGCAGAAAGGCTACATGGAGGAAAGGGGGCGGAATTTCGGTTCATGCGCGCTCCAGGCCGGATCACCGCAGCTTGCCCCGGCGCCCGGAACATAATCACCAAGCAGCGGTTCAACTGGCATAACTGATCCGCCCCAATCATTGAGGAGTCCTGCAATGCATATGACTGAAACGCGCGATGGCACTCACCTTTACGTCAAGACCTGGGGCAAGGGACAACCGGTGGTGCTGATTCACGGCTGGCCGCTGTCGAGCGACAGCTGGGATCCCGTGACGCAGGCGCTGGCCGAGGCTGGCCTCAAGGCGATAGCCTATGATCGGCGCGGGTTTGGCCGCTCGCAGCAGCCTTCGGACGGATATGATTATGATACGTTTGCCGATGATCTGAGCGATGTGATCGAAGCGCATGCCGGTGGCAAGGAAGTGGCTCTGATCGGCTTTTCCATGGGTGGCGGCGAGATTGCCCGCTATCTCTCGCGCCATGGCGGCAAAGGGGTGAGCCGCGTGGCGCTGGTCAGTTCGGTGGTGCCCTATATGCTGAAAACCGGCGACAACCCGAATGGCGTGCCGCAGGAAACGTTCGACGATATGACCGCTGGCATGCTGGACGATCGCGCCAAATTCTTCACCGGCTTTTTCAAGGACTTTTTCGGCGTCGGCTTGCTCGCCCATCCGGTCAGCGATGAAACACTCCATCTGGCTTGGATTACTGCGATGCAGGCCGGATTGCGGCCCACACTGGCGGCGGCCAAGGCGTTTGCCACCACTGATTTCCGCCCCGATCTGGCCAGCTTCACCATGCCTACTCTGCTGATCCATGGCACGGCCGACAAAACCGTGCCGATCGATGCCACCGCGCGCGAGGTTATCAAAGCGGTGCCGCATGCGACGCTGCTGGAATATGGCGGCGAAGCACACGGTGTGTTTGCCACCCAGCGCGACCGGCTGACGCAGGATCTGCTCGATTTTCTAGCCGGACGTGAACCGGAACAGCGCCAGGAAATGATTGATGCGATGACCTATGAAAGCATGGTTATCGATCCGCTGTGATGGCTCCGCCCGGCCCCTCTTCCCATTGCGGTGAGGGGGGTCGGTTGCCATTTCCATCCAGCTCGAGCGCGCGTGCCAGCGGAATGCGCACCGCGAACACCAGCAGCGCTCCCGCCAGCGCAATTGCGGCGTTAAGTGTCCAGAAGGCAGCCGGGCTCATCTGATCGTAAAAGCTGCCGACCCAGCCCATCGCGGTCACGCCGACGAACAGTGCCAGGAAAGCACCGCCCATCATGGTCGAATTGACCTTGGCCGGAGCTAGGCTGGAAACCAGTGCCAGCAGCACCGGCCAATACCACATGAAGGCAAATCCCATCCCGATATAGCCGGCCAACGCCCACCCTGCCCAAACACTGCCGGGCAGCGGTGACAGATAGCTGCCGGCAGCGAACAGCAGCGACGAAAGCCCGACGCAGCCGCTGCCGATGGCGATCTTGGTCAGGCTGCCCGGCTCGCGTGCGCCACGTAGCTGCTGGGCCCACAGCGCAATCAGCAGTGGCGCGGCGATAATGCTGGCGAGGGAATCGATCGAATTGAACCACGCTACCGGTACACTGCCAACGGGGGTCGCAAGGTTCACGGACTGATCGATCCAGATTATCCCGATGCCGCCGATCATCATGAAGCTAAGGCTGGGCAGTATGGTCAGCGCAATCACCGCCAGCAATGCGCGGACGCGCCGCCACTCCTGCGCGGTTAGCGGCGGCAGAGTGGCTCGTTCAGCCGCTGGTCCGCGGTTATCGGGAAGGTGGCGTTGCCCGGCCAGATAGACGATCAGCGCCACCAGCATCATCACCGCAGCCAGCGCGAACCCGGCGTGCCAGCCATAGACGGCAGCAACTGCGCCAGTCGCCAGCGGGCCGATTACCGCCCCGATGTTGATCCCGGTTGAAAAAATGGTGAACCCGCGCGCGCGCAGCGATTCTGCTGCGGCTGGATAAAGTGTCCCGACCTGGGTGGAGATATTTCCCTTGAGGCATCCTGATCCCAGCACCAGCAGGCCCAGCGCGATCAGGAAACTTGCATCAAACGACATCGCCAGATGCCCGGCCATCATCAGCACCGCGCCGATAACGACCGTCCGTTTCGCCCCGAGCCAGCGGTCGGCGATCAAACCGCCCAGAATCGGCGTGAAATAAACCAGCCCCCCGTACCAACCGAAGATCAGTGAGGCGAGGGCGAGGTTCGACATCGGCCCGCGAAATTCAAACAGATCGCGCAACGCCGCCAGCCCCAGCACATTTTCGGCATGGCCGGGCAGCAACAGCTGCTTGACCATGTACAGCCCCAGCAGCGCGCTCATCCCGTAATAGGAAAACCGCTCCCACAATTCGGTAAAGACCAGATAAGCCAGCCCCCTTGGGTGGCCGCCAATCGTGCCGCCCCCATCCTGCGCCGCTGTTGCCATTACTGGTATCCCTTGATGCGAAGCTAGGTGGCACCTGCCAGCTTGGGAAGTAAAAACGCAGCCACAATATTTTGGAGGCTTCACGGCACCAGCATTGAGACAGCCACGGCGATTGGGGGGAACTTTGCCAGTCTGCCGGCGTTGCTCTTCATGTAACCTTCAAAGGAGAAGTTCGATGCGTAACCTGATTTTGGCTAGTGCGGCAGCAATCACGCTGTGCGGCTCGGCAACAACACTGGCAGCGCAGGCGGCGCCCCCGGTGATCCAGGTCCAGGCCAATCCACCGGGGCTGGATGTTCCAACGATGACCCCACCCGATCCGGTAACCGCTGATAGTGCAGTGCGGCCCGCAATGCCCGCTGATCCGACTTACAACGCCGGACCCTACAAGGGCGCGCTGACCCCGCCGCCGATGGAGGCGATGAACAAGGTCTATCCGGTTTGCACCAGCCGGTTGCAGGATAGCTGCGTCAATCCTGGCGAAGCTGGGGTTCGGGCAATGGCAACCCATCACCGCGCCAGACATATGCGTCGCAACTAATCGTTTGGCGGGGCTGGGTCTAGCCGTCCAGCAGATCCAGATAGCTCACCACATCATTGTCGGTGGCGATGAACAGCCCGTCCTGAACCTCCTCTGGCTGGGCGGCAGCTATTTCCAGCGCCTCCGCCAGCGAGCCATAATGCAGCGTATTCGCGGCACCACCCTGGCTGCCGCCGTCCAGATGGTAGAGCCGCACGGTGGCTCCGCTGAAAGTGGTCCGCATCAATCAATCTCTCGTTTTGCGGCGTCCAGCAGCTTGGCCGCGCGGGCTGCCTCATGTTTGTGAGCCCGCTTTGCGGCCTTTGGCTGGCCAAACTTAGCGCGTTTGGCAGCGGCGCTGGCCTCTGCCGCGCAGCGCTGTATGGCTTTGCGAGCCAGCCGCAGATTGATGATTTCAGCCATTTGAGCCACCTTTCGGATAGTTTATCGCTAGCACTTCCCATTCCTTCTCGCCGCCTGGCAACCTGACCTTCCTCAATTCACTCACCGCTGCGCCGCGCAAGGCGCGGGCCATGGGCGCGCTCCAGCCGATCTTGCCGGCAGAAGCGTCTTGCTCGTCATCACCGACCAGCGTGATAGTGCGGCAGTGGTCGTCTTCATCGGCGATGGTGACTGTGGCGCCGAACCAGGCGCGGGATTGGTCTTCCTGGCGGGCCGGATCGATCACCCGGGCTGCTTTCATCCGCCGGGCCAGATGCGCCAGCTCGCGGTCAATCTCGCGCATGCGCTTGCGGCCATAGAGGTAATCACCGTTTTCGCTGCGATCGCCATTGCCCGCCGCCCAACTGACGATCTCGACAATTGCCGGACGTTCAGTGCCCAGCAAATGATCATAGCGGACGCGCAGTGCGACCATTCCAGCGGGGGTGATGGGCGGGCCAGCGGGTTTCATGAATTTCTCTTACTCTCGCCGTCATCCCCGCGAAAGCGGGGATCGCTGGCCGCGCAGTCCAAGGGCGCGCCGATGAGGCCAGCGGTCCCCGGTCAAGCCGGGGACGACGCATCATCCCGGTGTTCGCTTGCCCAGGAAATAACTCAGCGGGTTGGCGCCCTTGTAACGTGCCTTGGCGGGGTTCATCGCCTCATAAACTACGGCATTCTCGATCACATGCTGGACATAGCCACGCGTTTCGGTGAGCGGGATCCGCTCAATCCAATCAACCCAATCGATGCTGCCATTGCGGGGATCGCCATTGGCGCGCAGGAACTTGTTCACATTGCCGGGGCCAGCATTATAGGCCGCGATCGCCAGCGGGTAGCTACCACCGAAATAATCCATCATCCGTGCGAAATAGGCATTGCCGAGCATCTGGTTATAGCCCGCATCCTTGACCAGCCCTTGCAGATCGTAACTGATCTCCATCTTGCCGGCCTGCTCGCGCGCGGTGCCGGGCATCAGCTGCATCAGCCCGCGCGCCCCGGCATGGCTGACCGCATTCATCGCGAACTGGCTTTCCTGGCGGGTGATCGCGTGGATCATCGTCCAGTTGCCGCCTTGAATCACCGGCATCAGTGGGAACGAGATTTGCTGGAAATTGCCGAAACCGTCGGTATGCGCCGATTGGCCCAAGATCACCCCCAGATCGCGGCGGCCAAGTTCACGGGCAAGGTCTGCCACCAGCAGATGATCGCCTTCGGTCACGGCCTGATCGGCAATCTCGCGGAAAAAGCGCACGGCAGTGGGCCAGTCGCTTTCGCGGGCCACTTCGCGCACTGCTGCGGTCAGCGGTTTGGCGGCAAAGATGCCGCGCTCGTCAGGCGTGGCCATGCCGGTCGGGGCGGTGTCAAAGCGCGGCAGCGGGCGGCCCAGCCGCTCAAGGCTGAGCATGCCGTAAAACTGATCGGGGTAAGCAGCCGCCATTTCAAAATAGCGGGCAGAATTGATTGCATCGCCAGCGCGAACTGCCGCGCGCCCGGCCCAGTAAAAACCCTTCGAGCGGGTCTGCGGTGTCCGCGCCGCTGCGCCGTAGCGGTAAAACAGGAGCATCGCTCGCCCGCCATCGCCCAGGCTAGACAGCGCCTTGGTCCCGCCCAGCCACATCAGCGAGGTGTAATCATCGCGGATTACAAACGGCAGCCGGCTGACATCGGTGCCAGAGGCAAAGGCATCGTCGATCGAACTGGCGATTCGAACGGCGCTGGCGGCATCGGCAGTGCGGGCGGTGTTGAGCATTTCGGCCACCCATTTGCGTTGATCGAGCGGCGGCGCGCTGAGTGGCGGGCGATTGGCCAGCAGGCTGGCCGCAGCGGACGACTGGCCACTGGTTCTTAGCATCCGCGCGCGATTATAAAGATAGCCTGCATCGCGCAGCGCTTCGGTGCCGATAACGATGCCAGCACTGGCCGGATCCTTGCCATTAACCAGTCCCAATCGGGCGAGGAAGCCATTTCGGGCCGCTGGTGAGGCGTAGAGAATCTGCCGTTCCGCCTGTGCGGTGACCCCGGCCCAGAGCAGCGCATCCATCCGCGCGTCATGATCGTTCGGCGTCAGAGTTGCGGCAAGCTGCGTGAACAAGGCGGCTTCGGCTGCATCGCTCATCACCCCGCCGCGCCAGGCTGTGCGGGCCGCACCCAGGGCCTGAGGCCGGCCGAGCGCTGCAAGGGCAAGCGCATACTGCGCCTGGGCCGGATTGGTCAGCGGGGCAAAGCGATCAAAATAGGCGGCGATGCGGGCAGGCTCGGAATAACTGCGCTCCAACGAGCGTTCTGCCCAGCCGCGCAGTTTGGTCTCTTCGGGAAAGCCCGGATAGCTCAACAGGAAACTGGCATAGTCGGCGAAACCGAACTGATCAGAGCTGGTCAGCAGTTTCCACCGCTGGATTGCCTGGGCCATATCGCCCGGCTGGCTGGTGCGCAGCTGGGCCCGCGCCTGATCCCATTCCACGCCATCGGCTGCCCCGGCCTGCGCCATGGCAGGGAGGGGAGCAAAAGCCAGCGAAAGCAGCAAGGAGGCCATAGTGATGCGAACCATGCTGGACATCGTGGGCTTAGGCTCCTTATCAGGCGCTGAATGGATTGTTCACCGCCCTATGGGGCATGGTTAAGGATAAAGTCTATGTTCTCCGGCTCGATTCCGGCTCTGGTAACCCCCTTTCGCGATGGAGCGTTCGATGAGAAGGCCTATCGCAAGTTGGTCGATTGGCAGATCGAGAACGGTTCCAACGCGCTGGTTCCGTGCGGCACCACCGGCGAGGCCTCAACGCTCTCCAATGCCGAGCATCACCGGGTGATCGAGGTTTGTATCGAACAGGCCGCCGGGCGCGTGCCGATCATCGCTGGTTGCGGCAGCAATGACACGATGAACGCCCGGCTGCACATGAACTTCAGCCGCAAGACCGGAGCCAAGGCCGCGCTGTGCGTCGCGCCTTATTACAACCGCCCCAGCCAGGCCGGGCTGATCGCCCATTTCAGCTTTCTGGCGGAGAGTTCGGAGCTGCCGATCGTGCTGTATAATGTGCCGGGCCGTACGGTGACCGATCTCAAGCCCGAAACGGTGATCGAGCTGGCCAATCGCTATCCGACCAAGATCATCGCGATCAAGGATGCCAGCGGCGATCTGTCGCGGGTGACCGATCACCGGATGGGGATCGGCAAGGACTTCTGCATGCTGTGCGGCGATGATGAGCTAGCGCTGCCGTTCAATGCCGCCGGCGGGGTCGGCTGCATCTCGGTCACCGCCAACGTCGCGCCGCGGCTGTGCGCCGATTTTCAGGCAGCCTGCGCCGAGAACAACCTCGAAAAGGCGCGCGAGCTCAACGACAAGCTCTATCCGCTGCACTACGCCATGTTCGAGGATGCCAGCCCCGGCCCGGTCAAATATGCGCTCAGCCGGGTGCATGACTGGATGACCGAAGACCTGCGCCTGCCGATGGTGCCGTGCAATGCAGAGGCACGCGCGGCGGTGGATGCTGCGTTGGAGCATGCAGGATTGGTATGAGCGGGCGCAGTGCAAACCAGGTCAGGCTGCGGATAGTTGCTGGTGCCGTGCTGGCGAT
>JANLQQ010000175.1:0-34303 GCA_031367905.1 Novosphingobium sp.
GCTCGATCTGCCGCGCAATGATCCCGCGCTGCTCGATACCGCGCTGATGTTGATGCGCGAGACCGCCAGCGAACTTAACTTCGATCCCGGTGCCGTGAACCGCGAACGCGGGGTGGTGCTGGCCGAAATGCGCGATCGCAACAGTTTCCAGTTGCGCAATTTCGTCGATTCGGTCGAATTTGCCTACCCCGGCGCGCGCTATGGCAAGCGCCTGCCGATCGGCACTGCCGAAACGCTGAACGCCGCCACCGCAGATGCTCTCAAGGCATTCTGGCGGCGCGAGTATGTGCCGGCGCACACGGCAGTCGTCGTAATCGGCGATTTCGCGCCCGATCAGGTCGAGGCGTTGCTCAAAGTGAAGTTTGCCGATTGGCAGCCGGCCCCCGCCGAGGCGAGGCCCGAGGCCGGCCCGGTCGATCCAAATCTCAAGGCGCGGACCGATATCTATCTCGATCCGGCCTTGTCGGAACAGGTCAGCGCGACCCGTCACGGACCTTGGCGGGACGAACCCGACCGGCTGGCCCAGCGGCGCGAGGACCAGCTGCGGCGGATCGGATACGGCATCATCAACCGGCGCTTGGCGCGGCTCACCCTGCGGGAAAATCCACCCTATCGGGGCGCTTCCGTCAGCACCGGCGCGGTGTTCAAGGCAGGTCTCAGCACCAGCCTGGTGGTCAATACGGTGGATGGCGGCTGGAAGCGGGGCCTTAGCGAGGCGACGCTCGAATATCGCCGCGCGTTGGAATTCGGCTTCACCATGGACGAAGTGGCCGAGCAAGTGGCTCAGATCCTGACCAGCAACCAGAACGCGGCGGCCTCTGCCGATACGCGCAGCAATGGAGCGCTGGTGGGCGGGGTGATGGCGTTGATCGAGGACGAAGTGGTGCCCGACACGCCGCAAAACTCGCTCACCCGGCTCGAGGCCTTCATCCCCAGGATTACCCCCGAAGCCGTCCAGGCAGCGCTAAAGCGCGAGATCCTGCCGCTCGACAAACCGCTGCTGCGGTTCCAAGGCCGCAAGTCCCCCGAAGGCGGCGAAGCAGCACTGCGCGCGGTCTGGGACCAGGTCGCAAAGGTGCCGCTCAAGCAGTCTGAGGTCAAAGCCGCGGGCAGCTTTGGCTATGGCGATTTCGGCTTGCCGGGAACATTGGTCAGCGACAGCGCCGATCCAGCATTTGGCATCCGCATGATCCGCTTTGCCAATGGGGTGCGGCTGAACCTGAAACACACCGATCTTGATAAGGACCGGATCGCGGTCAGCCTCAATCTTGATGGCGGAAACATGCTGCAAACCCGGGAAAACCCGCATGCTGCGGCGCTCTCGGCGATGCTCCCGGTGGGCGGACTTGGCAAGCACAGCCTCGACGAATTGCAAACGATCCTGGCCGGGCGCACCGTTTCCGCGCCATTTGTCCCGGGCGCGGAGAGTTTTACCGGCACCACCACCACCACCCGGCGCGATCTGGAATTGCAGCTCCAGGTGATGGCCGCGCTGGTGACCGATCCGGGCTATCGCCCCGAAGGTGAGGTGCTCTACCGCCAAGCCATGAACAATTATTTTGCTGCCATGCGGGCAACCCCCGGTTCCGCGCTGTCAGCCGATATTGGCGGCATACTGTCCGACAATGATCCGCGCTTCACCCAAGGCAAAGTGGAGGACTATCGCGCGCTCAGCTTTACCCGCCTCAAGACTGACATCGGCGACCGGTTGGCCCGGGGTGCAATCGAGATCGGCATGGTCGGCGATTTTGATGAAGCGCAGGCGATCGCGCTGGTCGCCAAGACCTTCGGCGCGCTGCCGCTGCGCGAGGCCGAGTTCCGCCCCTATGCCGAGCAGCGCCAGCGCCCCTTCACGAGCCGCCGTGCCCCGCGCGTGCTGCACCACACCGGGCCCAAGGATCAGGCGCTGGTCCAGTTGACCTGGCTCACCCGCGACGATGCCGATCCGGTCGAAGCACTGCAACTTGCCCTGCTCGAACGGATCGTTCAAATCGAGCTGACCGATACGCTGCGTGAAAAGCTGGGCAAGGCTTATTCGCCCGGTGCAAGCAGCGATACCTCGCGGATCTGGCGCGGCTATGGGACTTTTTCGGTCAACGCCTCGGTCGATGTCCATGAACTCGCGGCGACCCGCGCCGCGATTGCCGAAACGATTGCCGAACTGCGCGATCGGCCGATCAGCGCTGACATCCTCCAGCGCGCCCGTGCGCCTGCCCTCGAAAGCTATGACAATACCCTGAAGAGCAATCGCGGCTGGCTGGCACTGGTTGAACTGGCGCAATCGAAGCCAGATCGGATCACGCGCTTTCAAGCAGCAAAGGCCAGGCTGGCCAAGATTACCGCCACCGATATTCAGGCTATTGCCCGGCGTTATCTCACCGCTACTGACGCCGTCGAGGTAACGGTGGTGCCCGAGTGAGCAGGCACTGCCGCCGCCAAGCCCTATTTGCCCGGTTTTGCCAAAGGTCCGATCACCACGAATGACGAAAAGACGTCACAAATCCGTCATGCTGCGGAGTTACTCAGAAGTTCCGCAATAATTGCAATGCGCAACCCATGACCGGAATCATGACACTCATCCTGACCGCGCAAGACCCTGTCCTGATCAACGCCTTTCGGCTGGCGCGACCCGATATGACCACGCTGGCGATTGGCTCACGCATTCCAGAAGCGCGCCTTGATGGACCGCTATGGTGCTTTGTCGATTGGCTGCTGCCCGATATCTCGGGGCTGGAAATGTGCCGACGCCTGCGCGAAGCGCCCCTTACGCAGCACAGCCACATTACCATGGTGCTGGAAGAAGGCGATGCCGAAGCTCGCCGCCGGGCGCTCCGCGCCGGGGCCGATGATTATCTGATCGGCCCGCTTAGCCCGGACCGGCTCACCGAGCGACTGGCCCAATATCAAGCCGCCGAGCAGCGCCCACCGTCCCGTGCCCGGCTGGTCCATGGCGATCTTGTGATTGACTTGGCCGCGCACCAGGCCCGCTACCGCGGTGCGGCCGTGATCCTGCGTCCCAACGAATTCCGCCTGCTCGCCCATTTCATCGAAAACCCCGATCAGGTCTTTTCGCGGACTGGCTTGATCGATCAGATCGGCAAGGACGCCGGAGTGATTGATAAGCGCACGGTCGATGTCTGGGTTGGCCGCCTGCGCCGCGCACTAAGCTTGCACCGCGTGCCTGATCCGCTGCGCACGGTCCGCTCATTGGGCTATGTGCTGGACAGCCTTGCGGATTAGAACCCTTCGGGCAGACGCAGCGGGATTTTCAGATAGTTGACCCCATTGGCCTCGGCTGGCGGGAATTTCCCGGCGCGAATATTGACCTGCACCGATGGAAGCAGCAGCCGGGGCGCAGCAAGGCCCTTGTCGCGCGCCTGCCGCATCGCCACAAATTCGGTCTCGCTCACCCCGCCACGAAGATGGACGTTGCGCGCGCGCTCCTCGCCAACGGTAGTCTCCCACGCATAGCTATCACGGCCCGGGGCCTTGTAGTCATGGCACATGAACAGGCGGGTTGCCGCTGGGAGTGCCAATAGCCGATGAATCGAACGATAGAGGTTTGCGGCATCACCGCCCGGAAAATCAGTCCGCGCCGTACCATAGTCAGGCATGAACAGCGTATCGCCAACGAACACCGCGTCACCGATCCGGTAGCTGACACACGCCGGGGTATGGCCTGGTGTATGGATTACCTCGATGGCCAATTCGCCCAGTGCTAGGGTTTCACCATCGCGCAGCAGCCGATCGAACTGTGAACCATCAGCGGCAATATCATCGGCATTGAAGACATTGCGAAAGATCGACTGCACCTCGCGAATATGTTCGCCAATCGCAACCACCGCGCTGGTCTTTGCCTTGATATAGGGCGCGCCCGAGAGATGATCGGCATGGGCGTGGGTTTCCAGCACCAACGTGATGGTCCAGTTTCCAGCTGCTGCGGCTGCCAGAACCCGATCTGCGGCCACAGTAGTGATCCCGCCCGAGGCCGAATCGAAATCGAGCACTGGATCGATCACCGCCGCCTGCCGCGTTACCGGATCACCAACCAGGTATGTGACGGTAAAGGTTGGTTCATCAAAGAAAGCTTCGATGACAGGGGCTGCGGGCATGATCGTTCTCCGAATGGATTCAGTCAGTGATTGTGCTTGACATATATTAGCTATTGCTTATTTAGCAAGCTCTAATGGAAAAGGGACCTGCAATGCGCGCCAGCACCACAGACCTCCAGGCCTTCGCCGTCAATGCAGCCGAAGTTGCTGGGCTGCTTAAGGCAATGAGCAACCAGCGGCGCCTGATGGTATTGTGCCAACTAGCCGAATTTGGCGAGATGCGGGTGGGCGACATCGCGATCGCGGTAGGCCTCTCGCAATCCGCCCTGTCGCAACATCTTGGGGTACTGCGCGAGGAAGGCCTGGTCGCCTTCCGCCGCGATGCTCAGGTGCTGTGGTACCGGATCGCCGATCCGCGCTGCGAGACCCTGCTGGTCACGCTCCACCAACTCTATTGTACATAGGATTGAGGTTATGACGCTTATCCGAATCTCTCCCACCCAGGCCGCTCGCCTGATCGAATCTGGCGCAATGCTGATCGATATCCGCGAGCCGGATGAACACGCCCGGTTGCGCATTCCTGCCGCGCACAACCAGCCGATCAATCGGCTTACTCCTATCTCTGGTGCTCCTGCAGTTGTTTATCACTGCCGCTCTGGCGCGCGGACCGATGCCCATTCGGGCAAGCTTGCCGCTGCGGCTGATTGCCAAGCCTACTTGCTCGAAGGCGGTATCGAAGCATGGCGCAAGGCCGGGCTGCCAATCCTGGAAGATCGCAAGGCTCCGCTGGAGATCATGCGCCAGGTCCAGATCACTGCCGGACTGCTGGTGTTGACCGGGGTCATCCTGGGCTTTGCGGTGAACCCCGCGTTCTTTGGCCTGTCCGCTTTTGTCGGCGCGGGGCTGACCTTTGCCGGCATTTCGGGTTGGTGCGGGATGGCCCGCTTGCTCGCCCTGATGCCGTGGAACGCTCGCGCGGCTCAGGGCTGAAGCGATGCTTGATCCAGCCATGATTGCCCCAGCACTGGTCTCGGGCGCAGCGATTGGCCTGGTCCTGGGGCTGGTGGGTGGAGGCGGATCAATCCTGGCGGTGCCGCTACTGGTCTATGTTGTCGGGGTGAAATCGCCCCATGCCGCCATTGGCACAGCCGCTGTGGCGGTGGCGCTGAACGCCGCGAGCAGCCTGGCCGGTCATGCCCGCAGCGGGGCGGTCAAATGGCCCTGCGCCAGTGTTTTTGCACTCGCCGGGGTGATTGGCGCTGCGTTGGGCGCGGAAGCGGGCAAAGCGATCGACGGCCAGCGGCTGCTCGGCCTGTTCGGGCTGCTGATGATTGTCATTGGCGCAGTTATGCTGCGCGGCCGGAAAGGTGAGGGCAGCCCGGATGTGCGGCTCGATCGCGCGAGCGCAGCCGTCCTGCTCCCACGCCTCATCCCGATCGGGTTGACGGTTGGCCTGATGGCAGGATTTTTCGGGATCGGCGGTGGTTTCCTGATCGTGCCGGGGCTGATGCTGGCCACCGGGATGCCGCTGCGCGCGGCGATTGGCACCTCGCTGGTGGTGGTCACTTCACTCGGCCTGACAACCGCTGCGTCCTATGCGCTATCGGGGTATGTCGATTGGACGCTGGTCGCGCTGCTCGTCGCAGGGGGCGCGGCGGGGAGCTATGGCGGACTGACACTCGGCCGCCGGCTTACCAGCAAACACCGGACGCTTGAAATCGGCTTTGCTTTGCTGGTAATCGTGATTGGGCTATATGTCGCCGGGCGCGGGGTTCAGCCGATCATATCCTGATAGCGCCGCACCGCGACAAAGCCGAGCACCATTTGAGCGGGCCATGCAGAATGTATAACTGACAAGTCAGTTATACATTCTGCAGCGATCGTGTCTGGCGGTTTTCAGTATGCCGCAGAAGGATCGCACTGCCATTCGGGTGGTCGGTCATTGATTCCCGTCGAAATCGGCAAAGGGGCAGCATGATCCGCAAACTGACAGCCGAAGCGCTCGGCAGTTTCTTCCTGTTCGCCACGGTGATCGGCTCTGGCATCATGGCTGAAAGCCTTGCGGGCGGAAATATCGCGGTCGCACTGCTCGGCAATACGTTAGCCACCGGGGCGATCCTGTTTGTGCTGATCACCATGCTCGGCCCGATTTCCGGCGCGTATTTCAATCCGGCAGTGACGCTGGTCATGGTGCTGCGCGGTGAAGAAAAATGGGCCAGCCTGGCCGCCTATATTCCGGCGCAGCTGATCGGCGGGATCCTGGGAGCCTGGACCGCGCACCTGATGTTCGCGCAGCCGATCATCCAGTTTTCCGCCCATTCCCGCACCGGCATCGGCCAATGGGCGGGCGAGTACATCGCCACTTTTGGGCTGATTTTAACTATCCTGGGCACCTTGCAGATGCGCCCTGCGGCGGTTCCGGCCAGTGTCGCGCTGTATATCACCGCCGCCTATTGGTTCACCTCGTCGACAGCTTTGCCAACCCGGCGATTACCATTGCCCGCTCGCTCAGCAACAGCTTTGCCGGGATCGCCCCGGTCGATGTGCCGGGGTTTGTAGTGGCCCAACTGGCCGGGGCGCTGGCGGCAGCAGGCGCGGCGCGATGGCTGTTCCCGCCGGAAGAGCGCCGCATGGTTGTGGATTGAGCAGCGAATTTCTGCCGTATCTAACGCTCTCCATGCTTGCCCCGCCGGGCAGCGCGCGGCATAGGCTCGCGGGCGAATCCCTCTGCCCCCGAATGAAAGGCTTTGCCATGAAGGTCCGCGTTTCCGTCAGTCTCAAGAATGGCGTGCTCGACCCACAAGGACGGGCCATCCACCATGCGATCGAGGGGCTCGGCTACCACGGCGTCAAGGACGTGCGGCAAGGCAAGCTGATCGAACTGGAGGTTGATGACAGCATCACCGATGCGGCGCTGGATGATATGGCCCGCAAGCTGCTCGCCAATATGGTGATCGAGAATTACCAGATCGAGCGGGTGCTCGCGGCGGAAACTGCGGCATGAGCGGATTCCGCTGCGCCGTCATCACCTTCCCGGGGTCCAATTGCGACCGTGACATGGCCGTTGCGCTGGAGAAAATTTCCGGCACTGCCCCCCACCGGGTGTGGCACGGCGATGCCGAACTGCCCCCCGGCCTTGATTTCATCGCCCTGCCCGGCGGCTTTTCCTATGGCGACTATCTGCGCTCTGGCGCGATGGCAGCGCGATCGCCGATCATGCAGGCGGTGATCGAAGCGGCGGCGCGCGGCGTATCGGTGCTAGGGGTCTGCAACGGCTTTCAGGTGCTGACCGAGGCCGGGCTGCTGCCGGGCGTCCTGATGCGCAATGCGGGGATCCGCTTCGTCTGCCGCGAAGTGGCGCTGAGCGTGGAAAACAACCAGTCGCTGTTTACTGCCGGTTATGCGGCGGGCCAGCGGATTACCATTCCGGTGGCACATCACGATGGCAATTACTTCGCCGATGAAGCGACGCTGGACCGGCTGGAAGGCGAAGGCCGGGTCGCGTTCCGCTATGCCGAACCGGTCAACGGCTCGGCCCGCGATATTGCCGGCGTGCTCAATACTGGCGGCAATGTGCTGGGAATGATGCCGCACCCCGAACGGATGATCGAGGCCGCCCACGGTGGCAGCGATGGCCGGGCGCTGTTTGAAAGCGCCGTCAAGGCGATGGTCGCCGCCTGAGGCCAAGTTCGATCAGGCCAGCGGCAGTGCAGCTTTGCGGCGGGTCCAACTATAAAGCCACCCGATAGCCGCAGCGAAGGCCAGCAAGCCGATCAGCGGTGACCAAATCCCCGGTTCGATGACCTTGAGGACATCGATATTGCCCGTCGCCGCGACAATCCCGGCAAAGGCGACATTGAACAGGCTGTCGCCCACGATCAGCCCGGTTGCAGCCAGCACCCCTAGCCGCTCGGCAAAGCCGGGATCGCGCTGGCCGCGCGCCCAGCGATTGTAGAAATGCCCCAGGACCGCGCCAACCACGATCATCGCAGTCACCGCCAAGGGCAAGTACATTCCCATCCCGACTGCAAGTGGCGGCAGCGAGCCTAGCTTGCGGGCCCGCAGCAGTTCATCAGCTGCGATCACGCCCGCTCCGATCAGGGCCCCGCGCCCAATCAATCCCCAGTCCAGCGTTCCGCCCAATACCCCTTGGGCAATCGCCGAGATCAGCGCAGCTTGCGGCGCTGCCAAAGCATCCTTGCCCGCACCCGGCGCGCCCTGGAAACCGAAGGTGAGGTTGAGCAGATCAAGGATCGGGGGGATCACTATCGCCCCGAATATCACCCCCAGGATCAGCGCGACCTGCTGCCGCCACGGAGTTGCGCCAACCAGTTGGCCGGTCTTGAGGTCTTGCAGATTGTCGTTTGAAATGGTCGCGATACCGAACACGATCGCCGTGATGAACAAGGCAAAAGCAACCAGCGCCCTGGTATCCTCGGCGCTGCCGCCGCGCCCGAACAAGGCGACAAGTATCAGCGATATGCCCAGCACCGCGATGATCCCGACGCCTGAGATCGGGCTGTTCGATGCGCCGATCAAACCGGCCATATAGCCACAGACCGAAGCAATCACGATCCCGGCGATCAACACATAAATCACCGATGCGATCAGCGTCAGACCCAGCATCCCGGCAATCGGGCCGCCCATCCCGAAATCGGCCAGCAGCAAGGCAATCGGCAGCATTGCCAGCACAATCGTTCCGCCGACGATCCCGATCGGGATGTCGCGCTCGGTCAGCTCCAGTCCTGCGAGACCACCGCCATCCTGCCGGGCGCGATTGGCCGCCAGCGCGCCGCCGATCCCGCGAATGATTGGCCCGATCACCTTGAGCAATGTCCAGATCGCAGCAACCCCGATGGTGCCCGCACCGATGAAACGGATCTTTTCGCGGAACACCGTTCCCACGAAATCGGCCAGTTCGGTTCCCGCCGAAGCGCCGGTGGCAGTATAGATCGGCAGGAGGATGATAAAACTCAGCACAATCCCGACCAGCATGGCCAGTCCCACGGCCAGCCCGATCAGATGGCCCACGCCGATATAGGCCAGCGACAATCCGGCAGTCAGGCTGGTCGCCCCGGCACCGATCTTGAAAGTCAGCGCAGCCTCTTCGGCCAGCAGCTTCATCTTGGCGAGCAGCGGATAGCCGGCCGCGACCAGCGCACCGAAAATCACCGCCGCCAGCCCGCGCTTGTTTTCCTCAGCCCCGCCGACGCCTGCACCAACCTTGAGCACTTCAGCAGCGGCGACCCCTTCGGGATAGGGCAGGTCCGAGCCGGTGACGAGCGCGCGGCGCAGCGGTACCGAATACATCACCCCCAGCACCCCGCCCAAACCAATCACCGCAACCGACTGCCAATAGGGAAAGCCCGTCCACCAGCCGACCATGACGAGCCCAGGCAGCACGAACACAATCGCCGACAGCGTGCCCGCCGCTGAGGCAATCGTCTGGACAATATTATTTTCCTGGATCGTCGCACCCTTGAACGAGCGTAGCACGGCCATCGAAATCACGGCCGCCGGGATCGAGGTCGCAAACGTCAGCCCTGCCCGCAGCCCCAAGTAGACATTGGCAGCCGTAAACAGCACCGTCAGCACCGCGCCGAGCAGGATGCCGCGCAAGGTCAGTTCGCGAGTGGGGCTTACGGTCACTGGGCCACCTTCATTCAGATTACAGGTTCAGGTGATGACATAGTTGAGCGGAAGTGGAAATACGCTCAATCCGCATCTTCCATTCCAGGCAATGGCTCGCCCAATTCTTCCATGATCGCGGCCAGATCGGCGTCGCCCGGATCGAACGAGCGGACCTCTTTCATCAGCTGGACAAAGCCCGCCACCGCCGCTTCCGGCCCTTCGGGATGCTGCCACACGCCCGCTGACACCGCGAGGAAATCGGCCCCAGCCTCGATCAGCGGAGTGGCATTGGCCAGCGTTATTCCGCCAATCGCGACGCAAGGCAATTCCGACCAGACATGCCACCAGCGCAGCAGTGCGGTTTTGGCGGTGTGAACCACGTCCTTGGTGGTGGTGGAATAGAACGCGCCGAACGCGACATAGTCCGCGCCGGCCTCGCCAGCTTCCAGCGCCAGATGGCGGCTGCCGTGGCAGGTGACGCCGATCTGGACGTCCTTGCCCAGATATTGCCGCGCCTCGCGAAGATCGCCGTCCTGCTGGCCCAGATGAACCCCGTCAGCGCCGAGCCGCTTGGCCAGACTGACCGAATCATTGACGATGAAGGCCACGTCGCGCGCTTGGCAAATCCGCTGGAGCGGCTCGGCCAGCAGCGCGGCAGCATGATCGTCGATGCCCTTGACGCGGAACTGGAAGGCCGCGACCGGAGCCGCATCCAGCGCCCGGGCCAGTGCTTCAGGAAAGGTGCCGTCCACTGCGAGCGGCGAGATGAGATAGAGTTGGCATCTGGACATGGCCGCAGCCCTAGCGCCCATATCGGCATTCTGGAACCATTCATCGTATTGGCGCGTTATAGGGGCATGAAACAATTTGCCCTCATCCCGCTCGCCGCGCTCGCCCTTTCGGGCTGCGTTACTCTTGATCCCGACAACGACGGCATTACCCGCGCCCGATTTGGCGAGACAGCGAAGATCGACGATCTCAGGATCACCCCGCTCAAACTGCTTGAAGACAGCCGTTGCCCAAGGGACGTTCAATGCGTGTGGGCCGGGCAGGTGCGGATCAGCACGGTTATCACATGGCAATCACGGGTTCAGCAGATTGAGCTGACTCAGGGAAGGCCAGTTCCGGTAGCAAATGGCACGCTCACACTGGTCGAGGTGACACCCGAACCGCACAGCAATGTGACGATTAATCCGCGCGATTACCGGTTCGGCTTCAGGTTTACGCGCGGCTACTAAGGGCGCTTATTCCGCGCCCTTGTAAATCGCGATGATCTTGGTCAACATCGCCAGCGCTTCGCTACGTTCACGCTGGAAGGTGTTGCGACCGATGATCGAGCCGTTGCCGCCGCCATCGCGGATGTCGCGCGCGTCCTGATAAACTGCATCGGCACCCTTGGCCGCGCCGCCCGAGAAAACCACGATCCGGCGGCCCGCAAAGCAGCTTTGCACCACATGGGCAACGCGCTTGGCCTGGGTCGAGCTGTCAAAGCCTTCATAGGCTTTTTTAGCATCGGCCTGTTCGATATGATCGCTCGGCAGCTTCACCTTGATGATATGCGCGCCCAGCAGTGCCGCCATATGGGCAGCATAAGCCCCCACATCGAGCGCCAGTTCGCCCGACTTGGGCAGCGCGCCCCCGCGCGGATAGGACCATATCACGGTGGCAATCCCGACCGACTTGGCCTCGGCCGACAATTCGCGGATTTCTTCCATCAGCTCAAAGCAATCATCGCTGCCCGGATAGATGGTGAAGCCGACTGCCGAGCAGCCCAGCCGCAACGCGTCATCGACTGAGCCGGTCACTGCCTGGTTGGCACCTGTCGCCCAGCTGTTCGAGCTGTTGAGTTTGAGGATCGTCGGGATCTGCCCAGCAAAGGTGGATGCGCCCGCTTCCAACATTCCCAGCGGCGCGGCATAGGCGGAAAGCCCCGCGTCGATCGCAAGGCTGTAGTGGTAGTGCGGATCATAGGCCGGCGCATTGACCGAAAAGCTGCGCGCGGGTCCGTGTTCAAAGCCCTGATCGACCGGCAGGATCAGCAGTCTGCCAGTGCCGCCCAGCTGTCCCTGCATCAGGATGCGGTGAAGATTGGCCTTAACCCCAGGGCTATCGGACTCATAGTGGCTGAGGATCTTCTGGACAATCGGCGTCGTGCTCATGATCGTTTCCTGTATCTGCATACGTATGTAATGGCGAGCCATAACCAGCGAGGCCGCTCACCGCAACCTTGCTAACCAACAAGTTTCAGGCGATTTCCAGCGCTTTCACGCCAGGCAGTTCCTTGCCTTCCATCCATTCGAGAAAGGCGCCGCCCGCGTTAGAAACATAGGTAAAATCATCGGCGGCCCCGGCAAGATTGAGTGCGGCAACCGTATCGCCGCCGCCTGCAACCGAGACCAGCGAGCCTTCGCGGGTCAGCGCGGCAGCGGTTCGGATCAGAGCGACTGTGGCCTTATCGAACGGCGGAGTTTCAAACGCGCCGAGCGGCCCGTTCCAAACCAGCGTGCGGCAGGTTTTGAGCACATCGGCGAGTGCTTCAACCGCTGCGGGGCCGATGTCGAGGATCATCTCGTCGTCTGCGACTTCGTGGACGTTGCTAGTGCGCAGGCTGGGCGGATTGGGCGCGAATTCCTTTGCGACCACCACATCATAGGGCAGATGCACGGTGCAACCGGTCTTGTCGGCCGCATCCAGGATACTTTCCACCGTCGCGGCCAGATCATGCTCGCTCAGCGATTTTCCGACATTGATCCCGCGCGCCGCCAAGAAAGTATTGGCCATACCGCCGCCGATAATCAGATGATCGACCTGGGTCACAAGATGCGTCAGGACATCGAGCTTCGACGAGACTTTCGCCCCGCCAACCACTGCCGCAACCGGCTTTTCAGGCTGACCCAGCGCCTTCTCCAGCGCCTTCAGCTCGCCCTGCATCGCACGGCCCGCATAGGCCGGCAGCAGATGCGCCAGCCCCACGGTGGTGGCGTGGGCGCGGTGTGCGGCAGAGAAGGCGTCGTTGACGAAGAAATCACCATTGGCGGCAATCGCCTTGGCAAGCTCAGGGTCATTGGCTTCCTCGCCCGGCCAGAAACGGGAGTTTTCAAGGATCGCGATGTCGCCCGCGCGCAAGATACCGATGGTTTGCTCGACCACCGGCCCGGAAATTTCGGGGACGAACATGACTTCGCGGCCGAGCACATGCTGAACCGCATCGATCACCATGCTCAGCGACAGTTCCGAATGGCGCGCACCCTTGGGACGGCCGAAATGGGCGAGCAGCAGCACCTTGGCGCCCTTGTCAGCCAGTTCGAGGATCGTCGGCATCGAAGCCCGCACCCGCGTATCATCGGTGACTGACAAATCCTGCATCGGCAGGTTCAGATCGACCCGGACCAGCGCAACCTTGCCGAAAATGTCACCCAGATCATCCAGGGTGCGGAATTTGGTCATTTGTAACTCCCTGAAGTCCCCCACCCGCTTGCGGGAGGGGCGTATATTCAAATCAACTTCCCCATTACCCCGGCGGTATCAACCATCCGGTTGGAAAAGCCCCATTCATTGTCGTACCAGCTCAGCACCCGGACCAGCTTGCCATCGATTACCGCAGTTTCGAGGCTGTCGATCGTCGATGAATGGGCGTCGTGGTTGTAATCGATCGAGACCAGCGGTTCCTCCGAATAAGCCAGAACGCCCTTCATTGCGCCTTCCGAAGCGGCTTTGAGCAGGCCGTTGACTTCTTCCACGCTGGTATCGCGTTTCGGCGTGAAGGTCAGGTCGACCACCGAGACATTGGGCGTTGGCACGCGAATCGCCGAGCCATCGAGGCGGCCCTTCAGTTCGGGCAGAACTTCACCCACCGCGCGGGCAGCACCCGTGGTGGTTGGGATCATCGACATGCCCGCAGCACGCGCACGGCGCGGATCCTCGTGGATCTGGTCGAGGATCTTCTGGTCGTTGGTATAGGCGTGGATCGTGGTCATCAGCCCGCGTTCGATGCCGATGGCGTCATTGAGTATCTTGGCGAAAGGGGCGAGGCAGTTAGTGGTGCACGACGCGTTCGAAACGATCTTGTGGTCGGCTGTGATCTTGTCATGGTTCACCCCGTAAACCACTGTCAGATCAACATTCTTGCCCGGAGCAGAAATCAGCACCCGCTTGGCGCCGGCCGCGAGGTGTTTTTCGCACGAGGCGCGATCGGTGAAGAAACCGGTGCATTCCAGCGCAATGTCGATGTCATTGGCGGCGTGAGGCAGGTTGGCGGGGTCACGCTCGGCGGTAACATGGATACGTTTGCCGTTGATAATCAGATCATTGCCATCGACTTCTACGCTGCCACTGAAAGCGCCGTGGACCGAATCGCGCTTGAACAGCAGAGCATTGGCCTTGGCATCGGCCAGATCGTTGATCGAAACCAGCTCAAGCCCGCAATCGGGCCGCTCAAGAATTGCGCGCGCGATATTGCGTCCGATGCGCCCGAAACCATTGATCGCAACTTTAGTCGCCATGTAATGAACTCCTGCTAACTAGCCAGTTTGGCTTCAATTTTTGGAACGATCGCATCTACTGAAAAGCCGAAATGCTTGAACAGCTGATCCGCCGGACCCGAAGCGCCGAAACTGTCGATCCCGATGGTCAGGCCTCTGCCGACATATTTTTGCCACCCCAACGTAACCCCAGCTTCGATTGAAACAAGCAGCGCATCTTCGGGCAGCACAGCAGCGCGATAGGCGGCGTCTTGTTCGTCAAACAGTTCAGCACAAGGCATCGAGACGACATCTGCGCCAATCCCGTGGGCCTCAAGCGCCGCAGCCACATCGACCGCCAGCGCCACTTCCGATCCTGTCGCCACCAGCACTACCTGTCGCAACGCTGCTGCAGCGCGCAGGCGGTAGCCGCCCCGCGCGGTCAGCATATCAGCGTCAGTCCGCAGCGCCGGCAAGTTCTGGCGGGTGAGCGCCAGCACCGAGGGGCGACTGGTCTGCCCCAGCGCCAAAATCCAGCTTTCGGCGGTTTCGATCGCATCGGCAGGGCGGAAAACCAGCAGATTAGGGATCGCCCGAAGGCTCATCACATGTTCGATCGGCTGATGTGTCGGCCCGTCTTCGCCCACCCCCAGGCTGTCATGCGTCATGACATAGATCACCCGGGCCTGCTGGATCGCGGACAAGCGGATTGCGTTGCGGCAATAGTCGGAGAAGACCAGAAAGGTGCCGCCATAGGGGATAATCCCGCCGTGCATCGCCATCCCGTTCATCGCCGCCGCCATGCCGAACTCGCGGATGCCGTAACTAAGATAGCGCCCGCCATAATCCGCCGCGACAAGCGGGCCGGTGGAGGCGGTCTTAGTCAGGTTCGAGCCGGTCAGATCGGCCGAACCGCCAATCATTTCGGGGATCGCAGCGGTAAGCGCGCCCAGTGCCATCTCGCTCGATTTGCGGGTGGCGACCTTGGGCGGATCGGCCAGCAGACTAACCAGATAATCTGGAACGTCACTCCCGTCAGGCAGCAGACCAGCCATCCGGCGCGTAAACTCAGCGCCATCTGGTGCTGCTGCCAGCCGCGCCTGCCATTCGGCCCGCGCTGTTGCACCGCCAGCGCTCAGCGAGTGCCAGTCAACCAGAATGTCGGCAGGGATTTCAAACGGAGCAGCGGTCCAACTCAGGCTCACCCGCGCGGCGGCGATCTCGTCGGCGCCCAGCGGCGCGCCGTGAACGTTATGCGTACCCTGCTTATTCGGCGCACCTTTGCCGATCACTGTGCGGCAGGCGACCAGTGAAGGACGCGGGTCTGCGGCTGCTTCGGTCAGAGCCCGCGCGATATCGACGTAATCGTGGCCATCGCAGGCTACTGTGTGCCAGCCAGTTGCCTGATAGCGGCCGAAGATGTCTTCGCTGGTCGAAAGCGCGGTAGCGCCATCGATGGTGATGCGATTATCGTCCCACAGCACATTGAGGCGGCCCAGCTTTAAGTGCCCAGCGAGCCCGATCGCTTCGTGGTTGATGCCTTCCATCAGGCAGCCATCGCCCGCAATTACCCAGGTGTTGTGATCGACCAGCGCATCGCCGAACCGGGCATTGAGGTGCCGCTCGGCTAGCGCCATGCCGACCGCCATCGCCAGTCCCTGGCCCAGCGGCCCGGTGGTGCATTCAACCCCGGCTAGCTCGAAATTCTCCGGATGCCCGGCGCACGGGCTGTTCAACTGGCGGAAATTACGGATGTTTTCCATCGTCGGCGCGGCATAGCCAGTCAGGTGCAGCAGCGAATAAAGCAGCATCGAGCCGTGGCCGGCCGACAGCACAAACCGGTCACGGTCCGGCCATTCCGGTGCGGCAGGATCGAATTTGAGGAACTGCGAATAAAGCACGGTCGCCACATCGGCCATGCCCATCGGCATGCCGGGGTGGCCACTGTTCGCCGCCTGGACTGCGTCCATCGAAAGGGCGCGAATGGCATTGGCCATCGGGGCCAGACGGTTCGGGCCTAGGCTCACAGTAAAAGGCTCATCGGCTTAGGTTCCCGGAAAAGCTGGATTAGAGCGGTCGATTCGACGCGAAGTTTCCTTTGCGGACAGGCCGCGCCCCGTCAAGCGCAGGGCAGGATAATCGCACAGGACAGGTGGTTGACTGCCCCCGATCTGGTGACAACTCCATGCAGTAAGGCTTTGCTGGACGGCATTTTTGCGCTAGCCATAGGCCATGAACGGGGATCGTAGCGAACAGGCGCTGGCACGGATTGAGGCTGCACTGGCCCGAATGGAGGCTGGCTTGGCCCGTCACGGGGCTGGCGCGCCACATGGACGCGGCGCTGACGATGGGGCTGAGGTTGTCCAGTTACGCCAAAAGCATGAGCAATTGCGCACCGCCGTCACCCAATCGCTCCACCAGCTTGATGCGCTGATCGGCGGAGAGCAGCCATGAATGGAGGTTGGGCATGAGCAATGTGACCCTGACGATCTGTGGCCGCGAATATACGGTCGCCTGCGCCGAGGGCGAGGAAGCCCATATTACCGGCTTGGGCCGAATGATCGACACGAAGTTAGGCGCGATGGGCAACATGGCCGGGCAAGGCGAAACCCGGCAATTGCTGTTCGCCGCACTGCTGCTGGCCGACGAACTGCACGAGGCGGGGCCAGCTGCTGCGCCTGCCGCCGTTGTTGGCGATGTTCATGCCGATCGGCTGGAAGCGATTGCCACCCGGCTCGAAAGTTGTGCATCGCACCTTGAGGGTTGAGGCGAGAGCGCCTAGATAGAGGCTGACGGGTACTGCCCGGTGCGAGCCTTCGAAAATCCCTGAGGCTATAAGCAAATCCTTGGGGGCTGTCTCTGGTTGGATCTTGGTCCCGCACATATGGTCCCCACCTGACGTGAGCGCGTCAGTGGATTTCCCGGCAACGGCCCATGGTGGTCCCGTCACCCGAATTCTGCGAGGCTCTTTGCGTGGACGAGAAGCAGGTGTTACGCAAAGAGCTGAAGGCGAAGCGACGCTCTGCGGTTGAGGCTCTTCCTACATCGATCAGCGGGCTGGTGTTTCGTCACCCCCCTGCCCCGCTGCTGGCGATGATCCCGCAGGGTGCGACCATTGGCCTTTACCACGCCACGCCGCATGAAGCGCCGACCGCCGCCTATGCGCAGTGGTTTCACGAACGCGGCTTTCCCATCGCCCTGCCATGGTTCGCGCAGCGTGGCGCTGCGATGCGGTTCAGGCTGTGGAGTGCTCCCTACGCCGATTTGCTGGCTCCCGATCCCTACGGTGCCCTGCAGCCATCTGCAAATGCGGGAGAAGTGATCCCCGACGTCATATTTGTGCCCCTGATCGGTTTCACCGTTCGGGGTGAGCGGTTGGGACAGGGCGGAGGTCATTATGATCGCTGGCTTGAAGCCCAGCCAGATGCTCTGGCAATCGGCTTAGCGTGGGATTGCCAGAAGGTTGAAGCGCTGCCCAACCAGCCGCATGATCGTCATTTGGCAGCCGTGGTCACCCCGACCCGGTTTTATGAAACACCCGGCTTTATGAGAAAGACACCTGATGCACCGTGAACCAACCTGGCGGATCCCGCTAGGCGTACTGCTGCTGTTGATTGCCTTGATGACTTATGGCCTGGCGATCGCCCAGTTCATTGCGCCGCACATCGCGGGCTGGCCAGCCCTGCTGCAAATGCCGCTGTACCTGGTGCTGGGCGTCGTCTGGTTGTTGCCGCTCAAGCGCTTCCTGATCTGGATGGAAACCGGTCGCTGGGGCTAGAAATCAAGCCTCGCGCGCCGGTTAAGGCGCGCCATTCAGGCTCAAAATGTCTGGTAAATCCCCCAAGTGGCGCGAGTGACGGGGCTCGAACCCGCGACCTTCGGCGTGACAGGCCGACGCTCTAACCAACTGAGCTACACCCGCATATCCTGGGCGCGCACCCCTTGGGGAGCCGCGCCACTAAGGCAGTGTGCCAAGGCTGTCAACCGCGCTGTCAACTGCCGATCCAAGCCAGAGCCAAGGCAATCGGCATAGCGTTGTAAACCGCCGAAATGCCGAGTTTCAGCCGCCGGGTTCGACTGCGTTCGTGATTGGCGCAAGTTGTGGTTAACCATTCGTTTGCACCTCGCTGGCAAAAGCATCCTCACAAGGTCTGGGCTCGGACGTAATGGGGGCATAATGAAGTGACCATCCGCTGGAACTGCGCGTATTATGTCGGTTTGCTGGCTCTGGTCGCGCCGGGCGTCAGCTTCGCTGCACCAGCGATCGCATTGGACAGCGCTGTATTTGTTGAGCGGACTACGCCTGGCAGCGCCCGCAGCCTCGAGCCGGCGCAGCGCCTCAGCCCAGGTGACCGGGTGGTCTATGTGGTGAACTGGTACCGCCTTGGCGGCGGCGGCGGCTTCGTCGTCACCAATCCCCTGCCCCAATCGGTCTATTTTCAGGGCAGTGCCAATGGGGATGAGGAAGTCTCGGTCGACGGCGGCCGCAGTTGGGGCAAGCTCGCCAAGCTCAGGATCGGAACCCGTATGGCAACGCCCGAGGATGTGACCCACGTCCGCTGGCGAGTCGCGCCAATGACGGCTGCCAAAGGCTCAGGCCGGATCGCCTACAGCGCGATTGTGCGCTGATCAGTCAGCCAGCAGCAGAACCGGTGTTTCCAGCAGCCGCTTGACCGCCTGGACGAAGCTCGCCGCATCCCAGCCATCGACCACCCGGTGATCACAGCTGATCGAGATATTCATCAGCTTGCGCTTTTCGATCCGTTCTCCTCCCATGCCGTCAGCCACGAACATCGGCCGCTCAACGATCCGGTTGGGGCCGATAATCGCCACTTCCGGCCGGTTGATCACCGGGGTGGTCGCCACCCCGCCGAGCGCGCCCAGCGAGGTTATGGTGAGAGTTGAGCCTGACAGTTCCTCGCTCTTGGCGGTGCCATTGCGGGCGGCCTGCGCCAGTCGGGTGATCTCACGCGCAAGCTGCCACAGATTGCGGCTTTGCGCATCGCGGATCACCGGCACCATCAAGCCGCCGTCCGTCTGCGTCGCCATGCCCAGATGCACCGCACCATCGCGGGTGACGATCCCGGCCTCGTCATCATAGCGGGCGTTGATCATCGGGAAAACTGGCAGCGCCTTGCAGATGGCCGCAATCAGCAGCGGCAGCATGGTCAGCTTGGGCTTCTGGTCCCGCGCAGAATTGAGCTGGGCGCGCATTTCCTCGAGCGCGGTAACGTCGCATTCCTCGACATAGGTGAAGTGCGGGATGTTGCGCTTGGCGGCCGCCATGTTCTCGGCAATCCGGCGGCGCAGGCCGATGATTTTGATCGATTCATCCGCCCGTTTGCCGCCTGCCGGACGGAAACCGCCGCCTGCGCTGTAGGCCAGAAAGGCGTCGAGATCGGAATGGCGCACGCGGCCGTCCTCGGCGGGTTTGACCTGCGCGAGATCGATCCCGAGTTCGCTAGCGCGCTGGCGGACTGCTGGAGAAGCTAGAACCTTCCCTCCACCTCCGTTCGTGTCGAGCGAAGTCGAGACACGCTGAGGCAAAGGTTGAGCTGGGTCTGGTTGCGGTTCGGACGTCGTGCTTGGAGTCTCGACTTCGGCTGTTTTGCCGAAGTTTATCCCGAGCGAAGCCGAGGGGCTCGACACGAACGGGGTTTGGGAAATATTATCTTCTGAGCTTGTCGAAGGACCCGCGCCACCCTCACCCTCGCCCTCAGTCTCGATCACCACCAAGGCCGAGCCGATCGCGATTACATCGCCAACCTCGCCCGCCACTTCGATCACGGTGCCCGAAACCGGGCTCTCCATCTCGACCGTGGCCTTGTCGGTCATCATGTCGGCCACACGGTCGTCTTCTTCGATCCGGTCGCCAATCTTGACATGCCAGGCGACGATTTCCGCCTCGGCGATACCTTCACCGATGTCGGGTAATTTGAAGGTGTAACGTGCCATCTGTCTCAAGCCTTCATCAGCCGGTCCACCGCCTCGCCAATGCGGACGGGTCCCGGGAAATACGCCCATTCAAGGCTGTGTGGATAGGGAGTGTCAAAACCCGTCACCCGCTCGATCGGGGCTTCGAGGTGGTAAAAGCAGCGCTCCTGAACCAGCGCGGAGAGCTCTGCGCCAAAGCCCGACGTCCGCGTCGCCTCGTGGATGATCAGGCACTTGCCGGTCTTGGCGACCGAGGTTTCGATCGCTTTGATATCGAGCGGAACCAGCGTGCGCAGATCGATGATTTCGGCATCGATCCCCTTTTCGCGCAGCACCGCTTCGGCGACATGGATCATCGTGCCATAGGCCAGTACCGTCAGCGCCTCGCCCTCGCGCACGATCCGCGCTTTGCCCAGCGGGATCCTGTAGTAGCCTTCGGGCACCTCGCTGTCCGCGTGCTTGGCCCACGGCTCAACCGGCTTGTCATAATAGCCGTTGAACGGGCCGTTGTAGATCCGCTTGGGTTCGAAAAACATCACCGGATCATTATCTTCAATCGCGGCAATCAGCAGCCCCTTGGCATCATAGGGCGTGGCCGGGATGACTGTTTTCAGCCCCGCAACATGCGTGAACAGCGCCTCCGGGCTCTGGCTGTGGGTTTGTCCGCCAAAGATCCCGCCACCAAAGGGCGAGCGCACCGTCATCGGCGCGATGAATTCGCCGGCCGAGCGGTAACGCAACCGCGCGGCTTCCGAGACAAGCTGATCTAGCCCGGGATAGATGTAGTCAGCGAACTGGATTTCCGGCACCGGACGCAGGCCGTAAGCCCCCATGCCAACGGCGGCGCCAATGATCCCGCATTCGTTGATCGGCGTATCGAGCACACGGGTCTTGCCGTGCTTCTTCTGAAGCCCGTGAGTCGCGCGGAACACCCCGCCGAAATAACCGACGTCTTCGCCAAACACGATCACATCGGGATCGCGGGCCAGCATGATGTCGAGCGCATCGTTGATCGCCTCAATCATATTGAGGCGGCGGATAGGGGCTTCGCCCAAGCTCATGACTCTTTCCAGCCCGGCCATTTGGTTTCCCGCTCGCGGATCGCCTGGTCGGCCTGTTCCTCAAGGTGCCACGGTAGTTCCTCGAACACATCCTCGAACATGGTGTGGAACGGATGGTGCAGGCCGTGGCCGAGGATGCCGTTCCTTTCGGCCTCCTTGGTCGCCAGCTTCACTTGCTCGACCAGTTCAAGATCCATCGCCGCGTGCTGTTCAAGCGACCATTCACCCAGCGCGATCAGGTGACGTTTGAGCCGCATTACCGGATCGCCCAGCGGCCATTCCTCGCGCTCCTGCGCCGAGCGGTACTGGGTCGGATCGTCCGAGGTGGAATGACCTTCGGCGCGGTAGGTGAAATGCTCGATCAGGGTTGGGCCCAGGTTGGCCCGCGCGCGGTTCGCAGCCCAGCGTGCCGCCGCATAGACCGCCAGCGCATCATTGCCATCCACGCGCAGCCCGGCCATCCCATAGCCGATCGCGCGCGCCGCAAAGGTCGTCCGCTCGGCCCCGGCAAAGCCCGAAAAGCTCGAGATTGCCCATTGGTTGTTGACCACATTGACGATCACCGGGGCGTTATAGACGGTAGCGAACATCATCGCGGCGTGGAAATCACCCTCGGCGGACGAACCTTCTCCCACCCAGGCGGTGGCGATCCTTGTGTCGCCCTTGGAGGCAGAGGCCATCGCCCAGCCCACCGCCTGTGGCAGCTGGGTCGCCAGATTTCCGCTGATCGTGAAGAAATTGTGCTCGCGGCTGGAATACATGATCGGCAGCTGGCGGCCTTTCAGCTTGTCCGCCCGGTTCGAGTAGATCTGGTTGACCATCTCGGTCAGCGGATAGCCGCGCGCGATCAAAATGCCCTGCTGGCGATAGCTGGGAAACACCATGTCATCGCTCGCCAGCGCATAGGCCGAGGCGACCGAGGTGGCCTCTTCGCCGGTGCACTTCATGTAGAAGCTGGTCTTGCCCTGCCGCTGGCCGCGATACATCCGGTCATCGAACGCGCGGGTCAGTGCCATGGTCCGCAAGATCCGCCGCAACGTATCGGGATCAAGTTTGGGATCCCACGGGCCGACCGCGCGGTGATCCTCGTCCAGAACGCGGATCATATCGGTGCAAAGCGAATTGGTTTCGGACGCTGCACAAGCCTCATCAGGGCGCGCTTGCGCGCCGGCGGGCGGGATCGGCAGATGCGAGTAATCGACGACGTCACCGGGGCGGAACCTGGGCTCGGGAACGTGCAACGACAGTGGCGGCAGATTGCCGCGAACTGACTGGGTAGGGTCAGGCCGATCGGCCATGCTGCGCTCTCCCGCTTCTGCTGCTTGGTGACTCGCAAGGAAGCAATGTTATACGTGAGTGTTATATTATTTCAAAGTCGCCCAACCGTCAACTAGACTGCTACCGGCGCCGCGATATGAGGCTGAGGGGCATAATCGCTCACCTCAAAGTCCTCGATCCGGTAGTCGAAAATACTGGTCGGCTGGCGGATGATTGCCATTCGAGCCTGGCCAGAGGGCGTCCGGCTGAGCTGTTCTTCCACCAGTGCTGCGTGGTTGAGATAGAGGTGTACATCGCCGCCCATCCACACCAGTTCGCCCGGCTCCAGCCCGCTCTGCTGCGCCAACATACAGACCAGCAGCGCGGCACTCCACGCGTTGAACGCAAAGCCCAGCCCCAGATCGCAGCTGCGCTGATAGAGCAAGCCATTGAGGCGGCGGTCCGCCCCTTGGCCGCTAACATGGAACTGGTAGGTTTTGTGACACGGCGGCAGCGCCATCGCGTCAAGCTCGGCGACGTTCCAGCCCTCGATGATATGGCGGCGGCTGCCCGGGTTTTCACGCAGGCTACGGACCACATCGGCAACCTGATTCACGCCGTGCGCGCGGCGGCGGTAAAGTCCGTCTCCGGCAGACTCATACACCGGCCAGTCGGTCCATTGCTTGCCATAGACCGGGCCCAGATCGCCCCATTCCTTTGCAAAAGCCGCATCCGCGACAATCCGGGCGGAGAACTCCTCGCGGGTGGTCGTCTCCCCGGTTTCGCGGGCGTAGCGATCAAGTGGCCAATCTGTCCAGATCTGCACGCCTTGCGCGCACAGCTCGCGGATATTGGTATCGCCCGTCAGGAACCACAGCATCTCGCGGGTCGCGGTTTTCCAGAAGACCCGCTTGGTCGAAAGCAGCGGCATCTTGCCGCCTGATAAATCAAACCGCATTTCCGCACCGAACAGCGAACGTGTGCCGATCCCGGTGCGGTCCAACCGCTCGTCCCCCTGCTCCCAGATCCGGCGCATCAGATCGAGATATTGCTGCTCCCAATGTCGTGTCTCAGGAGAATCAGCACGGATGGGAATGGTGGCCATCCCGCCACCCTAAACAAGCGAATGGCCGCTTGCCACCCCGCACATCGCTGACTATAGCCGCGCTCCTGCCTCGGCCATCTTCGGATGGTCAAGCACGGTCGGGGAATAGCTCAGCCTGGTAGAGCACTGTCTTCGGGAGGCAGGGGCCGGAGGTTCGAATCCTCTTTCCCCGACCAATTTTCGCCAATTTTGCCAAGCGTAAGCGCTGGGCAACTTCGCATATCCACCCACCGTCATCCTGAACTTGTTTCAGGACCCATTTCGCCTTCCATTCGGACTCTGCGCGGGTGGCACGATGGGTCCTGAAACAAGTTCAGGATGACGGTGATGCTGAGGTCAGAAATCACCCTCCCCGCAGCAGTTGCACGCCCCAGTCGCGCTCAAACAGGTACAGCAGCAGCCGCGCCGCCTCTCCGCGCGGGGACGCTAGACCGCCGTCGCGCTCGATCAACAGCCGCGCGTCATCATGCGCCAAGGGCAAAAGCCGGGAAATCTGCTCCAGCGAGGCAACCTGGAACGGCGTATCCCCTGATTGCCTTGTGCCGAGCAGCTCGCCCCCGCCGCGCAGCCGCAAATCTTCCTCCGCCAGCACAAACCCGTCCTGCGTCTCACGCATCAAAGCCAGCCGCTCGCGCGCGGTTTCCGACATCGCCCCGCCGCGCAGCAGCAGGCAGACCGATTTGCCCTCGCCCCGCCCGACCCGGCCGCGCAGCTGGTGCAGTTGGGCCAGACCAAACCGTTCAGCCTGTTCGATCACCATCAGCGTGGCATTCGGCACATCGACGCCGACCTCGATCACCGTGGTCGCTACCAGCAGTTGCGCCGCGCCGCTTGAAAAACGCTCCATCGCGGCGTCCTTGATCTCGGGCCGAAGCTGGCCGTGGACCAGCACCACGGTATCGCCGAAGCGCTGTTTCAGCACCGCAAACCGTGCCTCGGCGGCGGCAATATCGTCGGTCTCACTCTCGCGGACCATCGGACAGACCCAATAGGCCTGCCCGCCACCGGCCAGATGCCGTTCCATCCCGCTGGTCACATCGCCGATCCGTTCCAGCGCCACCACCCGCGTATCGATTGCCTGGCGTCCGGGAGGCATTTCATCAAGGCGGCTGACGTCCATCTCGCCATATTGCGCCAGCGTCAGCGTGCGCGGGATCGGGGTGGCAGTCATCGCCAGACAATGCGGGGTGCGCCTCCCTTTTTGCGTCAACATCAACCGCTGGCCGACGCCGAAGCGGTGCTGCTCGTCGATCACCACCAGCGCGAGGTGTTTATAGGCGACCGCTTCCTGAAAAATCGCATGAGTGCCGATGCAGATGTCGATGCTGCCATCCAGCAGCCCCATCAGGATCGATTCACGCGCCCGGCCCTTGTCCCGGCCGGTCAGCAGCGCAATCGTCACCCCGGTCCCAGCCAGCATCCGGGTCAGGGTTGCATGGTGCTGCCGGGCGAGGATTTCGGTCGGCGCGAGCAGCGCGGCCTGCGCGCCTGCTTCCACCGCGATCAGCATCGCCTCCAGCGCCACCACCGTCTTGCCCGAGCCGACATCGCCCTGCAGCAGCCGCAGCATCGGCGCGCCCTGCGCCATATCGCCCTCGATCTCGGCAATCGAACGCCGCTGTGCGCCGGTCAGGGCGAAAGGCAGCGTCAGCTTGGCCCGCAACTGACCGTCACCAGCCAAGGGCGTGCCGATCCGGGCACGATTGGCGTCACGCACCAGCATCAGGGCCAAGCTGTTGGCGAGCAGCTCGTCATAGGCAAGCCGATCGCGCGCGGCGGGATGCTCACCCCGATGAGCCAGCACCAATGCATCTTGCCACCCCGGCCATTGCAGTTTGGCCATCAGCGTCGGCTCGATCCATTCTGGCAGTTCGGACAAAGACCCCAACGCCTGCTGGACCAGCGCCGCAGTGCGCCCTTGGGTCAGCCCGTCGGACAGCGGATAAACTGGCTCGCACAGCGTGCCTAGCGCAGCCCCGCCTTCTTCGGCAATATGATCGGGGTGGACGATCTGCAGGGTCTGGCCAAACTGATCGAGTCGTCCGGCGATCCAGCGCGGCTCGCCCAGCGGCAGCGATTTCTTGGCCCAGCCGCCATTGCGTCCAAAATAGGTGAGCGAGCAGATGTTACCGATGGCGTCGCTCGCCAGAACCCGGAACGGTCCGCGCGCCGCCGCGCTGCGATATTCGATCGGGGTGAGCTGGATGACGACATTTTCCCCCACGCTCGCCTCATCGAGATTGGCGACCGCCCGGCGCTGCACAAACCGGTCGGGCAAATGATAGATGAAGTCGCGCACCCGGGTCAGCCCCAGCTTCTCCAGCGGGCGCGCGAGGCCCGGGCCGACGCCCTTCAGGCTGTCAGCGGAAACGAACAGGGGATTGAGCCGATCGGGACGCATTGGCAGTGCTCTTAACCCGGTCGCGCGGCAATTTCGCCAAAATTGATGCAACACATGGACGGGACCGGCCCCGAAGTGCTTCGCCAGCAGTTATAGCCTTCGGATCCGAAGGTGTTTGGAGGAGAAAGAAATGTTGTTGCCTCATGGAACTGTTGTCGCGCTGGTCGATGGCGATAAGTTCGAATTGTTCCGCAATGCCGGTAATGAAGGCGAACCTGAACTGGTCGCTGAGCCCAGCCCCAAGCTTGATGTCCGCAACCATAGCGGGGCTTCGCATCGTTCGGTGCCTGGCAATCACGATGATCGGCAAGTAGCGGAAGATGTGCACGCCATCGCCGCAACGGAATGGCTCAACGAGCAGGTCCTGAGCCACAAGCTTGACGATCTGGTCGTCATCGCATCGCCGCGAGCGCTCGGCGAAATGCGCCGCCACTATCACGGCCAGCTGAAGCAGAAGCTGCTCGGTGAACTCGACAAGGATCTGACCGGCCGACAAGGGCCTGAGATTATCGCTGCATTACGCAGCAAATAGGTCCCGGCAAAGGCCCCATCCGGGACTTGTCTCGGTCGACGCCCTCCCCTAACGCGCCCGGCATGACTACAGCCGATCACTCCGCCGCCAACAGACTGCGCCGCATCCAGTTTCGCGCCTGGCACCGTGGCACGCGTGAGGCGGACTATATGATCGGCGGACTGTTCGATCGCTATCACCGCGATTGGGACGAGGCTGCGACCGTCTGGTTTGAGGCGCTGATCGAGGAAGATGATGTTGACATCATGGCCTGGGCGCTGGGGACTCAGGCAGTTCCGTCCGAATATGCCGGAGCGCAGATGGTCTTGATGCAGCGCCTCGATTACGTTGAAATCCCGCGCTGACGGCTTAAGGCCGCTCGCTTCAACCATGCCCGATCTTTCCCGTATCCTTGTCGCCAAGACGCCGCTCACCCTCGCCTCGCTGGCCCGGGGGGCGCAGCCGCTGGTGCTCGCCGATCTGGCCCGCGCCACAAAATCGCGCGCTGTGTTCATCGCGGCCGACGAAGCGGCGATGCGCAGCGTCAGCGAAACCGCCGCCTATTTCGCGCCCGAGCTGGAAGTGATCGAGCTACCGGCGTGGGACTGCCTGCCCTATGATCGCGCCAGCCCGGCCTTGTCAGTGAGTGCGCGGCGGCTGTCCGCGCTGCACCGGCTGCAAGCGGCGCCGGCCGGGCCACAGCTGCTGGTCACCACGATCAACGCCCTGCTCCAGCGGGTCCAGACCCCGTTTCGGGTGCGCGAATCGGTCCGGCTGCTCAAACCGGGGATGGAGTTCCCCCGCGAGAGCCTGATCGCGTTGCTCCAGCGGCAGGGCTATTCGCGCACCGATACGGTGGTCGATGCGGGCGAATATGCGGTGCGCGGTTCGATCTTCGACATCTTCCCCTCAGGGCTGGAAAGTGGCCTCAGGCTCGATTTCTTCGGCGACGAGCTGGAAACGCTGCGGCTGTTCGATCCGGGCAGCCAGCGCTCGACCGGGGTGCTGGATCAGCATCTGCTGCTCCCGGCCAGCGAAGCCTTGCTGGATGAAGAGTCGGTCAAGCGGTTCCGCACCCGCTATCGTGAACTGTTTGGCGCCAATGCCACCGGCGACCCGCTGTATCAGGCGGTCAGCGACGGACGGCGGCTGGCGGGAATGGAGCATTGGCTGCCCTTGTTCGAGGAACGGCTGGTCCCGCTGTTCGATCATTTTTCGGCCGATGATGTCCTGGTGATCGACAGCGCGGCGCTTGGCGCGGCGGATGAGCGGCTGGGCGATATTGCCGATTATTTTGCGGCGCGCAGCGAAACCTCGGGAAAAGCCGCTGGAAGCTATCGCCCGCTCGAACCGGCCGCGCTTTATCTGGCGCGCGGCGATCTGGACGACGCGCTCAAATCGCACCCGATCCACCGCGCCGATATTTTCGCCCAGCCGGAAAGCGCCGCTGTGCTCGATTTCGGCTTTACGTCGGGCCGCGATTTCACGCCCGAGCGCGCCCGCGGCGATAATGTCTATGAAGCCGCCGCGAAATATCTGACCGGCGCGGCCAAGCGCGGCAAGAAGGCGATCATCGCTGCCTATTCCACCGGCAGCCGCGCGCGCATCGCGGCAATCCTGGGCGAGGCAGTGAAACCTGCGCCGATCATGGCGGAGAATTGGCAGGAAGCGTTAGGCCTCGCCGCAAAAGGCCTGCCCGTCGCGTTGGTCCTCCCGCTCGAAGCCGGGTTCGCCAATGACGAGCTGGAGCTGGTCACCGAGCAGGATATTCTGGGTGACCGACTGGTCCGCCGCAAGAAACGCCGCAAAAGCGCCGATGCCTTCCTTGCTGAACTGTCCGCACTGGGGCCGGGCGATCTGGTGGTCCATATGGACCACGGGATCGGCCGCTATGAGGGCTTGCAATCGATCCCGGTCGGCAACAGCCCGCATGACTGCGTGATGCTGAGCTATGCCGGCGGCGACAAGCTGTATATCCCGGTCGAGAACATCGACGTGCTCAGCCGCTATGGCACCGGCAGCGAGATGGTCGGGCTCGACCGGCTCGGCGGCGAAGGCTGGCAAAAGCGCAAGAGCCGCCTGAAAGAGCGGATCCGCGCAATCGCGCATGAGCTGCTCAAGACCGCCGCCTTGCGCGCGCTGCGTCAGGCCACGGTAATCGAGGCGGATAGCGCGAGCTATGACCAGTTCGTCGATCGCTTCCCGTGGGACGAGACCGAGGATCAGGAACGCGCGATCGAGGAGGTGCTAGAGGATCTGGCCGCCGGCCGCCCGATGGACCGCCTGGTTTGCGGCGATGTCGGCTTCGGCAAGACCGAGGTTGCCCTGCGCGCCGCGTTTGTTGCGGCCATGTCAGGGCAGCAAGTGGCGATCGTCGCCCCGACAACGCTGCTCGCCCGCCAGCACTTCAGCAATTTCGTTGAGCGGTTTGCCGGGTTCCCGCTCAATATCGGGCGGTTGTCTCGGCTGGTCCCGCCCAAGGAGGCCAACTCCACCCGCGACCGGCTGACCGATGGCACCGTCGATATCGTCATTGGCACCCATGCGATCCTCTCCAAATCGGTCAAGTTCAAGCACCTCGGCCTGGTTATCGTCGATGAGGAGCAACGCTTTGGGGTCAATCACAAGGAAGCGCTCAAGCAACTGCGCGCCAACGTCCATGTCCTCACCCTCACCGCCACGCCGATTCCGCGCACGCTGCAGATGGCGATGTCGGGCCTGCGCGAGCTTTCCACCATCCAGACCCCGCCGGTCGATCGCCTCGCGGTGCGGACCTATGTGATGGAATGGGACGATATGGTGATGCGCGAGGCGTTGCTGCGCGAACATCACCGCGGCGGGCAAAGCTTCATCGTCGTGCCGCGGATCGCCGATATGGCAGATGTCGAGGAATGGCTGCGGAATACCGTCCCCGAAGTGCGGTTCGTCAGCGCTCACGGCCAGATGAGCCCGAGCGAAGTCGAAGAGCGGATGAGCTCGTTCTATGAAAAGAAATATGAGGTGCTGCTCTCCACAACCATCGTTGAAAGCGGCCTCGATATTCCCTCCGCCAACACCATCATCATCCATCGCGCGGATCGGTTCGGCCTGGCACAACTCTACCAGCTGCGCGGCCGGGTCGGCCGGGCCAAGCTGCGCGCCTATGCCTATTTGACCACGCCGGCCGATCAGCAATTGCCAGAAGTTGCCGAGAAGCGCCTGAAAGTATTGGGTGATCTGGATTCGCTGGGTGCCGGGTTCCAGCTTGCCAGCCACGATCTGGACATTCGCGGCGCGGGCAATTTGCTGGGCGATGAGCAATCCGGCCATATCCGCGAGGTTGGTTTCGAGCTTTATCAATCCATGCTGGAGGACGCGATATTGGCGGCCAAGGCGGGCGAGATGGGCCTCGCCAAGGAACGCCATTCGCTCAGCCCGCAGATCACCGTCGATGCCCCGATCATGATTCCTGAGAGCTACGTGCCGGACCTGACCGTGCGAATGGCGCTCTACCGCCGCCTCAACGATGCCGAGGATCAGGCCGATATCGAATCGCTGTCGGCCGAAATGATTGACCGTTTCGGGCCGCTGCCGCAGCCGACCGCCAATCTGATCAAGCTGATCGAGATCAAGCGTCAGGCGATCCTCGCCAATATCTCGAAGATCGATGTCGGCGCGAAGGGCACGCTGGTAAGCTTTCAGGGTGACACATTCCCCGATCCGCTCGGACTGATCGCCTATGCCGAGCGGCTGCAAGGTACCATCAAACTGCGCCCCGACAACAAGCTGGCCGTAACCCGCGCCTGGAGCGATCCGGCCGCGCGGCTCAACGGGCTGTTCCAGCTAACCAAGGGCCTGAGTGTGATCGCGCGCAAAGCGGCAAAATAACGTCGTCCCGGACTCGATCCGGGACCGCTGGCCTCATCATTCCGAGGTTGCATCGACGAGGCCAGCGGTCCCCGGTCAAGCCGGGGACGACGAAAGCCACAACGATGAAGGGCCCAGCCTGTCCCTTCCCCTGAAGAGGAGCGGCTTTAGAAATTAGTGCAGTGTCAACGTGATTAGGGAAGCTTCTTGTTGGCACCGACCAACAAGGCGGCGTTACAGGTGCTCAGATTCGAGGTGTGAAGACATGAGGCCTGGATCGGTAAGCCCGCTTAAGCCGTAAGTTTGGTTCCCCCTCGCCTACCGATCCCGCGGCCGCTCCATCAGGTCAAGCCGCCGGCCGGTGACCAGTGTCTGCTTGATAAACAGCCCGATCAGCAGCGCTGCGACTGCGCCGACGAATAGGTCGAACCCGGAGTACGGCGCAAACCAGCCTGGGCCTGCGCCTTGCCACATCATCGCCAGCGTCAGCCCGATCAGCACGAAGCGCAGCTCGGTCGGGCCGCCGAACAGGTAGGAGAGCTTGAGCTCACCCAGCACGCGGGCCGACAGGTAGGCATGGATCGACAGCAGCAAATAACCGGTCAAAGCCAGCAGCGCCACATCGAGCCGGACGTAAGGGCTGAGCCCCATCCCGCCAAGGATCAGGAAGATCACCAGCCCATCGACACTGTGATCGATGAAATAGCCGTATTTGGGCCGCTCGATCTTGCGCCAGCGGGCCAGGCTGCCGTCCATCGAATCCCCGAACCATTGCATCGCGTAACCCAGAATCACGAGCCACAATGTGTTCATCTGATAGCCGCTGAGCGCGTAGCCAACAAAGACGATCAGCGCCCCGAACACGCCAAAGCCGGTAAGTTTATCCGGGGTCACCCACGATGGCATCCGCGCGCAGAGCCAGTTGAGCAGCAGCCGTTCGCCGGAGGCAAGCATGTTTTGCTGAATACGGTCAAGCGGAGCAGGAGAACCGGTGTTATCTGGTTGCATGGAAAGTCTATCGGCGGGCGGGAGCCAATAGGCAAGGGTTGCACCTTAAAATGTGTCGAAAATGTGTCAACTTGCCTCAGGTGCGCGAGCAACCCGGTTTGGCGTAGCAATCTCGCCCGTTTGCCCCGCACAAAACCATTTTCTTACACCGCCTCGAAGGTGCGGCTAACAGGTCCTGACGCTAGCTCTGGCACGACAGTGCGACGAAATCGCTGGCGCTCATCGGCTGAGCCCTCAGAAACCCCTGGTAAAATGCGCAGCCTTCGCGCAGCGCCAGTTCGCGCTGGGCCTCACTCTCGATCCCCTCGGCGATGACCTGCAGATCGAGCGCCCCGGCCATCGCGATAATCGCGCGCAGAACCGCCCGATCGCGCGGATCGCCGGCCACCCCGTCGATCATGCTGCGATCGAGTTTGAGATAATCGAGGGGGAGCAGCTTGAGGTAACGGAAGTTGCAGAACCCCGCGCCGAAATCATCCAGCGCGATCCGCATTCCCTGTGCGGCCAGCAGCCCCAGAGTTTGCGCCGCCTGCTGGATATCGGACAACAGCACCTGTTCGGTTACCTCCAGAGTCAGCCGTGTCGCAGAAAAACCACTGGACGCTACCAGCTCCGCCAGCTCGCCTGCGTAATCGGAAATTGCCAGATCATTGGGGGTGACATTAAGCGACAGGCGCAGACCATCCGGCCAGGCGGCCGCCCCGGCCAGCGCGGCCTGCGCAATATGGCGGGAAAGCTGGGCAATGTGATCGCTCCGTTCGGCAATGGCGAACAGCGCGGCAGCACCGATCCGGCCCAGAGTGGGGTGGTTCCAGCGAGCCAAAGCCTCTGCACCTACCAGCCGATCATCAGCACAGGCAAACTGCGGCTGATAGAGAATCTCGATCTCGTCGCGGTCAATCGCGGTCAGCAGATCTGCCTCAAGCTGGACGGCGCTGCGGCCAAGGCGGGTCGCTTCACCATCGGCCCACAGCAGGCGGCGACTGGGCTGGTCCATCAGGCTGGACAGCGTCTGGGCCAGCCGGTCGAGCACCGAATCCGCATTCTCCTCCGCCAGCGCGCGGAGCATGGCGGCACGCGGCGAGAGGCGCAGCGTGGTGCCGCCGCTGCTGGCGATCGGCCGGGCGATCACCTCTACCAGCTGCCCCGCCAACAGCTGCCACCGCTCACGGCTGCAAGCCTCACTGGCGATCAGCAGGAATTGTCCGCCGCCGCCGCGCGCTGCAAGCCACGGCCCGTCGAGCTCCTTGGCAGCAAAATGCTTGAGGCGCGCTGCCACTTCAGCCAGCGCAGCATCGCCGGCCGCAGTGCCATAGGCCAGATTTACCGCGTCAAACCGCCGCAACCCAATCAGCAGCGCATGGGCGGGCGTTTCCGCCGCCAGCCATTCCCCCAGCCGCTGCTGCGCCGCTTCGCGCCCGGGCAAGCCAGTCACCGCATCGCGGCTCGCGCCCAAATCAGCGGGCGTATCGTCAGGTTGTGCGGCGCTCATCATCGCGGCCATAACGCAAAGCTCCTTCCAATTCATTGCCAAGCGGCGCGGCGCATCATATTGAGCGCGCACAGCCTTATGCCCAAACTAAGCCGCCTTGCCCTGCTCGCCTCACCTACGCCCCGCGCGAACGAGGCTGCAGCAGTGCTTCGCGCCAACCACGCGTTTGTTCCGCTTGATGAAGCCGAGGTGGTCGTGGTGCTGGGCGGCGACGGCTTTATGTTGCAAACACTGCACCAGATGCTGGATGCAGGCCGGGTAATCCCCGCTTATGGCCTTAACCTTGGCACCGTCGGCTTCCTGATGAACAAACAGAAAAGCAGCCGCACGATCTGCGAGCGAGTCACCCGGGCCAAAGTGATCGCCGTCGCCCCGCTGGCAATGACTGCGACGACCGGCAACGGCAAGCACCAGACCTTCTGGGCGATCAACGAAGTCTCGCTGCTGCGCGAAACCCGCCAGACCGCGAAGCTTGAAGTCGCCGTCAACGGCAAAGTCCGCATTCCGGAGCTGTTTTGCGATGGTGTTCTGGTGGCGACGCCCGCGGGGTCGACTGCCTATAACCTCTCAGCCAATGGCCCGATCCTCCCGCTCGGCTCGGCCATGCTCGCGCTAACCCCGATCAGCCCGTTTCGCCCGCGGCGTTGGCGTGGGGCCATTCTGCCCGAGCATTACGAGATCGAGTTTCGCGTGCTCGATCCCGAGAAACGCCCGGTTGCTGCGGTAGCAGACCAGAAGGAACTGCGCGATATCCTGGCGGTCAAGATCGCTGTCGCGCGGGAGCAGCAGCTGACGTTGCTGTTCGATCCGGGCCAGAGTCTGGAAGAGCGGATCTTCGCTGAACAGTTCCAAGTCTAAAAAAGCCTCCGCCGCCCACTTGCCAAACCACCGGGCGCTGGTATAGGCGCAACTTCCCGGGAGACTGGGCCGCTCCCCGATAGCTCAGCGGTAGAGTAGGTGACTGTTAATCACTTGGTCGTAGGTTCGAATCCTACTCGGGGAGCCAATTTTTTTATAGCCCTCATCGCGTAAGGCTGGTTCGCTCTCAACACTGCGTACCAGAGCAACCGTCCTGCCCCCGCCGGATTTCTTCAAACTGACGGTCGGTCAGCGGATCCGGGATCCGCTTCATCCGATCTCCGCGTGCCGGAAGCAGGCGCAGCAGCAGTTGCAGCCGCCCAAGCCCCCTGTCCGATATCCGGAACGGTCCGATCGGCGCCTGGTCGGGCCCAGGAATGAAGACTGCCAGCCCACCCTCCTCAAGCGGAATGGTCACGCCATTGGCGGTCACATCAATCGCGCCCTGAACTATCTGGCCCTGAGCGTTCCGGCCCGGACCGCGCAGCACGATCAGTGTAGCGGTCTCCTCGTCAGCAGTAAAAGCCCCGGTTATTGCTCCCTCCCGGCGAGCGATCCCGATTGCATCCTTGCCGACAACACCCTCAACAATTGTTCCACGGAGGCCGATTGAAGCGACCGGGGTCCGGATCGAGGATTGGCCAGGGCGGGCATGGAGCGAAGGGCTCGACATAAAGCGGAACGCGC